>JBJEVC010000040.1:0-13875 GCA_051884135.1 Candidatus Coproplasma sp. | reverse complement strand
GAATATCCCTTCGACCCTTCCTGGGGCTATCAGGTAACGGGCTATTTCTGCCCTACCGCAAGGTACGGTTCACCCCAAGACTTTATGTACTTTGTCGACTATATGCACAAGCACGGCATCGGCGTAATTTTGGACTGGGTGCCTGCGCACTTCCCCAAGGACGCTTTCGGGCTTGCCAACTTCGACGGAACTCCCCTGTACGAATATGCAGACCCCTTAAGAGCAGAGTATCCCGAATGGGGTACCAAGGCGTTTGACCTGGGCAAAAAGGAAGTCTCCAATTTCCTTATAGCTTCGGCGTTGTTCTGGGTTAAAAAGTACCACTTGGACGCACTGCGTGTAGACGCCGTTGCGGCAATGTTATACACCAGCTTCGGCAGAAGCGAGTGGCGCCCCAACGTCTACGGCGGAGACCATAACTTGGAGAGCTTTGAGTTCTTCAAACATTTAAACAGCGTTTTGCGCAGCCGTACTGACGCCTTCTTAATTGCAGAAGACTCTTCGATTATCTCCGGCATAACCGCACCCGTCAAGGACAACGGCCTGGGCTTCGGCTTAAAGTGGGATATGGGTTGGATGAACGATACGCTCTCCTACATAAAGAAGGACCCCGTGTACAGAAAGTATCACCACTTCCTTATGACCCACACGCTCGACTATATCTTCGATGAACACTATATATTAGTGCTCTCCCACGACGAAGTGGTCTACGGCAAGGGCAGTATGTTCAACAAGATGCCCGGAAGCAGAATGGACAAGTTCGGCAGTTTAAAGGCGTTCTACACCATGATGATGGGTCACCCCGGCAAGAAGCTACTGTTTATGGGTCAGGACTTTGCGCAGGAGAAGGAGTGGAACTTCAAGACAAGTTTAGACTGGCATCTCTGCGACGACCCCGGCCATAGGGACGTTATGGACTGCTACCGTACCTTATTACACTTATATAAGGAAAGACCCGTTTTATATAACGACACGAGCTATAAGTCGTTTGAGTGGATAGAGAGCGGCGACGTTGCCCGTTCCATATTCGCATTCATCAGGCGTAACCCTTGGAACTATAACGACGCACTCATATTCGTATGCAATATGACCCCTATGGGCTACTCCAACTACGGCGTAGGAGCACCCGTCAGCGGCAAGTATAAGAGAATTTTCTCCACCTATCCCGACGGAAGCTTAATGGAAGTGGAAGCGGAAGAGGCGCTCTGCAACGGCAGACCTTATAAGCTTTCGTTCACGCTCCGCCCCTTCGAGGCTATAATATTGGAAGTGCCTTTCCACGAGAGTACCGAGCAGGAAATAGAGAGCGAAAAGAAGGAAAAGACGAGAGTGAAGAAGGAACACAAGGCGGTAAAGGCGGACGTATCCCATATCCCTGTCGATGAAGTTCCCGAAGATATTGCTCCCAAAAAGAAGAGAACTTGTAAAAAGACTACCAAGTAAGTAAATGATTATTCAGCACCGCAGGGCGTCACCGCCCTGCGGTGCATCATTAACCCCTTTTATTCTTTACTTTTCTCAATTATCTTGACCAAGGCGCAAGGTTATGCTATAATAACCTACAAATTTACACAAACTATTTTACTGACGATAGGAGGATAAAACCGTGACGGTCAGGGAATTACAGGATAAAATAATACAGCTTAAAAAGGATACGGATACCTGCATTTTAGCCCACAGCTATATGTCGCCCGATATCTGCGAGGTTGCAGACTTCACGGGGGACAGCTACGCCTTATCTTTAAAGGCAAAGTCCACTCCGCAGAAAAACGTGATTATGTGCGGTGTGCGCTTTATGGCGGAAACCGTTAAAATGCTCTCCCCCGAAAAGAGAGTGTATCTCGCAAACCCCACGGCAGGCTGCCCTATGGCGGAGCAGATGGGCAAAGAAGAGATAGAGCAGGTTAAAAAGATGTTCCCCGACTATGCCGTTGTTGCCTACATCAACACCACGGCAGAGCTTAAGACCATCTCCGACGTGTGCGTAACGTCATCTTCGGCGGTTAAAATCTGCAAGGCAATGCCCGAGAAGAATATTTTATTCATTCCCGACATAAATTTAGGTACCTTTGTTAAAAACCAGGTTCCTGAAAAGAACTTCAAGCTCCTTTCGGGCGGTTGCCCCACCCACGCAAGGGTTGATGAAGATGAGATTATACAGGCTAAAGCCGCCCACCCCGACGCACTCTTTTTGGTTCACCCCGAGTGCCGCCCTTCTGTGGTTAAGCATGCAGACTACGTCGGCTCGACTTCGGGAATTATGGACTATGCAATAAAGTCGGATGCAAAGGAATTTATAATCGGAACCGAAAACTCCATTTTACAGCACTTGCAGCTTAAGTGCCCCGACAAAAAATTCTATCCTTTATCAAAGGACTTGGTTTGCCACAATATGAAGGCAACCACCTTGGCGGACGTGTACAACTGCCTTAAGGGCGAAGCCGGCGAAGAGATGATTATGGACGAACAGCTCATCGCTTCCGCCGTCAAATGCATAAATAAGATGATTGAGTACGGCGGTTGATAAGGAGAACAGTGTTATGATGATTACGACCAAGGGCAGGAACGCCTTAAAGGTTATGCTTGATTTAGCCCAACACAACGATGGGGCAAACGTGTCGCTTGCCGACATCTCCGAAAGGGTCAGAGAGTCGCAGAAATATCTGGAAGCAACCGTCGCTTCGCTCTCTTCGGCAGGGTTAATCATTTCGGCAAGGGGTAAGAGCGGCGGATACCGCCTCGTCAAATCCCCCGAAGAGTACAACGTGGCGGAGATAATCTGTGCGGCGGAAGGTACGCTTTCGCCCGTTTCCTGCTTGGATGCAGGCTGTTCCAAGGCAGACGGCTGTTTAACCCTGCCCCTATGGCGTGAGTTAGACGAAGTTATTATGAACTTTCTGCGCAGTAAGACTTTAGCCGATTTATTGAAATAAATGCGTATACATTTCCGATAACTGCACACATTGATTTTATCGGAGGTGAATATATGAGACTTAATTGCGGAGATACCTGCCCCAAGAGCGGTACCTACAAGGTAGTTGACGGGAAAGGTCACGTAGTGAACAACGTCCATGTGGAAGAAGGCGAAACAATGCCCCCTACACAGTATTCGGACTGTCATTACGAAAGCGAATCTTAACATTTAGCTTAAGGGTGCGCACGGCGGAACGCCGTGCGCACTCAATCTTTTTTGCAAAATATTATTCAAGCTCGTTAATTCCTATTGACAAAATAGGAATTATTTTCTATACTAATATCATACTAAAAAAGTAGGAATTAAGAGGCGCAAGTTGAAAGAGCAAAAAATCGTTTATGTGGATAACGCCGCAACGACGGCGATGAGCGATACGGCAATAGCCGCAATGGCTAAATATTATAAAGAAGTGTACGGCAATCCCTCGTCCCTGCATACGGTGGGGCAGATTGCCAAAGAGGCGTTGGACGGTGCAAGGGCGCAGGTCGCTTCCTTAATCGGCGCAAAGCCCAACGAGATATATTTTACTTCAGGCGGAAGCGAAGCGGACAACCAGGCAATCCGCTCTGCGGCGTACTCGGGTGCGTTAAAGGGTAAAAAGCACATTATCTCAACCGCTTTCGAGCATCACGCCGTTTTACACACGTTGAAGAAGTTGGAAAAGGAAGGGTTTGAAGTAACCTATCTGGACGTACACTCCAACGGGCTTATAACCGCCGAAGAAGTTCAAAAGGCTCTCCGCCCCGACACGGCGTTAGTAACCATAATGTTTGCCAATAACGAAGTGGGTACAATTCAGCCCATTCGTGAGATAGGCGCAATCTGCAAGGCGAATAAAGTAACCTTCCACACCGACGCCGTTCAGGCGGTAGGGCACCTGCCCATTAACGTCGTTGAAGACAATATCGACATGCTCTCCGCATCAGCCCACAAGTTCCACGGGCCCAAAGGCGTTGGCTTTTTGTACTGCCGCACGGGCGTAAGGCTCTTCAACCTTATCGAAGGCGGCGCACAGGAGCGCAACCGCCGTGGCGGTACCGAGAATATCGCAGGCGTCTGGGGTATGGCAGCCGCTTTAAAAGAAGCGGTCGAACACCTTTCGGAAAATATGGCAAAGGAAGCGGCTCTTCGTGATAGGCTTATTGCAGGCCTTTCCAAGATAGAGCACTCTAAAGTTAACGGCGATATATCTTGCCGTCTTCCCGGCAACGTCAATATGTGTTTCGAAGGCATTGAAGGCGAAAGTCTTCTGCTCCTTTTAGACCAAAAGGGCATCTGTGCGTCATCGGGTTCGGCTTGTACGTCGGGTTCGCTCGACCCTTCTCACGTTCTTTTAGCGTTGGGCTTACCCCACGAAGTGGCTCACGGTTCGCTCCGCTTAAGCCTGTCCGAGTGGAACACCGAGCAAGAGATTGACTATATCATCGAAGAAGTCCCGAAGGTGGTGGAATACTTGCGTAGTATTTCCCCCGTGTGGGAGAGTTTATCAAAGGGGTTGACACCTCATTTGATTTAGTGCTTTGTAAATATGCGTCGTAATAGTTCGTCGCCTTTACGTTTTGTCTCGGTCATTTACTTCATTGTAAACTCCCGTCGGCAAATCCGCAGGCTCCTGCTCTTACTCGCATCTTTCCAAAGGCACATACCCGAATAAGGTGAAAAAAATATATAAAAACAATTTACCACATTATATATAAATAATAAAAACAGAGGTTTAAAAATATATGGCACTTTACAGTGAAAAGGTTATGGACCATTTTACAAATCCCAGAAACGTGGGCAAGCTTGACGATGCGGACGGCGTCGGCGAAGTGGGCAACGCAGTCTGCGGCGACATTATGAAAATTTATATCAAGGTGGAGAACGACATAATAGTAGACGTCAAGTTCAACACCTTCGGTTGCGGCAGTGCAATCGCATCTTCGTCTATGGCAACCGAGATGATTAAGGGCAAGCCCATTTCCGAAGCTTTAACCTTAACCAACAAAGCCGTTGCTGAGGCGTTGGACGGTCTGCCTGCTCACAAGCTTCACTGCTCGGTTTTAGCGGAAGAAGCTATTCGTGCGGCTATCAAGGACTACTACGACAAGAACGGCATTGAGTACGATAAAGCTCAATTCCCCGAGCCCCACGAAGAAGAACACCACACGGAAGACTAATGGCGAGAGAGCTTTCGCCGTGCGGGCGCATAGAGCGCAGCATAATAACTAAATTCCGCAAGGGTATCTGGACGAAGTTTTTGCAGGCTGTCAAGGCGTATAACCTTATCGAGCAGGGCGACAAAATTGCCGTGTGCATTTCGGGCGGCAAGGACTCAATTCTCCTCGCCAAGTGCATGCAGGAGCTTAAACGCCACTCCGAGATTGAGTTCGACGTAGATTTCATCGTTATGAACCCCGGCTATGCCCCTGAAAATTTAGCGCTCATCGAGAGTAACCTTGCCTTAATGGAAATCCCTGCCAAAATCTACGAGTCGGATATCTTCGACGTAAACGAATTAATAGGCGGCGAGCACCCTTGCTATCTCTGCGCCCGTATGCGCAGGGGCTTTCTGTACGCCCGTGCCGAAGAGCTCGGCTGTAACAAAATTGCGCTTGGACACCATATGTCGGACGTAATCGAAACCACGCTGATGTCAATGATGTTCGGCGGTCAGATTCAGGGAATGATGCCCAAGATAAAGAGTACCAACTTCAACGGCATGACTCTAATCCGCCCCCTGTACTGCGTAAACGAAGACGACATCATTCATTGGAAGGAATATAACAATCTGCAGTTCATCGCCTGTGCGTGCAAGCTGACAAAAGGGCTTTCGCTTGGGGAGCAGGGGCAATCGGGCAGGCAGGATATTAAAAAGCTCATTAAGGACTTCCGCACCCGCAACCCCGACGTGGACGCAAGCATATTCAAAAGCCTGCACAACGTTCAACTCGATACTCTGCCTTCCTTTAAATATAAGGGAGAAACCTTCGACTTTAATACAAAATTCGAAAAGGGAATTACTGTTACAGTTAAAGGCGATAAGTAACGGTTAGTTAAAATTAATAAATATAGAATAAATGCACTTCTTTTACAATATTGAAGTGCATTTTTTATTTTTTTAAAATTTTTACCAAAATCTGTTTACAAATAACATAACTTGTAATATAATTTTGTATAGCTATAACTATTATTTAAAGTTATTATCAATTATGTCAATATTAGCGGCAGAACCGCTAAAGGGGGATTTATATGAAGAAAAGGAGAGTATTTTTAATCGTGCTCCTTGCATGCGTTCTTTCGTTCGTATGTGCCTTCGTTGCTGCCTGCAACAAGAATGGCAATACTTCCAAAGACGTAGCGGTTACTTCAGTAACCTTAAACAAGGACGAGGTAGAATTACAGCTCGGCGTAACAGAAACCGTAACGCTTACGGCTATTGTAACGCCTGATAACGCAACGAACAAGACCGTAACGTGGTCTTCGGACAGAACGTCGGTTGCAACCGTATCTAACGGTGTTGTAACCGCTGTTTCCGAGGGTACTGCAATAATTACGGCTACGGCAGGTGGCAAGAGCGACACCTGTACCGTAAGGGTAATTTCGGCATCTCACACGCACACGGCAGACAGCACTTGGCACACCGACGAAACCAACCACTGGCATTTATGCATTACGGGTGACGGCGCACAGCTTGACAAGGCAGCTCATACTTACGATAACGATCAGGATACAACCTGTAACGTCTGCGGTTATGTAAGGACGGTTACGCCTCCCGCAGAGGAACACACTCACGTTGCAGATACTTCCGTATGGGTGAGTGACGAAACCTACCATTGGCACAACTGTACGGCTAACGACGGCGCACAGCTTGACAAGGCAGCTCATACTTACGATAACGACCAGGATGCAACCTGTAACGTCTGCGGCTATACAAGGACGATAACTCCTTCAGACTATACCGCAAACGGCGACTACGTACTTGATATAGCAGGCGCAGGCGCAACCGCAGGCATATACAGCTGGACAAAGGGTACAAGCGACGGCGGTTTCGGTACGAATGCTAATGATAGCGTAAAATACTTCAAAATATCTGCAGGAAGCGGTGCATACGACTATCTCTACATAAACTTAAAGCTTCAGGCAAGGAAGATAATAACCATAACCGGCACTGCAAGGACTTCTAACTTAACCGATAGTACAAAGAGCTCGACCGTGGGCATATCTCTTAAGAGCGGTTCTACAGGTGCGGTTACAGGTCTTACGTCGTTCAGCGTTTCTCAGGCAGAGGGTAACAAAAACATAAATTTAGTAGGAAACGTAACGACCGAGGGCGTGATAGTTCTTCAGTTGTCCCGTACTTCAGGCAACACGGGTTGCGAGCTTCTCTCCTTCACCGTAACAATTTCTGACCCTGCTCCTATAGCGGTTGAAAACGTTTCATTAGATAAGAATAATTCTTCGCTCAAAGTTGGCGAAACCGAAACGTTAGTAGCAACCGTTTCCCCTGCAGACGCAGATAATACCAATATTATATGGTCATCTTCCGACGAGACGATTGCAACCGTAGTTAACGGCGTTGTAACCGCCAAGAAGGCAGGTCAAGTAACCATTACCGCAACTTCAGCGGCAGACTCAAGCAAGAAGGCAAGCTGCTCATACACGATAACCAACGTTGCGCCTACTTCTATCGAACTCAACAGAACGACGGCAACCATAGCGCTTGCAGATACGCTTAATTTAACGGCAACCGTATTACCTTCCAACGCAACGGTCAAGACGGTTACCTGGACATCTTCTGACGACAACATTGCAACCGTTGTAAACGGTGTTGTAACGCCCAAGACGACCGGTACCGTAACCATTACGGCAACTTCAACCGAGAACGCTTCACTTAAGGCAGAATGTTCCGTAACCATTAAATCGACAATAGTTTATGCAACGGGTATTTCGCTTAACTATACCAACGAAAGCCTTAAGGTTGACGATACCCTTCAGCTTACGGCAACCATCACGCCTGCAGACACCGACGACAAGAGCGTAACGTGGGAAACTTCCAATGCTTCCGTTGCGACGGTTAGCGCAAGCGGTTTGGTGACGGTAGTTGGCGAAGGCAGCGCTACTATCACTGCAATCTCCAACAGCAATTCTAATGTTTATACTGCTTGCTCCATTTCTGCAACCTATCAGACCTACACCGTAACCTTTATGGACGGTACGACCAACAAGGGTTCGCAGACCGTAAGAAAGGGTGCAACGGCAACCGCTCCTACCAACATTACCAAGGACGGCTATGCAATCGAAGGTTGGTACACCAACTCAACTTTAACAACTAAATACAGCTTCTCAACTCCCGTTACAGGAGATATAACCCTGTATGTTAAGTGGGTAGAATCCACTATGAACGTAACCTATTCTCAAGGCAATTACGAGAGTGCCGCAATCGAGTGGGATGACACGAACGCTTCCGCCGCAACGGTTGAATATAAGCTTGCTACGGCAGCAGATACCGCATACGTTGCAGTTGACAGCGAACTCATCCGCCAGATCGATAGCGATACCGCAAGGGTAGACGTTTTAGGCTTAAAGGGTGGCGAAACCTATAACTTCAAGATTACTTCCGGCACTAACGGAGAAACTATAGAAACCCTTTCAATCAAGAAATACGACCGTTCGGGTTATGCACACTTCAACTACACTTCAGGCGTAGGTGCATACAAGGACGACGGTACTTTAAAGGAAAATGCAATCGTACTCTACGTAACTGATGAAAACAAGAATACGGTTACCTTAAGCTACGGCGGCGTTACCGTTACAGGTATCGGTAATATTTTAAACTCCGTAGGTCAGGACGTAGGCGGCGGTTTGGCTGCAAACGGCGGTTCTGCTAATACCAACAAGGGTATACTTAAGTTATTAGCACAGAATAACGTTCCTTTGGTTGTAAGGTTTGTCGGCTGCGTTTCCAATACAGGCTTGTATGCAAAGGGTACGTTTAATGCCAGCTCAACGCCTTTAATCGACGGCTTGACCATTTACGATTCAACAGGCAACGGCGGTACTGTCGGCGATAACGGCCATATGGCACGTATGAAGTCGGCTAAAGACGTAACTCTTGAAGGCGTCGGCGAAGACGCTACCATCGACGGTTGGGGCTTCCACTTCATGTGCGAATCTTCAGCAGCTGATCTTGGTAAGAGCTTCGAAGTTAGAAATCTTACCTTCATCAACACCCCTGAAGACGCAATCGGTATGGAAGGTGTACAGATAAGCGCAAGTGCTTCTTCCGACTTATCCGCAAGCGTTGAAAGATGTTGGATTCATAACAACGAGTTCTACGGACCCAGCATTTCCAACCCCGCCGAAAGCGATAAGGCAGAGGGCGACGGCAGCTGCGACTTCAAGCGTGGTCAGTACTTCACCTGCTCTTACAACTACTTCGAAGGTTGCCATAAGACCAATCTTGTCGGTTCGGCAGACTCTTCGTTGCAGTTTAACCTTACCTATCATCATAACTACTGGAGATTGTGTAAAGCAAGAGGTCCCCTTGCAAGAAACGCTAATATACATATGTATAATAACGTCTTCGAAGAGCAGACCGACTACTGTATGAATCCCAGGGCAACTTCTTACATCTATTCCGAATACAACCTGTTCTTTATGTGTAAGAATCCCCAGCAGGTTGCAGGCGGCGCACTTAAGTCGTACAACGACTCGTTCTCAAGCTGCATCGGTAATATGAACGGTACTGTCGTAACCGATAAGAGCCAGACTATTTCTAACAGCTGTCAGTTCTCTGCAAGAGGTATCGATTACAGCAAGTTTGATACGACGGCTTCACAGTCGTACATTCCTACGGGTGATTACGAACTTCAGACCAACGTTACCGAAGCAAGAAAGGTAATCGCAGCAAGTTGCGGCGTTACCAAGAGATACGCTAAAGATGCTGCGAACGTCGACTTGTCTGAAGTATCGGTTGTTCCCAGCGGCGTTACTCCCGCAAGTATTTCCGTGCCTACTTCGGTTGCTCCCGGTAAGATTAACAAGACCGTATATGCGTTCACCATAACCAGTGCCGCAACAGTAACCGTTTCATACTCGTCCGATACATATGCTTCTACGGGCGTGTTGTTAAACCAGGCAGGTGAATGCTTATTAACTGCAAGCGGTTCGGTTGTATTAGAGCCCGGCACCTATATAGTTCAGCCTACTAACTTCCAGCCCGGAGACAGCAAGGCGTTAACTCACGGTGTATTTAAGACCATTACAATAAATTCAATTACGTTTGAAGAGTATAATTCGGAAGAATTGAATACTAAATTAATTGCGGACTACAATACAAAGGCTGGCTTGATTGATATTGACGCTATCGCTTATAATGATGCAAGCTATCAGTTAATCGCAAATGCTCAAAACGCTTATGCTCGTTTGAGCTCTGACTTACAGGCAAAAGTCTCCGTTCCTTATTCAACGGTAACTGCTGCGCTCGCTAAATACATCGATTTGGGCGAAACCGAAGTTGAAACGTTGATATCTGCTATCGGTACTGTTACCGTAGACAGCGGCAGTGCAATAAGCAAGGCAAGGACGGCTTACCAGACACTTATAAGCATTGCGCCTTCAGCAAGCGTTTCCAACTATGCTACGTTGGTTGCAGCCGAAGAAGCTTACGAAAACTTCAAGGTAGAAGGTCTTAACAACCAGATTGCAGCACTTGCTGATCCTTCGTCGGTATCCACCGAAGAAGAGATTGAGAGCTTGCTTGAAGAGTACCTGAGCGTTCAGGATACGTACGATACTCTCGACGCAACGCAGAAGTCGCAGATTACTAACTACTCGAAGGTAACCGCAGGTATCACGGCGTTGAATGAAAAGTTAGTTCAGGTTCAGGCTTATGCTGAAATAACTGAAAAGCTTGCAGCTGTAACCGACGTTTCGTTGCTCTCAAATGCAGAGTGTGCAGATATAGTTACACTGTACGGTAAGTTAAGTGAAGAAAAGCAAACGGAAATTGCCGCTAACGCAACGTATATTGCAGTGAAAGATAAGTATGACACTTATATGAGTCAGGCAATAACCTGGAACCACACTACAGGGCTTGAAAACTGTGACAACAGCTTCTTCACGGTAGTAGGTAACGATAAGGCTGTCGATATAACCACGAACGGTGTTCACTACACTAACTCCATAAAGATGGAGTCGGGTTCGACGACCTCTATCACGTTCACGACTACTACTAAGATGCAGTTCACAATTTACTCGGCAGGTACAGGTGCTGCAATTAAAGTTGACGGAACCTCGTACTCGTTCTCAAACGGCGTGGTGACCGTTACGCTTGAGGCTGGCAGCCATTCTGTTACTAAAGATTCGACAAACGTGTTCGTATACTTGATGGAATTAGCTCCCATAGTATAAAACTGAATAGGCTTGAATAAAGAAACGCCCCCGACGGCAACGTCGGGGGCGTTCTCTTATCCTCATATGTACTTCGCTTTGCGAACTCCTAATCCGTCATTGCGAAGGGTTTTAGCCCTGTGGCAAACCCAAAGTCCCAACCCGTCATTGCGAAGGGCTATAGTCATGCGGCAAACCCAGAGTCCCTACCCGTCATTGCGAGCCGACTTTTGTCGGCGTGGCAATCCCAGAGTTTTAAGTGAGTACTAATACTAAATAATTCCCACCATAATTAATAATGTAAAAATAATATATTATTCCGCTCATACCCATCGGGATTGCCACGCTCCGCTTTGGCTCCGCTACTTCCGCTACGCTCCGTGCCGTTGCAAGCAACGGGGCGCAATGACAGGTATAATTATTTACCACATTTATTATTTATTCTTTATCTTAACATAAAACCCGTCATTGTTTTTTGCAATGACGGGTAAATGTATTAATTTGGTTTTAATAGTCCTTTCTGCCTATAAGGAAGTCTACCGTAACGTCGAAATAATCGGCAATCAGCCACAGGGAGTTGATGCACGGCTCTTTCTTTTTGGCAAGCCATGCGCTTATTGCGCTTTGTGAAACGCCGATTGCGCAGGACAGTTTCATTTGATTTACTTGATTCTCCTGCATAAGCTGTTTTAAATTTTCGCAGAAACGTACTTCATTCATATTGACAGTATATCCCCATGGAGATATAATTATTTAAAAACATATCCATGGATATGAACCAAAGGAGAATAATTATGAATAAAGGTACGGGTATTTTAAACTACAAAAAGGAACTTACTATCGAGCAAAAAATAGAGCGGGGAGCAACTATTACAGGAGATAGAATCTCTTTTAAAAGACTACTTTGTCTGTAGCGTTGCGCTCACTGAAAAGGGGTTGCAGCTAAATTTCAGCAACGGGCAGTCCTTCGAGTTATTTATTAAAGAAATCGTTAAGATTAACTAAAATGTAAGCAAATCACAAAACTTTGTGTTAAATGTTTGCAAAAAGTGTGATATTTCACATTTTAAAAAAGGCATAAGAAAATTTAATACCTAAAATCAGTGTTTTTTATGAATAGTGCAAAAACGCTGTTTTTAGTATTAAAACCGCTGGAAATGTCAATATATTGTGGTGTTTTAACATTGTCCGTCACAAGTTTTCATTTTGATTGAAAAATACGGGGTTTTTAAGGTTTTTTTATTAAAAATGCGGCGTTTTAAGGCAAAAAAGTGCTTTCAAACTGTTGACTTTAATTTTTGAAAATTATATAATAGACAGGCACGTTGAAAAAAAGTGTGTATGGGATGAGGCGTAAAGTTACTTCAAACCCCTGTTTAAACCCGCAGGGGAAGATAATTTATGCTGACAACTGTAGGGGCTTGACCCCTGCGACTAACCGGGGCTATTGATTAGGGCGCCGTTTTTGCGGTGTTTTTTAATGCGCAAGCCACGATACACACGGTTAAGTTGACGTAAGCACATTTCACATTTTGTTAGTATAAAAGGAGAATTAACATGGCAGGACAGAAAATCAGAATCAAACTCGCAGCTTACGACCACGAACTCGTAGATCTTGCAGCAGCTCGCATTGTTGAAACTATGCAGAAGAGCGGTGCAAAAATTTCGGGACCTATTCCCCTTCCCACCGAAAGGGAAGTGGTTACCATCTTACGTTGCCCTCACAAGTACAAGGACAGCCGTGAGCAGTTCGAGCAGAGAACTTATAAGAGAATTATCGACATCTACACCCCCAACGCAAAGTTACTTGACACAGTAAGGTTGCCTGCTGGTGTTGACATCAAGATTAAACTTTAATCAAGCGCTTTGCGTATGTGCGTCGCAATAGTTCGTTGCAGTTCGTGCCGCCTTGGTCATTTACTTCATTGTAAACTCCCTGCGGTCGGTACTCCTGCGCCTGCTCTTGCTCGCATCTCCGCAAAGAAACAAACCAAAATGTGGTGAAAATTATTTCACCTAACAAAAATCTAAAAAGTCAATATAGATAACCAACGGATTGGTGACGACGCATTAGCGGCGCAACGCCAAGCGAGTTATCTGAAAATATAAACAGGAGGAACTTTATCGATGAATAAAGCAATCATCTGCCGTAAAGAGGGTATGACTCAAGTGTTTACGGCGGAGGGGAAAGTAATCCCCGTTACGGTGTTGCAGGCAGGTCCCTGCCCCGTAGTACAAATCAAAACTGTTGATAAAGACGGATATTCCGCTTTAAAGCTCGGTTTTGACGAAACTACCGAAAAGGCTTTAACCAAGCCCGAGCTCGGTCAGTTTAAGAAGGCAGGCGTTAAGCCCTGCAAGGTGTTGAAGGAATTCAGACTTGACGATCTCTCTTCCTACGAAGTAGGCAAGGAAGTTAAGGCAGACATCTTCGCAGCAGGCGACAGAGTTGACGCTCACGGCGTTACCAAGGGTCACGGTTATACCGGTGTCATCAAGAGATGGAACCAGCACCGTTTAAAGGAAAC
>JBJEVC010000039.1:0-14456 GCA_051884135.1 Candidatus Coproplasma sp. | reverse complement strand
TTTTACTGCGGAATAAAGTTGGAAGTTGCCGTAAAATACCGCCTTAAGGCAGGTATGGTAGTGGATAAGGCCTACCTTGACGATATCCAGCTTGAAACCGAAAAGGCACAGGCGGTGGATAAGGCGTTAACCCACATCTCGGCAAGCCCCAAAACGAGAAAGCAGATTAAAGATTTTCTTGTAAAAAAGGGGTACGTCGAAGCCGTCATCTCCTACGTTTTCGAGCGGCTTGATTATTACGGCTATGCAGACGACAGGCAGTATTGTAGGATGTATGCGGAGAGCGTTTCGGGCAAGAGCAAGAAGGCGATTGAAGTTGAGCTTCTCAAAAGAGGGGTGGATAAAAGCGTTATCGAAGAAGAACTTTCAGACTTTGAAGACGACGAGCAGGAAGTGCTTGCCCTTCTCAAAAAGTATTTAAGGGGCAAACCTCTTTCAAAGGAAAATATTTATAAGGGCTGTCGGTACCTGATTTCAAAGGGGTACGATTACGACACAGTCAAAGAAATAAGCGAGAGGATAGATGAAGATACAGAAAGTTGAGTTAGACGAAATAGATTCGACAAACGAATTTTGTAAACGCTTCCCCAAGGAAGCAGATTTGCTGGTATGGGCAAAGAGACAGACAAAGGGCAAGGGAACCAAGGGCAGGAGCTTCGTCTCCGACGAGGGCGGCGTGTACGTTTCCCTTATGCGTAGACTTACGAACTTCGATTTTGCAAAAACGTTTTCGATAATGATCAGCGCATGCGTTGCGGTATGCAAAACGCTTGAAGCATTCAATTTAAAACCCACCGTCAAATGGGCAAACGACGTTTTAGTTAACGGCAAAAAAATCTGCGGAACGCTAATCGAAAACAGGCTGGGTGTAAACGGCGTATGCCTTTCAATCGTGGGGATAGGCTTAAACGTAAACAATATTCTCCCCGACGAGCTTAAAGAAATCGCAACCACGATGCGTGATTGCAGGGGCAGAAAATTAAATTTAAATTCCGTCCGCAAGCAGCTCATTAAGAACATACAAAACGAATACACGGTGGAAGAGTATAAATCTTTCATCGATTGGTTCGGTCAGGAAGTTTATTTGGATACCAACGGCGAAAGATTTTGCGCAACCGCCGTCGACGTGGACGAACACGGAAATTTAATCGTTGAAGCGGACGGCAAAGTTAAGAAGATAAGCAGCGGTGAAATGAGTTTGAGGTTTAAATGAAATACTGTTTAAAAAACGAGACCATGCGTCAGGCGGACAAAGCCACGATAGATGGCGGAATAACGAGTGAAGAGCTTATGACAAGGGCAGGGAAAGCCGTTGCGTATGAAGTTGCCTGCGCCGTAAAAACGTTAAACGCCAACTCGGTTTTAATCGTCTGCGGAACGGGCAATAACGGCGGTGACGGCTACGTTTGCGCACGCCTTTTGAAAGTGCAGGGGATACCCGTAAAGGTGTACGCAACGGAAGGTACGCTCTCGCCCGACTGCCAAAGGGAAAAAGATGCGTACGACGGGGAATATGCTTTAACTATTGAAGGCGATATAATAGTCGACTGCCTGTTCGGCACCGGCTTAAACCGCCCCGTCGGCAGTGAATACGCAAGGGTTATAGACGAAATAAATAACGCTAAAGCTTACGTCATATCCGTCGATATTTCAAGCGGAATAAACGGCGATAACGGCATAGCCTTGGGCTGCGGCGTAAGGGCGGATAAGACGGTTGCAATCGCCTATCCCAAAGTCGGGCTGTATTTAAACGACGGAATAGACTTCAGCGGTGAAATAGTCGTAAAGGATATAGGCATTAACTGTGATACTCCCGATGCCGCTATTTATGACGAGCAGGATATAAAGGAGTTCTTCCCTGAAAGGAAGAGAAATACCCATAAAGGCAGTTACGGCGTATCTTGCGTGGTTGCATGCTCAAGCGAGTATCTCGGTGCTTCCGCACTCGCCGTTTCCGCAACGCTTAAAACGGGTTGCGGCTACGTCTACGCCGTTATACCTGAAGAGCTTAAACCTTCTCTCGCAGTCAGATTACCGCAGTGCATTTACGTCGACAAGCCAAACCTTAACGCACAGTCAATAGCGATCGGCATGGGCTTGGGTTGTAACCAAAAAACTTACGAAAAGGTGTGTTATCTCTTAAAGAATTATAAGGGTAAACTCATCATAGACGCAGACGGATTAAACAGTTTGGCAAAGTACGGTCTGAAACCGTTAAAGGAGACGGAGGCACAGGTGCTTTTAACTCCCCACGTCGGCGAAATGGCAAGGCTCTGCGGCGTAAGCACACAGGAGATTACCGCAGACCCCATAGGTATTTCCGAACGCCTTGCGCAAGAATACAACCTTACCGTGCATTTAAAGAGTGCGGTGTGCGTAACTTGCGATAAAGAGAGAAGGGTAATAACCCACCGTGGCACTACCGCCCTTGCTAAAGCAGGCAGCGGAGATATGCTTGCAGGGCTAATCTGCGGCAATGCGGCAAGGGGGCTTTCGCTGTTTGAAGCGGCAGTCTGCTCGCAGTACGTTTTAGGTTGTGCGGCGGAGATTTGCTCTCAAAAATATTCCGACTACGCCACGACCGCAAAAGAAATTTTAAAGGGAATTTCTTTTTCAATCAAACACTTGACAGAATAACTTTTGCCGTGATAAACTAATACCGTTGAAAGGGAGTAGTTTAAGGCAAATCTCGTCAGGACAGCTATCAAAAGCTCGGGGTTTGACACCGCAAAGATTTCGGTAACAAGACTTTTAACTTAAAGCAATTTAAGTTAAAAGTCTATTTTTTTTTTAGTATTTTAACCAAATTAAAATGGGGGGTAAATCAAATGAATTATTGGGCAATACTTTGGTTCTTCCTTCTCATCGTCGGTTTCGTCCTGCTCGTCAAGGGTGCGGACTTCTTTGTAGACGGTGCGGCAGGCATTGCAAAAAAATTGCACGTTTCCACCTTTATAATAGGTTTAACGGTGGTAGCTCTCGGCACGTCTGCGCCTGAAGCGGCGGTATCCATCATCGGCGGTATTCAAACGGCGACGGGCGGAGTTGAAAGTGCGGCTGACGGTGCCGGTGTAATTATGGGTAACGTGCTCGGCAGTAATATGATGAATATTCTGCTCATTCTCGGCATCTCTGCAATAATCACAAAAGTCCCCGTCGAGAAGAGTTCACGTTATATAGAAATCCCCTTCCTTATCGTAACGAGTATAATCTTTATACTTCTCGGCGACATAGGCGGCGGATACGCCTGGTACGACGGGCTTATCCTGCTTGTGCTCTACGCCGCTTTCATGGCTTACACCATTATAATGGCAAAGCGTTCGGGCCCCGTACTTTTGGACGAAGAAGCAACTTCGGACGTCGCAGTCAAAGGGGAAGCAGCCCCTGTCCGTACGGGCTTTAAGGGCTTTATGGACAAGGTTAAAGCCAAGTATGAAGAGCTCACCGAAAAGACCTGGTTTTTAATTATTATAACTATAGTCGGTTTAGGTATGGTTGTCGGCGGTGCAGAGCTTGTAGTAGACAACGCAACGAGCATTGCAAAGGATCTCTTTAATTTACCCACCAACATAATAGCCTTAACCGTGGTTGCCTTCGGAACTTCGCTCCCCGAACTCGTAACGTCTATAACAGCCGCAAGGAAGGGCGATATGGGCTTGGCTACGGGTAACATTATCGGCAGTAACATTGCAAATATTCTTTTAGTTGCAGGTTTAGGTTTTGTAAGTACGGGTGCGGTAGGCGTTGCGTTCGACCCCACTGCGCTTATGGACGGCTATATGTCGATAATTGCCGCAGCAACTCTTTGGGGCTTCTCGTTCTTCAAGGGCAACAAGCTGGGCAAAGTTGCAGGTATAACAATGCTTATACTTCTGGTAAGCTATTTCACCTACAGAATTTTGGCGGCTTGCGGCGTCGTACCGCTTTTACAGATTTCTGCAATCTTTACGAACTATAATTAAAAAACAGCTGTATAAAATCAATCCGCCCCGTCAACAATTAAGGGTGCAGGCGGCGTATAATGTATTATTACCGCCCCTTCAAATTTATTGGCGAGGTAAAGGATATGACCATTAAGCGTGGCGAACTGTACTATGCAGACCTGTCGCCCGTAGTGGGTAGCGAGCAGGGTGGCATACGCCCGGTGTTGGTTGTGCAAAACGACGTCGGGAATAAGTATTCGCCGACGATTATTGCCGCCGCTGTAACCAGCAAAATCAACAAGGCAAAGCTCCCTACGCATATCGAGCTGCCCGTGGGTGAGTACGGGCTTGCAAAGGATTCGGTAATTCTTTTGGAACAAATTCGCACTCTTGATAAACGTAGATTAAAAGAGCGTATAGGCATACTCCCCGATATGACTATGGCAAAGGTGGATAAGGCAATCTTAATTAGTCTCGGTTTTATCAAACAATGACAACTAAAATCTGTAACTCTTTTCGGGGTTGCAGATTTTTATTTTTATAGCTTAAACGCTTTAAAAAGACAAATTAATATGTTATAATTATAATATGGCGGAAAACAAAAAGAAATTAAAACTTAAAGTCAGCTTCGGCATATCGGGGTTAATTCTTGTTGCCGTGTTTGCCGTGTTGCTCACTGCCGACTTGGCGCTTAAAGTTTGCGCAGAGAAATACGGCTGGCAGTTCACGGTAATTCCGGGGCTTATAGAAGTCGTTCCCGTACAGCACAATCCCGGTGCGGCGTTTTCGTTTTTGGCAGATAAGGCTTGGGCGCAGACCTTCTTTATTGTGCTTACGTTTATAATGCTTGTCGTAATGATTGCGGCATTCCTGCTCATTCCCAAGCGTTTTGTAGTACTAAAGGTTGCAATCGTCATGGTTGCGGCAGGTGCAGTCGGCAACCTTGTCGATAGGCTCGCCTTCGCTTCCGTAAGGGATTTTGTAAACGTCTGGATGTTTGGCAATATGGCTTGCTGTAACTTTGCAGACTTTTGGATAGTTTTCGGCGTAATAGTCGCCGTTGTCGACTTACTGTTCATAAACGAATGGGCGGTGATACCCTTAACAAAAACGGCAAAGGCGGCGCAACAGGCAAGGAAGCAGCAGGAAGCTGAAGCTACCGCAGCAAAAAATAACGAAGATACAATCAATAACACTCAAGAAAATAACAACTCAACGCAAGGCGATAGCGATATAAAAGAGTCTACGTCGGACGACGGCGGAGAAGCGGTGGAGTCCACGCCTGAAGACGGCGAAGATAAAAAATGAGACAGCTCACCTTTACTGCACAAAATAGCGCAAGCCGTGCGGACGTGCTTATCAGCGAAAATTTATCGGACTACACCCGTTCAGCCGTAAAAAAGCTGTTTGAAGGCGGCGGAGTTATAATAGACGGCAAAGCGGCAAAGCCATCTCAAAGCGTTTCTCAAGGCGCAACAATCTGCGTAACGTTGCCCGAATTGACCGAATGTATCGCAAAGCCCGAAGACATTCCCATAGAGATAATATACGAAGACGACGATATAGCCGTTATAAACAAACCGCAGGGCTTGACGGTACACGCAGGCAACGGCAATTTAGACGGAACGCTCGTCAACGCACTTTTGTTCAAGCTTAAAAATTTAAGCGGCATAGGCGGTGTAATTCGCCCCGGCATAGTCCACCGCATAGATAAAAACACATCGGGGCTGTTGGTAGTTGCAAAGAACGACAAGGCGCACTTATCTTTAGCCGAGCAGATTGCTCAAAAGAGTTGCAAAAGGACGTATATAGCCCTTTTAGAAGGCAACTTAAAGGACGATGAAGGCAATATAACAACCTACATAGGTCGTAACCCAAACGATAGGGTTAAAATGGCAGTCGTCCCCCCTGATAAGGGAAAAATTGCAATAACAGACTATAAGGTGATAGACAGGAACAACGGTTACACGCTCTGCCGCTTTGATTTGCAGACGGGCAGAACCCACCAGATAAGGGTACACGCAAAATATTTAAACCACCCGATAGTGGGCGACGACGTCTACGGCAGAAAGAAAAGGGAGTTCAATTTAGAAGGTCAGCTTCTCCACGCCTACAGGTTGGAGCTTTCTCACCCTTCCACGGGTGAGCGAATGGAATTTTTCGCACCCTTGCCCGACTATTTTAATAAGGTTTTAAAAAAGCTTAAACTTAAGTTTAACTAATACAGTTGCCAAACTGTAATAAAAATGATATAATCAATATAAAGTATTGAAAAGGAGATTTTGTTATGGCAAAAAAGAATAAAGATAAAGTAACGGTTACGAGCAATTATTCCATAGTTAAATTCTGTGCTTTTGCAGGTTTGTTGCTCGCAGGTGTTGCAGGTTTAACTTCGTTTATCATCTGGCTTTTAGGTTTAATCGGCGTTACGATCACTTGGGCTAACACGGCTTGCAATATTTGTAATTTGGTTTCGCAGATTGCCCTGTTTATAACCGTTTGGCTTGCCGCTTGGGATTTCGTTAAACACAGACAGAAGGCTTGGAAGATTGTTTACTTCGTATTCCTTGCGCTGGGTATTCTCGGTTTGTGCGGTTTTACCACTTTCATTACCATTTAAATTTATTTTACATCGTAGCGGTTTGCGCCATTGTGGCGCAAACCGCTTTACTTTTTTGGGGAGTTATTTTATAATTAAAATGCTCTATGCAAATTGTTGCAGAGATACTTACCAAAAATAAGGAATAATTATGGCAAACCCTTTAGTAGCAATCGTCGGCAGACCAAACGTTGGCAAAAGCACCTTTTTTAATAAGGTTATCGGCAGAAAAATTTCAATAACCGAAGACAAGCCCGGCGTAACCCGTGACAGGCTCTATGCCGATGCGGAGTGGAGAGGCAAGGCTTTCTCACTCGTTGATACGGGCGGTATCGAACTCAAGAGCGACGATATTATGTGGCGTCAGATTAAAAAGCAGGCGGAAGTCGCAATCGAGACGGCGCAAGTTATTCTCTTTTTCGTGGACGCTAAAGAAGGCTTAACGAGCTCCGACTACGACGTTGCGGATATGCTCCGCCGTTCCAAAAAACCTGTAATTTTAGTCGTTAACAAGGTGGACGAGTACTCCGAAGAGAAGGTGTTCGAGTTCTACTCTTTAGGCTTGGGCGAACCCTATCCCATCTCGTCCGAACACGGCAAGGGAATAGGCGACGTGTTGGACGAAGCGGTAAGTTGGTTTGAAAAGTATGAAAACGAAGAAGATGACAGTTTAAAAATCGCAGTCGTCGGCAAGCCCAACGCAGGCAAAAGCTCGATAGTCAACCGTCTTTTAGGCTTCGAACGCTCGATAGTTACCGACATTGCAGGCACCACAAGGGACGCAATCGATACAAAGTTCACCTATGAAGGCAGAAACTACACCATAATCGACACGGCAGGTATCCGTAAAAAGGCAAAGGTTGAAGACGATATCGAATACTATTCGGTAATGCGTGCTTTCGACGCTGTTCGCCGTGCGGACGTTTGCCTTTTGGTCGTGGACTGCTCGGAGAATTTGACCGAACAGGACACTAAAATCATAGGCTACGTTCACGAACAGGGCAAACCTTCCGTTATCGTTATGAACAAGTGGGATTTAATCGAAAAGGACACCCACACGATAAACAAGTTTAACGAGAAGCTCAAGGAAGATTTAAAGTTTATGGACTACTTCCGCCCCGTATACGTTTCTGCAAAGACGGGTCAGCGTGCGGAAAAGATTTTAAAGGAAGTGGACGCCGTCTACGCAAACTCTCAAAGGAGAATTTCAACGGGTACCTTGAACGACCTTATCCTGGATACGGTAAGGGCAAACGAACCGCCTTCGTACAACGGCAAACGTTTAAAGGTGTATTATTCTTCACAGGTTTCGGTTGCGCCCCCCACGTTCGTACTGTTCGTAAACAGCACAAACCTTATGCACTTTTCCTATTTAAGGTTTTTAGAGAACACAATAAGGAATGCGTTTGACTTTTCGGGTACGCCCATTAGAATCGTTACAAGAGAAAAGAAGGAAGACCAATGATTGAATTCGATTTAGCACAAAATTGGTATTGGCTTGTTATAGGTGCGGTGGTAAGCTATTTCATAGGCTGTTTTCACTTTGCCTTATTGATAGCAAAAATCAAGCACGAAGACATATTAAACGAAGGCAGCGGCAATCCCGGTGCAATGAACGTATCCCGAAAGCTTGGGTTTAAGTACGGTATTATTAACTTTGCTTGCGACGCCTTAAAGGGGGTCGTGCCCGTGCTTGTGGGCTATTTCTGCTTTAGGAATATGGTCTTCAAGGGTACCGACGTACTGGTGTCCGACTTTATGTGCTACTTCTTCGCACTCTTTGCAGTGCTTGGGCACGTTTTCCCCGTGTTTATGAAGTTCAAGGGCGGTAAGGGTATTTCCACAACCATAGGTCTTTTGTGGTGTGCGGTTACCTGCACAAGCAACACTTGGTGGTTCGTCTTCGTAGGGCTGGCACTCTTTATCTCGCTGTTCGTGTACGTCTATTTCACCGAATGGGGGGCAATGGCTTCACTCATCGGCGTTTCGGGCTTTTCGATCTGGCAGTTAATAGTCTTTATTCTCCGTTATCAAGCTTGCCTTTTAAACGTTTACGTTATTATACTGTTTGTGATAATTCTTGCGCTTAACGTAATAACCTGGGGCGCACACAACAAAAACTTACACCGTTTGTTACAGGGTGAAGAACACCACACGTCACTAAAGAAGATGTGGAAAAAGGGTAAAAAATCATAATAATTGCATAAATAAATCGGGGTGAGTAAGCTCACTCCGATTTTTTTGTAAGCTAATTTATAATACTTTGGATAAGAAGTCTTTAAGCCTTGCGTTCTGCGGGTTGCCGAAGAACAACTGCGGTGAGTTTTCTTCCTGAATTATTCCTTCGTCCATAAATAATACTCTGGTGGCAACTTCTTTTGCAAAGCCCATTTCGTGCGTTACGACTACCATAGTCATACCTTCTTTTGCAAGGTCTATCATAACCTTTAACACTTCTCCAACCATCTCGGGGTCGAGTGCGGAAGTGGGTTCGTCAAACAGCATTACGTCGGGTTCCATAGCAAGAGCTCTTACGATTGCAATTCTCTGCTTCTGTCCACCGGACAGGGTGGAAGGGTAGGCGTTAGCCTTATCTTTAAGCCCTATTTTTTCAAGCAGGTTTAAAGCCCTTTCTTCAGCTTCCTGTTTAGAACAAATCTTAAGCTTAACGGGCGCAAGCGTAATGTTTTGCATTACGGTCAAATTAGGGAACAGATTAAAGTGTTGGAACACCATTCCTATCTTTCTGCGGGCGATGTTAATATTCTGATGATTGTCCTTGTAGGTCTTCTTCATGGCAGAACGGTATTCTTTCCCTTCAAACCGTTTTAAAAGATCTTCCGACTTAATTTTTGCAATAACGGCATCATGTAAGCCATCTTGGTCAACACCGTCAGAATTTTCTTCGCCGACACATTTGTTGTCCTGGGGGAAGTTGCCTTTAAGTTCTTTTGCAACCTTTTTATAAGTTATTGATTTGTCTATGATATCGGGGTGGAGATAGGGGTCTACAGGGGTTAAGAGCTTATCTTCAAGCCAGACTTCGCCGTAAGTGACTTCTTCCAAGAGGTTAAGACAGCGCAAAAGGGTTGATTTACCGCTGCCCGAAGGTCCGATAATTACTATTCTTTCGCCCTTTTCAACGTCGAGACTTACACCCTTTAAAACCTGATTTTTTCCAAAATTTTTATAGACGTTTTTAACGCTTATCATTTTACCGTCTTCAACGTCAAGACTTGTGTTGTTTAATACTTGGCTTTCATCAATATCATTATTGCCGTTTTTAACGTTTATCACTCTTTCTCAACCTCCTTTCAATGAGTTTGATTATCAGTGTCAGCAGATATACAATGGCAAGGTAGAAGAGTGCTACGACTACCATAGGGGTAAAGTAAGTTGCCAAATTCTGCCCTGAACCCAACACCTGTGCCGCTTGGGTTAAATCGAACATTCCGATCATACTTACGATTGAAGTTTCCTTTATCAGTGCGATAAGCTCGTTGCCGATTGCAGGAATGACGTTCTTCATACCTTGCGGTATTACAATGTGCGTCATCGTCTGTATGCCGTTAAGCCCCAGCGCTCTGCCGGCTTCGGTCTGTCCCTTGTCAACGGACAAAATGCCTGCACGAATATTTTCAGAGACGTAAGCACCGCTGTTTATACCGAATGCTAAAATGGCAGTAACGGTAAGGGGGAAGCCCCTGATTGCAAAAATTATGAACGCCATAATAAACAGCTGCAAAGCCATCGGCGTGCCCCTGATTATCGTTGTATAGACGTTGCAAATAAAGTTAGCAATCTTAACAAACACGTTTTTTTGCGGCAAAATTTTAACAACGGCAACTATCGTTCCAAGCAAAAGCCCCACAACCGAAGCGCCCAGCGACACTAATAGGGTTGTTTTCAGACCGTTTAATATCATTGTATAATATTTCTGCGTTGTAAAGATTTCGGCAATACCTTCAAAAAAATTTGCTAATAAATTTAAATTCATAAATTATTTCCAAAATATAGTCTTTAAAACGGGTTAAAAGGGAACGGTAGTCATCGTTCCCTTTTTTTTATTCTTCTTATAGTCAGGCGCAATTAATAATTAGCGCTTGAAGCAAGGACAGTTAATCGGTAAGCCCTAAATGTTTTGAAACAAGCTGGTTGATTCCTTCTTCGCCGAGTTCGGTGAGTACTTCGTTTATGGCGTCAAGCAGTTCGGTATTGCCCTTGGTAACGCAAATTGCATATTGCTCTTCGGTAGCCGTATCGGCGTCGTAGTAAAGCGCATAGCATTTAAGAGAGCTGTTGTTCTTTACGATATATTCTGCGGGGAGTTTATCAACTACAACTACGTCAACACCTGTGCCGAGTGCGGATACTGCAACGTTTGCATTGCTGTAGGTTACAAGCTCTGTATTAGTATTATATAAAACACCGTCATAGCCGTAGTCAGGGTCACTTTCTCGTGCGTTTATTTCACCGTCAACGTAGATATGACCTGTTGTGTTGGTTTGAACGCCTATCTTCTTCCCTGCAAGAGCTTCCCAAAGGATATAGTCAACGCCGTCGGTGGTTGTTCCGCTTACGGAGAAGGTGTCGTTCTTAAATATAACGTACTGAACCGAAGTAAAGTAGGGGATGGAGAAGTCAACCAATTCCTGCCTTGCCTCTGTTATGGTAATGCCTGCCGCACCGCAATCAAATTGAGTGCCTTTAGATACGTTATCTATAATTACGCCGAAATCAGTGTTAGTGAACACAACTTCTTTGTTAAGCTTTTTGCCGACCTGATTCATAATGTCGATGTCTACACCCACAATGTCGTTACCGTCGTAGTATTCGAACGGTGCAAAGAATGCGTTAGTATCGACGTAAATCTTATCGGAACTATTTGAACAAGCGGTAGCAGTTATCGGCATAACCGCAGCAAAGGCAAGTGCTACAGCTGCGCATAAAAACTTTTTAATTTTCATATTTTCACCTCTGAAAAAAATTCAATTTATTTATGCAATAATATTAATCGTTTGCTCGCCGTTTGTCAATCAATATTATGCATAAATTTAAATAAAAATGTATTTTTATAAATTTGCTATAAATGAAAATTACGGGAAAATCCTATTTAGTTTATAACAGCAATAATTATATATAATATTGTGTATAAATATAGATTATAGACAATATAAAAAAGGTGTGAAAATCATAAATTTCACACCTAAAAAAATTTGTTTTTATGCAGTAAGATGAAAATTATTTCAACTTATCTTCCTTGTCCAAATCGGTTTTATCGAGCGAGATGATGGAATAATCTATCTTTTTATTAGCCGCAAGCAACGCTTCGATAAAGTCGTTGTACCATTCCTGCTTAACGACAATAACCATATATTGCTCATTAGTAAAGGTTACGGTGAGTTTTCCCGTCTTTTTGTCGTTTACGATGCTGTCTATCGTGTCAACGTCGTACTTGCTGACGATGAAGCCGAACTTGGTCTTAAAGACCTTGCCGTCGATAATATAGCAGGAGTTGGTTAAGACGCTTATAAGTATTGCCGTTAAACCGATAGTAACCAGGAACATAAGCGTGTATTGCAGTATGGGGTAGACGGGGTCTGCCGCACCCTTGATGCCCGTTGAAATGCAGTAGTATAGGTTTACGCCGAAGCCTGCAATGCTTAAGGCAATTCCTGCGTAAATCAACGCCGTGATGAGCTTGCTGAATTTATACTTAAACTTTTTCATACCCCTATTATAAACTATTAAAGTTTAAAACGCAACGCAAAGATATGTATTTTATGTCTTAAATGGTTGAAAAAAATTTCACAATAGGGTAGAATAAATAATACTTATTCTACAACAATCGGAGAAAAGGCTATGTTAAAGCTAATCAAAAGCGGCGTTTACTATATGCAGGGCAAGCTGGTTAAGGAAAGTCAGGCGTTTATGTTGGAAGCCCAAAAACAACAGGCTATAAGGGGTACGCTTGCGTATTCCATTTTATCAAGTCACAACAAGGGTGACGACGAAAAGTTAAAAATCTCCTTTGACGCAATGGCTTCGCACGATATAACCTACGTCGGAATCATTCAGACGGCAAAGGCTTCGGGGCTCAAAAACTTCCCCATACCCTATACGCTCACCAACTGCCACAACTCGCTCTGCGCAGTCGGCGGCACGATAAATGAAGACGACCACGTCTTCGGTCTCTCTGCGGCGAAGAAGTACGGCGGCAACTACGTCCCCGCTCACCTTGCGGTTATCCACCAGTATATGAGAGAGTGCGAAGCGGCTTGCGGCAAGATGATTTTAGGTTCGGACAGTCACACCCGTTACGGCGCATTCGGCACGATGGCGGTGGGCGAAGGCGGCCCCGAACTCGTAAAACAGCTTCTCGGTCAGACCTATGACATTGCCCGCCCCGGCGTTATTGCCGTTTATTTGAAGGGCAAACCCAAAAAGGGCGTAGGCCCCCACGACGTGGCGATAGCTTTAGTCGGCGCAACCTTCAAAAACGGTTTTGTCAAGAACAAGATTTTGGAGTTCGTAGGTCCCGGAATTAAAAACCTTTCAATGGACTTCAGAAGCGGTATCGACGTTATGACTACCGAGACGGCGTGTCTTTCTTCCATCTGGGAGACGGACGAAACCGTCAAGGAATTCTATAAATTACACGGCAGAGAAGGGGACTTTAAGGAACTTCACCCTTCCGACCCTGCCTACTACGACGGTGCAGTCGTCATAGACCTGTCACGTATAGAACCTATGATTGCCCTTCCTTTCCACCCGTCTAATGCGTTTACGATTAAGGAATTTATAGAAAACGCTTCCGACATTTTAGGCGAAGTTGAGAAAAAGGGCAACGCACTCAAAAAGGCAGGCAGCGCACCCTTCAAACTCTTAAATAAGGTAAGGGACGGCGGCGTCTATGTAAATCAGGGTATTATTGCAGGCTGTGCAGGCGGCTCGTATGAGAACGTAGCGGAAGCGGCAGAGATATTGAAGGGCGCATCCTGCGGCAACGATGAGTTCAATTTAAGCGTTTATCCCCAGTCCGTTCCCGTATATAAATCACTCGTGGATAACGGTTACGTTTCTTCCCTTCTTTCGGCAGGAGCAGTCGTAAAAACGGCATTCTGCGGTCCCTGCTTCGGTGCAGGCGACGCCCCTGCGGACAACGCACTTTCAATCCGCCACACCACCCGTAACTTTGAGAACAGGGAAGGTAGCAAGCCCGGTGAAGGTCAGCTCTCTGCGGTTGCGCTTATGGACGCCCGTTCGATTGCGGCAACGGCAGTAAACGGCGGTAGGCTCACCCCTGCAACCGAAGTCGAGTATACGAAGAAGTTCAAAAAGTACTACTTCGACGGCGAAATATACGCAAAGAGAGTGTACCACGGTGCAGGTAAGCCCAATGACGAAGCCCAGCTCGTCTACGGTAACAACATTGCAGACTGGCCCGAACAGCTCCCCTTGGCAAAAAATTTGTTAATCAAAGTCGTATCGGTGATCAACGATCCCGTCACCACCACGGACGAACTCATTCCTTCAGGCGAAACGTCTTCGTACCGTTCCAACCCCTTAAGGCTTGCGGAGTTTGCACTCTCAAGAAAAGACCCTGCATACGTTGGCAGGGCTAAAGAAGTCAAGGCTTTGGAAGCGGAAAGAAGGGCAAACGGCACGCTTCCTGAAGACGTGCTTAAAGAAGTAGGCGCAAGCGTTGATAATACCGCAATGCTCGGCAGCTGTGTAGCGGCTAAAAAGCCCGGCGACGGCTCGGCAAGGGAGCAGGCGGCTTCCTGTCAAAGGGTTTTAGGCGGCGTTGCAAACGTTGCAATAGAGTATGCAACCAAGCGTTACCGCTCCAACCTTATTAACTGGGGTATGCTTCCTTTAATTTGCAAGAAGTTCGACTTTGAAGTAGGCGATTACATCTATATCGAAAACGC
>JBJEVC010000038.1:0-15903 GCA_051884135.1 Candidatus Coproplasma sp. | reverse complement strand
GTTGGTGACCCGTACGGGACTCGAACCCATGATACCACCGTGAAAGGGTGGTGTCTTAACCGCTTGACCAACGGGCCTTATGTGTGCCGTATTAATCACGGCATTTGTTATTGATTTTTGGTAGCGACGGGTGGATTCGAACCGCCGACCTGCCGGGTATGAACCGGCCGCTATAGACCAACTAAGCTACGTCGCCATAAAAATGCGAAAGCGGAGTTTGTGGTTGCGGGGGCGGGATTCGGACCGCGCGACCTCCGGGTTATGAGCCCGACGAGCTACCTGGCTGCTCTACCCCGCGATAAGTTTTCCGCTTTCGCTAAAGCTTTATCATTTTATTAAATAACCAACCACTTTGTCAAGCGGTTTTATACTGTTTTACAAAAAACTTTTAAATTTTATTTTATATTATTTATGTATATGTTCGGTATCCGCATACGCTTTAACGGAGTTCGCCACGTTGAACATATGGTCGCCGATTCTCTCCATATTTACGGCAAGCTGCAGATAGACCGAACCCGCTTCGGGAGTACACCTGCCCTCGTTCGTTCTTCTTAAATGCGCCTGATGCATAATCTTGCACACTCTGTCCGTCTCGCTCTCCTCTTGCTCGACGACGTTCATATTATCTAAATTGCGGTTTGCAAACGTCTCCTTTACGTTTTTATATAGCTCGGTCAGGTGCATATCCATCTCGGTTATTTCCTGCACGGCGTGTTCGGAGAACTTCGCATTTGCTTCCACCATCTGCGTTGCAAACTCGGTAATATTTTCCGCATAGTCGCCAATTCTCTCTATATCCGACGTGACGTGATAGAAGGAAGAAACCTTCTTTTCATCCACTTCGGAAATGGGCTCCGAAGAGAGCTTTATAAGGAATTGCGTAATATTCTTATTGAGCAAGTCAATCTCTTTTTCCGTTTCATTAAACTGCTCTAAACTGCTGGTATTGTAGGAGAGCAGCATATCCAACGAACGCTTGTAGTTGCCGTAAGCCATATCCGCCATTCGCACGATTTCCCGACGAGCCTGCCCCACGGCGATTGCTGGGGTCTTGAGCAGACGGACGTCCAACGTCTCGTGTACTTCTTCCGCCACAACCTTCTTCGATTCGGGAACCAATATACAAGCAAGCTTAACGATATATTTCGTGAAGCCGACTAAAATTAAAGTGGTGAGCACGTTGAATACCATATGGAAAATAGCAACCTGCCACTGAACGGAAGGGATGAACGATAAAAGCCAAGAAATCTGTTCGCCCGCAAATGCAACCGGCCAGATGAAGATGAAACAGCCCAACACGTTAAAGAGCAAGTGCACGACTGCCGCCCTTCTTGCATTGGTGCTTGTACCGATTGAAGAGAGAAGGGACGTACAGCAGGTACCGATATTGGTGCCGAGAATGACGCACATTGCCATTGGAAGGGTCATTAAATCAGCACTTGCAAGTGTAATAACTATACCCGTTATAGCAGACGAAGCCTGCATTAACGCTGTGAGTACCAAACCCAACAGGAAGAGAACGGGAATCTGCCAGGTCAGTTGCTCGCTGCCTTTGCCGAGAGCTTTAAACATATCTTCAATATATACGCCCACGTCGGAATTTAAAAGATTGCTGACCGAAACGGACATAAATTCCAAACCGATGAAGATAAGACCGACACCGATTAATATATTGCCTATTCTTTTAACCTTATCCTTTTTGGAGATCATGGTAATCATAAGCCCCACAAAGGCAACGATTGCGAAGATTGCGGCAATATCAACTGCGGTACCCGATGAAGACAACGCCATTATAAATGCAGAGATGGTAGTACCGATGTTGGCACCCATTATTACAGAAGCAGCTTGAGTAAGCGTCATAAGCCCGACGTTAACGAAGCCGACAATCATGACCGTAGTTGCCGAAGAACTGTTTACAACCGCCGTTATTGCCGCACCTGTACCGATGCCGATGAAACGGTTTTTAGCCGCCTTACCCATAAGCTTGCGGATACCGCTGCCTGCAGCCTTTTCAAGATTTTTGCCCATCATATCCATACCCATCATAAACACGACTACGCCGCCGAGTATGAAAAACAGGCAGTATATGATTTGCATTACGTCTTCAAATCTCATAATAAAGCTCCTGAAATAACGAGAAATCAACTTTCCCTTACTATAATCTTATCAATAAAAAGGGTATTTTGTCAATTATATGAAAAAGTTTTTTACAGCGACTTGCATTTGAGAGTAAATTGCAATACAATATCGGTATGTTCAATATAGTATTGGTAGAGCCTGAAATACCGCAAAATACAGGCAATATTGCCCGTACCTGTGCGGCTACGGGTTGCGTTTTACACCTTGTTAAGCCGCTCGGCTTCGAAATAAGCGACAAATATTTAAAGCGTGCAGGATTGGATTATTGGCAGTACGTTGAAGTGAAAATCTGGGAAAATATCGACGAACTCTTTGCCGCTTTTCCCGAAGGAAAATTCTACTTCTTCACCACGAAGGGCAGGCACAGACACGACCAGGCTCACTTTAAAAGCGGAGACTTTTTAGTGTTCGGCAAGGAGACCAAGGGGCTGCCCGAAGAGCTTTTGATAGAACACGAAGAAACTTGCGTAAGAATACCTATGCTTGGCGATTTGAGGAGCTTAAATCTCTCCAACTCGGTGGCGATTGCCGTGTACGAAGGCTTAAGACAGAACGACTTTGAAGGCTTTAACGAAGTGGGCGAGCTGCATAGGCTGAAGTGGAAAAAATAAAAACACTTTACAAAACACGTTAAGTATTGTATAATATACCAAAGGTGGTTTTATGAACTTTAGAAAATTCCCCAGCGAGATAGTTGTCGCAAGCGGCAACTCGGGCAAGATTGAAGAGTTTAAAGAGATTGTTCAGGGCGTAAACTTCATATCTATGCGTGACGCCGGCTTTGAAGGCGACGTCGAAGAGACGGGCGAAACCTTTAAAGACAATGCTTACATCAAGGCTAAAGCAGTTTACGACGCACTCAAGCGCCCCGTCATTGCAGACGATTCGGGGCTCTGCGTGGACTCTCTCGACGGCGCACCCGGCGTATATTCCGCACGTTTTTCGGGCGGTGACTTCAAGGACAACAGGGCGCTTCTTTTAAAGCGTATGGAAGGAATTACGGACAGAAACGCAAAGTTTGTGTGCGCCGTTTGCTATATCAACGAGAAGGGAGAAACGCTCTTCGGAGAAGGATATACCAAGGGTAAAATTCTGTTTGAAGAGATCGGCAACAAGGGATTCGGATACGACAATCTGTTCTACTCCTTTGACCTTGACAAGTCCTTCGGTTTGGCGGACGAAGACGAAAAGAACGCCGTCTCCCACCGCTACCGTGCTTTGAAGGATTTACTTTCCAAGATGCAATGAAGAGCATAATAGTAATTTCCGACAGTCACGGCAACCGCACGGCGATAGATAAGCTCTTCCCCGTATTTAAAGAGTGCGACTATATTATCCACCTGGGTGACTTATCTTCCGACGGACAGTACATAAAAAAGACTTTCGGCGACAAGGTATACCTTTTAAACGGCAACTGCGACTTTATGAAGCTCGGGCAAGACGAACTGACCCTTGAAATCGAAGGCGTTAAAATACTTGCCTGCCACGGCGACAGGTACGGCGCAAAGTACGGCTACGACCGCCTTGCCTACAGGGCTGAAGAGTTGGGCTGCAACGTCGCCCTGTTCGGGCATACGCATCAGGCAGTCGAATTTACGATTGACGGCGTAACGCTATTTAACCCCGGCACATTGTCGAGATATTCGCAGAATTCTTACCTTTTCCTTGCTTTAAACGACGGCAAGGCTGTAGGAAAGATTGTTGAAATCAACGCTTAAGCGCGATTAAATCCGCTGCAAGCAACGATTAAATCCACGACCTTCGTCGTGATGCAATCCAACGGCAGAGCCGTTGATTAAATCCACTGCCAAAGCAGTGATAGAGGTAAAAATTATACTGCAAACGCAGTTAAATAATTTGGGAGAAAAATATGAGGTTTAAACATTCATTGCTGGTGTTTATCGACAACATCGCAACGACGTATAAGGTGCTTGTATATCAGCTTATCGTCCTTGCAATAACGGTGGGCTTGAGCCTGGCGGTAATACTGCCTTCGCTTAACGCCGTTAATACAACCGCTGAATATTTAGCTTTAAGCGAAGGGATTAATACCTTTTTTGCTAACGTTTCCGCACTCAATCTGAACGGGCTTCAGGGTTCGATTGCGAACATCAACGAAAATATAGGTAGCTTTATTCAGTTGCTCGTATCCAACGGCCTGCTTGCAATAGACGTCGTTTGCGCAGTTGTAATCCTGTTTATCTATTACTTCCTGACCGCTATCGGCAACTTTGCATTGGGCGAAACGCTCAATAACAGAATGATGCTCCGTGCGCACACGTCCTACACGGCAAGCCTTTTGAAGGACTTGAGAAGGTCTTCTCTCTATGCCGTTTTGTTCACGCCGATTTCCCTTATCTTCTATGGCGTGGGCTGTGTGATTATCTGGGCGATTTCGTTTAAGGCTTTAGCGTTTGCTCCCCTTTTGGCGAGGCTCTTCGTTGCGTCAACCTTAATGATACTGTTGGTTGCGCTTAAGTTTTCGATTACCACCGACTGGATGCCCCATCTTTTGCACTCCAACTGCACTAACCGCAAGGCGATTGCCTATTGCTTTAAGCCCAAAAAGGGCGCATTCGTAAGGGTGCTTTCGACGTTGATATTTATGGTTATATCCATCTTCGTCATCAACACGGTCTGCGGAGTGCTGACCTTCGGTGCGGCGTTAATCCTTACGGTGCCTGCAGGCATTATGCTTTTAACCTGCTATCAGTTCGTCAACTACTGCGACAATAACTCCTTGAAGTTCTTCATCGACGACTACGTCATTATAGGGCCGCAAAAGGAAGCAAAAATGACTACCGAACAGTTCTTTAAAGGCGATTTTTAAAAAAAATTTGATTTACAGCGTTACAAATTTTAATTTCCCCCTTTACAAGGGGGATTTTATTTTATATAATGGTATAGAAAGGAATACGCACTTTTTTCTATGGTGCGCCTAAATAAGGAGGAAAATGATTTTATGGCAAATAGCGCAAAACCTGCTTATATGTCACTGTACGAAAGCTGGCTTACCGACGGTAGACTTAATGCTGAAGCAAAGAGAGAGCTTACGGCTATCAAGGACAACAATGAAGAAATAGAATATTCTTTCGGCGCAGAGCTTGAGTTCGGTACTGCAGGATTGAGAGGAATTATCGGCTACGGCACCAACAAGATGAACGTCTACACCGTAGGCAGGGCTACACAGGGCTTAAGCCAGTTTATAGTCGGCTTGGGCGAAGAAGCTATGGCAAGGGGCGTTGCAATCTCCTACGATACCCGCCACAAGAGCCGTGAGTTTGCAGAAGCTGCCGCAAAGGTGCTTGCCGCAAACAATATTAAGGTCTATCTCTATTCCGACGTTCATCCCGTACCCATGCTCTCGTTTGCGGTTCGCTGTTTGAACACGATTGCAGGTATTATGATTACCGCATCGCACAACCCCAAGATTTACAACGGCTATAAGGTATACGGCGAAGACGGTGCGCAGATGAGCGTTGAAGACACCAAGACGGTATACGGTTTCATCACTAAAATTACAGACTATCTCGCCTGCCCCGTTCCCACCGAAGAGCAGATTAAAACGTATATTAAAGCGGTTCCCGATAAGGTTGACAAGAAGTACTATAAGGAATTGCAGAAGCTCTCCCTTTCCAAAAAGGCGGTTAAAGCTTGCGGCAAAGACCTTAAGCTCGTCTATACCCCCGTTCACGGCTCCGGCTACGTCCCCGTAACCACCATACTCAAGAAGTTAGGTATTAGGGCTACGGTTGTCGAAGCGCAGACGACTAAAGACCCCGAATTTTCCACCGTTAAGGTGCCCAACCCCGAATACAAGGAAACGCTTACGATGGGCATTAACCTTGCAAACGAGATTGGCGCAACCGTGGTATTCGGTACCGACCCCGACAGCGACAGGCTCGGCGTTGCGGTAAAGAACGCTGAAGGCGAATTCGAAGCGTTAACGGGCAATCAGGTCGGCATATTGCTGCTCGATTACATACTTACACGTTTAAAGGAAGACGGTACTCTGCCTGAAAATGCCGCAGTCGTGAAGTCATTCGTTACCACGGGTATGGCAAAGGCTATATGCGATAAGTTCGGCGTAACCTTGTTTGAAGTTCCCGTTGGCTTTAAGAACATCGGCGAAAAGATTAAGCTCTGGGAAAAGGACCACTCCTACACCTATGTGTTCGGCTTTGAAGAGAGCTGCGGATATCTACGTGGTACGCACGCAAGGGATAAGGACGCCGTCGTTGCTTCTATGCTCTGCGCAGAGATGGTTTGCTACTACACCTATAAGGGAACGACCGTGTTCGACAGGTTGAACGAGATCTATAAGACCTACGGCTACGTCCTCGACTGCAACGTTTCCATTCAGTATCAGGGTCTTAACGCTATGAAGGAGATGAACGCCGTAGTCGATGCGCTTAAGGTTGACCCCGTAAGCAAGTTCGACGTCTACGAAGTCGCTTCCTTCAGAGATTACTCCAAGGACGAAAAGACAGATATGGCTACGGGCAAAAAGAGTGCGATCGGCTCGCCCACAACCAACTGCGTTTACTATGAATTAAAGAACGGCAGCTTCGTATGCGTTCGTCCTTCGGGTACCGAACCCAAGCTGAAGATTTACTACTCCGTCAAGGCGCAGAACAAGGCAGACGCAGAAGCGGCACTCGCTAAATTGCAGGCGGCAGTCAAGGATTTGTTGGATAAAGTTAACAAGTAAATTATTGTGTAAAATTAAATCGGCAGGTGCCTAAAGCACCTGCCGATTTAATTTTCTTAAAGAATAAATGTGGTTTAAAAAATTTGAAACGCTACTAACTTGAGAGTCTGGGATTGCCACACCGACTTTCAGTCGGTTCGCAATGACGACGAACTATTGCGAAGTATATTTAGGATATGTTTCTTTGGAAAGATGCGAGTTCGTCGTCACAAACTGCGCTTTATGCCATTTGAGTAATCTCAAACGGCAACTTCGCTCAGTTGTGTCTCCTCTTCCCACAAAATCTTTGCAAGCAAATCTTTTGCGGGAGCCCTGTTTAGGCGTGTGAGTACCGACCGCAGGGAGCTTACATAGACGTAAGAGACCAAGGCGGCACGGAGCACAACGCAGAAATACGACGCATATTTACAAAGCGTAAGTGTGATAATTCCAAATTCTGGGCATGTATCTCTTCAGAGAAGCTAGCAAGACAAGGAAGGCAAGGCTTTTCGACGGGGAGTTTACTTATGCGTAAATGACCCGAGAAAAACGTAGCCTGACACAGTATTGCGACGCTTATTTGGTATGTGGCTTTGGAAAGATGCGAGAAAGAGCAGGAGCCTGCGGATTTGCCGAAGGGAGTTTACAATGAAGTAAATGACCAAGGCAAAACGTAAAGGCGACGAACTATTGCGAAGTATATTTACAAAGCGTAAGTATTAACCGTCAAGTTTACACCCGCAGTTGCCGCAGAAAACATCATCCGCCTCCTGCCTTGCACCGCACTTGGGGCAAAGCTTGAAAAGCTGCGCTCCGCAACCGTCGCAGAAGTTGTTTTTGGGCTGGTTCTCCTTGCCGCAAGCGGGGCAGACGATGGGCTTTTCGCCCTGCTCTGCGCCTTTCTTTTCGCCCGTTTGAGCTTCCGCATTGACTTCCTTAACCGCCTCCGCAACGGCTTTGACGGCGGGCTTTAACTCCTGCGCAGCGTCGTTGACAACAGGCACACCCTCGTTCTTCATATAGGTGCTTATCTCTCTGCGGAAACCTATGGAAATTAACGAAAGACCTAAACCCGTTAAGGGCAGACCTATAACTCCACAGAAAAACAGGTTGGGCATTGCAAACGAAATCATCGAAGCAATAAAATTAACAAAAAAAACTATATCTAAAACCGCACCGCAGCCAAGCAGGACAAACCCTACTATCTTTAAAGTCTTTTTAACCTTTGCGTGCTTTTCTTCTTGGAGTCTTCTCTCTTCATCGGTCATATGCTTACTCCTTGTTAACTCCAACTTGCAGGACACGTTCGGTTATCCTTAAACCACTGCGTATCCTTAAGCTTCGTGGTATTGTTAGAGCAGTAGAATTTAAGCTTGGTACCGTCTACGTAGAACACGATATTGCCGTTCATAGGTTCGTAACCGTCCGCATTGTCGCTAATCATATTGGTTACAAAGACGTAGTCGGTATAGGGTGCAACCCTGTCTATAAACGCCTGTGAAGGGAACTGATTTGCCGTGTTGGACGTGTACTCGTCCGTACCTGCGCAACAGCAGACCGCAACGTATTTGGGTTTTATAACGCTTAACAGACAGTCGTTGGAAGAAGTGGGGCTGCCGTGGTGACCTGCTTTGAACAGCTCTACTTCGGGCAAGGTGTTATACTGAACAAGGTATTCTTCTCCCTTTTCTTCCAAGTCGCCGGTAAACAGATAATGCTTATACTGCCCTGCCGAAATCTCCTGCGAGAGAAGCATACATACGGAGTAATTATTCTCGTCGGAAGAATTGTTTTCGTAGTAATAATTATAGAGAATGTTCATCGAAACCTTATTATCGGAGTCGAGATAATAGGTCTTTTTAGCCCCGTCCCTTTCGTACCAGCACTGCGAAGCCGTGTAGGCGGTTGCGCCCTTATTGGCTACCGCATAGTCTACTGCGTCAAGGAATTTACCGTATAAGGTAGAGTTACCGCTTGCCGTAGTTTCGCTCTTGTTGGTCTTATCAAACCTTATAATAGTACCTATATTGTAGCTGTATAAAACGCCGTTATAGGTTGAGTTTGAAGACGTACCCACAAGCCCTGCAATATGGTCCTGATCGGCGTGGGTAGCTATGACGTATTCAAGCTTATTATCTGTTACGTATTGGTCTATGTACGCCTTGATGGTGGTTGAGCTCGCCTGTGTGGAGCCTGCGTCTATAAGCACTTCGGTATTGCCGCACTTAATTAAAACACTGTCGCCTGCCTTGTCGTTATCGAACTTGATAAAGTGGATAGACAGCTCGCTTGACTGTACCCCAGCCAAGTCGCCTTCGGGGGAGCTTTTATCGTAACCGCACACGGTACAGATTTCACCGTCAAAGGTATGCTCGCCTAAACCTAAATATTTATGGTACAGGTCGGGTTTTACGAAATACACAACGACTGCCGCAACTACAATTAAAACGATTAGTACGGCGGTAAGTACTGCTAAAATACCGCCCTTACCGCCCTTTTTTGATGTCTTTTTCTTTGCCATTATTCACCTTATAAATTCTTGAGCTGAGAGAGAATTTTTTCACGCATTTCAATAAACTTATCGAGCTTTTCTCTCTCTGCGTCGACCAACTTTTTAGGCGCTTTAGCCATAAAGCCCCTGTTGTTGAGTTTGCCGTCGGCCCTGCTTATCTCTGCCGTAACCTTTTCAAGCTCGGCATTGAGCCTTTCACGTTCTTTGTCGGCATCAATGAGTTCGCCCGTAGGTATATAGATAGTGCCGACGCTTACGACCTTTGCGGAAGAGCGGCCTTCCACTTCTTCCTTTGCGGCGATAACCTTGACGGAAGCTGCGCCTGCAAGCTTTGCAATGCTGTCCGCATTAGCTGAAATGAGCCTTTTGCTCTCGCTTAAAATATACACGTTGACCTTTTTGGAAGGTGCGCAACCCGTTTCAAGCTTAACTTCCCTTATCGCCTTGATGATTTCCATCACGCCTTCAAAGGCAGCCGCTTCCTTCTTATAAGCCAAACGTGAGTTGTATCTGGGGAAGGAAGAAACCATAATCGAACCCGTAGTATTGGGCAGCGAACGGAAGATTTCGTCCGTGATGAAGGGCACGAAGGGGTGCAAAAGCTTAAGCGTATTTTCAAGCACGAAGGTCAAAACGGATACCGCATTGTCCTTCTTTTCATCGTCTTCGGAGTAGAGCGCAGGCTTGGTTAACTCTATATACCAATCGCAGAAGTCCGACCAAGTGAAGTCGTACAAAGTCTGCAACGCCAAACCGAACTCAAACTTGTTGAGTGAAAGCGTTACATCCCTTATCGTTGCCTGAAGCTTGGAGATTATCCACTTATCCGCAGGGGTGAGCTTAATCTCCGTAATAGGTTTAATATTCCTGCCTTCGCAGTTCATAATTACAAACCTTGAAGCATTCCAGACCTTGTTCATAAAGTTGCGGCTTGCTTCAACTTTAGCTTCGGAGAAACGCATATCGTTTCCGGGAGCTACGCCCTGTAAAAGTGAGAAACGCAGGCTGTCTGCGCCGTATTTGTCGATTATCTCAAGGGGGTCTACGCCGTTGCCCAAGGATTTGGACATCTTTCTGCCCTGCTCGTCACGCACTAATCCGTGTATAAGCACGTAGTGGAAAGGCACCTTGCGCATATGCTCAAGCCCAGAGAACATCATTCTCGCAACCCAGAAGAAAATTATGTCGTAACCCGTAACCAATACGTCGGTGGGGTAGAAGTATTCAAGGTCGGACGTGTCGTCGGGGTAGCCTAACGTGGAGAAAGGCCAAAGGGCTGAAGAGAACCAGGTATCTAATACGTCTTCATCCTGATGGATATTCTTGCTTCCGCATTCAGGGCAGCAATCGGGGTCCTCTTTAGCGCAGATAACCTTTCCGCAGTCGGGGCAGTACCAGATGGGGATTCTGTGACCCCACCAAAGCTGACGGGAGATACACCAATCCTTGACGTTCTCCATCCAATTATAGTAGGTCTTTGCAAACCTTTCGGGTACGAAAGTCGTCTTTTTATCGGTAACCGCATTGATCGCAGGGCGTGCAAGGGGTTCCATCTTGACGAACCACTGCTTGGAAATTCTCGGTTCAACAGACGTGTGGCACCTGTAGCAATGACCTACGTTGTGCGCATGGGGTTCAATCTTTACAAGGTTGCCAAGTGACTTTAACTCTTCCACTACCGCCTTTCTGCACTCGTAGCGGTCCATACCCTCGTACTTGCCTGCGTTGGAATTCATTGTGCCGTCTTCGTTCATAACGATAACGCTCTCTAAATTGTGCCTTAAGCCGACTTCGAAGTCGTTAGGGTCGTGTGCAGGGGTAATCTTTACGCAACCCGTACCGAAAGTCATATCTGCATGTTCGTCTGCAACGACGGGAATGGGTTTATTTATTATGGGCAGAATTACGTTCTTGCCGATATACTTTTTATATCTGGGGTCGTCGGGGTTAACCGCAACAGCCGTATCGCCGAACATCGTCTCGGGACGGGTGGTTGCGACGATAAGCCCTTCGTCTTCGGAGCCCTCGATAAAATATTTCAAATGCCAGAAATTAGAAGCTTCTTCCGAATACTCAACTTCCGCATCGGAGAGCGCCGTCTTACAGCAAGGGCACCAATTTATTATACGGGAACCCCTGTAGATAAGTCCCTTATTATAGAGATTTACGAATACTTCCCTTACCGCTTTAGAGCATTTTTCGTCCATAGTAAAGGCAAGGCGGGACCAATCGCAAGACGAGCCCATCTTCTTTAATTGGCTTACAATCCTTCCGCCATACTTTTCCTTCCAAGCCCAAGCCCTTTCCAAAAAGCCGTCTCTGCCGAGCTCTTCCTTGGTAAGTCCCTCTTCTTTCATCTGCTCAACGATTTTAACTTCGGTTGCGATTGCGGCGTGGTCGGTTCCCGGCAGCCAAAGGGCGCAGTAGCCCTGCATACGCTTAAATCTTATGATGGCGTCCTGCATGGTTTCGTCCACGGCGTGACCCATATGAAGCTGACCCGTTACGTTGGGGGGCGGCATCATTATAGTAAAGGGTACCTTATCGGGGTCCCTTTCGGCACGGAAGTAGCCGTTATCTTCCCAGTCCTTATACAGCCTGTCTTCGAAGTCTTTGGGGTTGTAAGTCTTTTCCATATTATTTCCTCACAATAAATTGCGTTATCTTCTGTCTGATACCGTTTAACAGTCATAAAACGGTAAAATGCGATATTATACAAGACTAATTATAAATCAAAACAGCTTGCAATGTCAAACGACTGCAACTGCGCATACAATGTATTATCAAATTTTTTGTGAGGAAAAACCATTGATAAAGAGAATCACGGCATTTTTATTTGCCCTTATAGCTTCGATAAGCCTACCGCTTTCCATTGCAGGCTGTAAGGGTGAAGATAAGGTTATTAAGATTAATGAAGTTACCCATTCGGTGTTCTACACCCCATTGTACCTTGCCGACGCTTTAGGGTATTTTGAAGACGAAGGCTATGAAATAGAGCTTACTAACGGCGGCGGAGCAGACTCCACCATGGCGGCACTTTTATCAGGTGCGGCGGATATTGCCTTTTGCGGACCTGAAGCGGCGTTGTACGTTTTAGCAGGCGGTTCTTCCGACAGCCCCAAGGTGTTCGGACAGTTGACCAAGCGTGACGGCAGCTTTTTGGTGGGAAGGGTTGCCGAACCCGACTTTGAGTGGGCAAACCTAAACGGCAAGGAGATACTTGCAGGCAGAAAGGGCGGCGTACCCGCTATGACGTTCGAATACACATTAAAGCTCAATAAGGTTACGGCTAACTTAAACTATGACGTGGCGTTCAATATGATGACTTCCGCCTTTGAGAGCGGAGTCGCAGATTACTGTACGATGTTCGAGCCCGGCGCAAGCCAATACCAAGCGGCAGGCAAGGGCTATATAGTAGCTTCCGTCGGCGAAGCTTCGGGCGAAGTACCCTATACATGTTTCTCTGCAAAGCAGAGTTTTATCGATAAGAACCCCGACAAGATTGAAGCGGTGCTCCGTTCGGTAACCAAGGCGATTAAGTACGTAAACGAGAACCCTGCATCTTTAGTTGCCCAAAAAATAGCAAAGTATTTTGACGGCACTACTGTTTCCGCTTTAACTTCGTCTATCGAAAACTACAAAGCTATTGACGCCTGGGTTACGGATATGGCTATGAAGGAGAGCGCACTCGACAGATTGCAGGACATTATGGAGAGCGCAGGCGAGTTGCCGAATAGGGTTAAGTTTTCCGACCTTGTCACCACGACAAAAGCCCACGAAATCTATGAAGAAGTGTATAATCTGAAGTGAATAAATGATACTTTCCTTTAAAGACGTAGGCTATACCTACCACTCGCAAAGCGGCGAAGTAAACGCCGTGGAGCATATGAGCTTTGACATTGAAAAGGGCGAATTCGTTGCTTTAATCGGCCCGTCGGGGTGCGGTAAAACAACCATTTTGTCCCTTGCGGCAGGACTGCTTAACCCATCTCACGGGGAGATAGTCAGGGGGCAACGGGAATTTGGCTATATGCTGCAAAAGGACGCCCTGTTCCCCTGGCGAACGGTTGAGAGCAATATATTTCTGCCACTTGAGATTAAAAAACGCAACACGCCCGAAATGAGAGAAAAGGCGCTTGACCTTGCTGAAAAGTACGGATTAAAGGACTTTTTAAAGAAGAAGCCAGCAGAGCTTTCGGGCGGTATGCGACAGAGAGTTGCACTCATTCGTACGCTCGCCGCACAGCCCGACATACTGCTACTTGACGAACCCTTTTCGGCACTCGACTACCAGACGAGATTAAAGGTCTGCGACGACGTGCAGGGAATTATCAAGGGAGAGCAAAAGACGGCTCTGCTCGTCACCCACGATATGAGCGAAGCTATTGCCCTTTCCGACAAGATAATAGTGCTGTCTTCACGCCCTGCCAAAGTCATTGCCGAGCATAAAATTACCTTTGGCGGCGGCAGCCCTAAAAAAAGGCGTGAGTGCGAAGAATTTTCACACCTGTTCGAAAAATTAAGAAGTGAGCTTGGTATTTAAGCTTACGATAGATTTAAGCATATGAAAAAACTTGTAAACTACTCTTTAGAACACCGAAAATATTTAAAGGGCATTAAACGAAGAAGCATTTTAATCAACGTCGCTCGCTTTGGCATACTGCTGCTCCTTTTAGGTCTATGGGAGCTGTGCGCTCAATGTGAATTGATTGACCCGTTTATCACCAGCTCCCCTTCAAGAATAATTAAGACGGTTGGCGAGCTGTATTCAAACGGAAGCCTGTTTTACCATATCGGCATAACGCTGTTTGAAACGGTCGTGGGGTTTGTAATTGCAGTCGTACTCGGCTATTCTATCGCAGTGCTGTTGTATTTAAGCGACACCGTGAGAAAGATCTTCGAGCCGTATATAGTAGTTTTAAACTCACTGCCCAAGATTGCGTTAGGGCCTTTAATTATCATCTGGATAGGTACGGGCTACAGCGCAATAATCTTTATGACCGTGATAGTCGCCATTATCGTGTGCATAATGAATTCGCTAACCGGTTTTATTTCGGTTGACAAAACTATGCTGACACTCCTTAAGGCGATGGGTGCAAGCAAGGGTGCAATTTTAATTAAGCTGGTTATCCCTGCTTCTATCCCCACCCTTATAAACACCTTGAAGGTGGCTGTAGGGCTTGCCTGGATAGGTTCGATTATGGGCGAGTACATCGTCTCCCGTGCGGGGCTGGGATACCTGATTGTATACGGCGGTCAGGTGTTCAGGTTAGATTTGGTGATGACTGCAACCATAATACTCTGCGCCCTTGCAGGCGGCATGTACGGCATTATTGCCCTGATTGAAAAGAAATGGTGCAAGTAAAGAGTGATATTTGCCTTATGGCAAGTGATATTGCTAATGCAGTGATATTTTTAGCCTTTGTCTAAAAATGATATTTCTCACTGCGTGAGAAGTTATTGTTATAATAATTCTAATAATTTTTACCTAAACTTCGGCATAGCCGAAATATAACCGTTAACTTGTTAACGATATAACTTTTGGCTCTGCCAAAAATATAACTGTTTACTTCGTAAACAATATCACTCATAATTTCTCGCTTTCCCTATAGTTTAGGGAAAGCGAGAAATCAATAAACAAATTCCCTTCTGCCTGCAAAGCACTCACGGGCGGAGTTAGCAAAGCTGCGTTCCCTTTCGTTTAGACCTTCCATTGAGTTAAGTTCGGCTAAAATATCTTTAGCACTGCGGCAGACGGGGGCTGATTCGCCCTTAATTAATAAACACGTCTCCCCTTCGTGCCTGTCCCTAATGCGTTCTCCCTGTGCTTTTATGTAACTTAAAACTGTCATTGTAATCACTCCTTTGTTTTTTACACCTTTATTTTAACGCTTAAACTTGACAACTACTGTCATATATGATAAAATAATTTTAAGATTTTTTTAATTTATTTTATTTAGGAATGATTTATGAAATACCAAGTTATGCTAAAAATGCTGATAATGCTTACTTCAAAAAGGCAGGTTACGGCAAGGGAGATTGCCGACAGGTTTGAAATTTCGACGAGAAGCGTTTACCGTTACGTTGAAGAGTTGAACGTTGCAGGCGTACCTGTAGACGTGGTCAGGGGAAGATATGGCGGAATATTCATCTCCGACACCTATCGTCTGCCTGCTGGGTACTTCACCAAGGGTGAGTACGCCGCTTTAACAAACGCTTTGGAGGCGATGGGCAGCCAAATTAACGATGACAATATCACTTCCGCACTCGAAAAGCTTGCAAGCAGAAAAAAGGAAGACAGGCGTGAGATGTCCGTTAGCGGAAATATAATAGTAGACGGCGGAAGCTGGGCGGATATGGGCAGCTTTTCGGAGAAGATGAGAGTGTGCGAACAGGCTGTTAAGGACAGCTTGTGCCTGGATATAGATTATATTTCAAGGGAAGGCGAGCATAGCCGAAGGGTAATCGACCCCCACGTTTTAATCTTTAAACAGAACGTTTGGTACGTCTACGCCTTCTGCCACTCCCGTCAGGAGTTCAGGACGTTTAAAATAGGCAGAAT
>JBJEVC010000037.1:0-3627 GCA_051884135.1 Candidatus Coproplasma sp. | reverse complement strand
CGCGTCGAAATAGAAGCGCCATTGGTTTGATCGAGATAATTATGCCACGAGACAAATGCGATTTTCTTAGGGGATTCCATCGATGTAGCTCCTCATTCTACGAAGTAAATAACAAACCGTACACGCTTTTATTTTCGCTAAAATTTCGTCTAAATAATCTCCTTACCAAGTAGCTATTTCTTTTTCTTTAAGAGAATAATAGTCTCTAAAAATTTCTTTGTCAAGCATTTTTTAGAGAAAAAACACAATTTCTTCAAAAAAGTAGCAAGCGTAGCTTATATAAAGCTCTGGAAGATAACTTGAAACTATTCCAAGAAACAAAAAAAGCCCCTAATCGGGGCTTTATCTTCTCGCAGAGAAGAAAAATAACCTGGCGATACCTACTTTCGCGGTTTCACAACTATCATCGGCTCCAAGCGCTTAGCATTCGTATTCGGGATGGGAACGCGCGTTTCCACTTGGATATGGTCGCCAGAAGTTCTCTCAAGTCCTTATTCAAGACTTAAAAGAAAGATGCAAGAGCTTTGTATTTACTACTAGAATAATCGATAAACGCGATCAAATTTTCGTCCATTAGTACCGGTTAGCTAAATCCATTACTGAAATTACACATCCGGCCTATCAACCAGGTAGTCTCCCTGGGGACTCTCGACATAATCTACGAAATCTTATCTCGGAGAAGGCTTCACGCTTATATGCTTTCAGCGTTTATCCTTTCGGTAGTTAGTTACCCAGCCATGCCAGTGGCCTGACAACTGGAACGCCAGAGCTACCTACCTCTAAATCCTGTCGTACTAAAGAGATACCTCCTCAAATTTCGTGCGCCCACAGCAGATAGGGACCGACCTGTCTCACGACGGTCTGAACCCAGCTCACGTACCGCTTTAATTGGCGAACAGCCAAACCCTTGGGAGCTCCTCCACCCCCAGGATGCGATGAGCCGACATCGAGGTGCCAAACCGCTCCGCCGCTGTGGACGCTCGGGAGCGATAAGCCTGTTATCCCCGGAGTACCTTTTATCTGATGAGCGATAGCCCTGCCATACGGGACTACCGGATCACTATGCCCGACTTTCGTCTCTGCTCGACTTATGGGTCTCGCAGTCAAGCTGCCTTCTACCATTACGCTCTTTGCCTGATTGCCAAACAGGCTGAGGCAACCTTTGGACTCCTCCGTTACTCTTTAGGAGGAGACCGCCCCAGTCAAACTGCCCAACTGAAAATGTCCGCCGCCCTGATTCAAGGGAATCGACGTTAGAGCAAAAGCATATTCAGGGTGGTATTTCAACGCTGGCTCCCTACAAGCTGACGCCTATAGTTCTTCGCCTCCCACCTATCCTACACAAAACAGGCCTCTGACCAATTTCAGCCTACAGTAAAGGTTCACGGGGTCTTTCCGTCTTACTGCGGGTACGTGGCGTCTTCACCACGGCTACAATTTCACCGGGCCGCCGGTTGAGACAGTGCAACAGTCATTACGCCTTTCATGCAGGTCGGAACTTGCCCGACAAGGAACTTCGCTACCTTAGGACCCTCAAGGTTAGGGCCGCCGTTTACCGGAGCTTTGGTCGTAAGCTTCTCTTGCGATAACCTACTTCCTTGACTTACCGGCACCGGGCAGGCGTCAGACCGTATACTTCCAATTACTTGTTGGCACGGTCCTGTGTTTTTGATAAACAGTTGCTGTTGCCGATTTACTGTGGCCGTCAAAACGAATAAACTTATTTGACGGCGCCCCTTATTGCGAACGTACGGGGCCATTTTGCAGAGTTCCTTAACCAGCGTTCTCCCGAGCGCCTTAGTATGCTCTACTCGCCTACCTGTGTCAGTTTTAGTACGGTTCTCTCAAGCTTAACCTACAAAAGCTTTTCTTGGACGTTATCCCGACGACTTCCAGATCAAGCTGTCGCGCTTGCGCAACGGGGATTTCCAACACCCCGATCGTCGTTCTAACGCCGTCCCTATGCAGAAACTTGAGAAAGCTAAGGAATATTAACCTTATGTCCATCGTCTACGCCTTTCGGCCTTAACTAAGGTACCGGCTTACCCTGGGCGGAATTACCTTCCCCAGGAAACCTTAGGCTTGCGGCGGACAGGATTCTCACCTGTCTTATCGTTACTCATTCCGGCATAATCGCTTGTATGAACCGCCAGCGCTCCTTACGGTACGCCTCGTCTCTTTCATACAACGCTCTCCTACCAATCTTGCGATTCCGCAACTTCGGCTAGATACTTACTCCCGTTCATTATCGGCGCTTTACTGCTCGACCAGTAAGCTATTACGCACTTTTTAAATGATGGCTGCTTCTAAGCCAACATCCTGGCTGTCTCGGCAATAAAACTTCCTTAGTGACTAAGTATCTATCTGGGGCCTTAGTTGGCGATCTGGGTTGTTTCCCTCTTGACCGCGAAGCTTATCCCTCGCGGACTCACTCCTGAGATAGTTATTACGGTATTCGGAGTTTGGTTAGAGAGGGTACCCCGGGAAGGGCCCCTCAACAGTTCAGTATCTCTACCCCCGTAACATAGTGGCTCAAGGCTAGCCCTAAAGCTATTTCGGAGAGAACGAGCTATCTCCCAGTTTGATTAGACTTTCACTCCTCCCCACAAGTCATCCCCTCGGTTTTCAACCCAAGTGGGTTCGGTCCTCCACGCAGTATAACCCGCGCTTCAACCTGCTCATGGGTAGATCACTGGGTTTCGCGTCTATCGCCCGCAACTTAACGCCCTATTCAGACTCGGTTTCCCTATGACTTCACGCCGGAAGCGCTTAATCATGCTGCAAACGATAACTCGCCGGATCATTATCCAAAAGGCACGCCGTCGCACATTAAATTGTGCTCCGACCGCTTGTAAACGCATGGTTTCGGGTTCTTTCCCTCCCCTAAAAGGGGTTCTTTTCATCTTTCGATCGCTCTACTGTGCACTATCGGTCGTCGGAGAGTATTTAGCCTTGCGAGATGGGCCTCGCGGATTCAGTCAAGGTTTCACGTGACTCGACCTACTCAGGATTCACTCAGGAGACAGAAAAATTTCGCGTACGGGACGTTCGCCCTCTATGGTTCCGCCCTTCCAAACGGATTCCGCTATCTTTCTGTTTTCTTACTCACAAAGAGTGTCCTACTACCCCAGTCTCAAAATGAGTCTGGTTTGGGCTACTCCGCTTTCGCTCGCCGCTACTTACGGAATCGATTTTTCTTTCTACTCCTCTGGGTACTTAGATGTTTCAGTTCTCCAGGTTTGCAACATAGACCTATGTATTCAGTCTAAGTTAGTTCGGGAATCTACGGGTCAACTCCTGTTTAACGGATCACCGTAGCTTATCGCAGTTTACCACGCCCTTCAAAGCCTTCCGACGCCAAGACGTCCCCCATGCGCTCTTCTTCATTTGATCGCGTCAATCTATTATTCCAGTATTTCTACTTTCTAAATAAATCGTTGTTCTCTTAATCTCTTTCGAGATCCGAAGATTGTAACGTTTTTTTCGAGTATTCTTGTCGCTCTATAAGATTTTGAACTCTTACGACTCGCGATTCCTCGCAAGCCGTCATCGACAAAATTATAGTGTGTTTAAATACGCCACTCTTGCATCACCTAATTGTTAAAAATCAGTCAAGCTTGCGCTTGA
>JBJEVC010000036.1:138577-150533 GCA_051884135.1 Candidatus Coproplasma sp. | reverse complement strand
AATTCCAGCTGATTTTAGCAAAAATCAAAGAAAAAGCGATTTATCCATTTTCGCTCCTTGCCACCGCAAGGGAAAATTTGAGAAATAAGGAACAAAATTAATGCAACTGTTTCCAAACGCAAAATTCATAACGAGTGCGGCGGCGAAGTCGCAGTTTATCACAGGGCAGGGCAAGCCCATTATTGCGGTAAGCGGCAAGTCTAACGTGGGTAAAAGCTCGTTTATCAACGCCTTGGCAGGGCAGAAAAAGCTTGCAAAGGTATCGGGCGATCCCGGTAGAACAAGGCTTATAAACTACTTCGACTTCGGTATCTTTATTCTTGCCGATTTGCCGGGCTACGGCTACGCAAGGGTGAGCAAGGCTGAAAAGGCGAAGTGGTCGCATCTTTTAGACGACTTTTTTGCCTGCGGCGAAGTGGTTCACGTCATATCCCTATGCGATATCCGCCACGAACCCACTGCCGACGATAAACTGATGCTCAACTTTTTGTATGCAAAAATTATACCCTTCACCATCGTTGCCAACAAGGCGGACAAACTCTCCCGTGCGCAGATTGAAAAGGCGATGGGCGTAATCTCCACCGCTTTCAAGTGCGGCAGGGGGGATATCATAGCCGTATCGTCAAAGTCGGGCTACGGTTTAGAGAAGGTTAAAGAGGCGATTGATACGGTAATATGCTTGAGTGAACGGCAAAATCAGGAAGATGACGAAGAGAGCGACGAAGAGTAATTTTTAACCGCATTTATTCTCTATAATTAACTATATAACCTATAACAAAAAACCGCCTTGGCAGAGCTGCCAAGGCGGTTTAACTATGAAAATTTTTTTACTTTCTGTTCTTGATGGGAACGTATTCCCTTCTGGGCTGAACGCACTGATAAGCAGGGCGGATAATCTTGCCGCCGTTAGTAAGCTCTTCGATGCGGTGCGCCGACCAACCTGCAATACGGGAAATTGCAAATAAGGGGGTGTAAAGGCTCTGGGGCAGGTTAAGCATAGAGTATACAAAACCCGAATAGAAGTCGACGTTGGGGGAAATGGGCTTGTTTAAATTCTTCTTCTCCGCAAGCAACTGCCCTGCAACCGTAGCGACGTTGTTATAGAGTTCGAACTCCTTTTCTCTGCCCTTTTCAATGGCAAGCTTGCCCGCATACAGCTTGAGTACTTCCATACGGGGGTCGGAAACGGTGTACACGGCATGTCCCATACCGTAGACCAAACCCGTCCTGTCGAAAGCTTCCTTATTGATAATCTTACTAACGTAATCGGTAACCGAAGCGAGCGACCAGTCGTCAAGGTTGTCCTTAATGTTGTCCATCATCTGGCATACCTTGATGTTTGCGCCGCCGTGAAGGGGACCTTTTAATGAACCTAAAGAAGCCGCAACGGACGAATAAGTGTCCGTACCTGTCGACGTGGAGAGATGTGTGGTAAAGGTAGAAGCGTTGCCGCCGCCGTGGTCTGCATGCAAAATCAAGCAGATGTCCAAGACCTTTGCTTCCAGATCGGTAAAGCTGTTATCCTTTCTCAAGACGTGCAGAATGTTCTGCGCTGTGGAGTAGTTTGCGACGGGCTTATGGATATACATAGAGCCGTCGTTGGTGTTGTAGTACTTATAAACCCTATGCGAGTAAGCCGCAATCATGGGGAACTGTGCAATGAGCTGTAAGCTCTGGCGCAGTACGTTGCTGACCATAACGTTGTCGGGGTCGGGGTCGTAGCTGTACAAATTGAGCACGCAACGTGCAAGCATATTCATCATATCCTTGCAGGGGGACTTCATAATGACGTCACGAACGAAGTTTCTGGGCAACACCCTGAAGTCGGCAAGCATAGCAGTAAAGGAATCCAATTCCTTCTTGGTGGGGAGCTTTCCGAACAGCAGAAGGTAAACCGTCTCTTCAAAGCCGAAGCGGTTTTCATTCTCGCAGTTTGCGATTAAATCTTTAACGTCGTAACCACGGTAGCACAAAACGCCGGGCACCGGAGTTCTCACGCCGTCTACGTTTGCCCAGCCTGTTACTTCGCTTATCTCGGTAAGACCACACATTACGCCCTTACCGTTCTTATCTCTCAAGCCCCTTTTAACGTCGTATTTTTCATACAACTCGGGTTCGATAATATCGGTTTTAACCAGCTCTGCCGCCATGCGGGACATCGTGTGGGAGTATTTTACGATTAGGTTTATCTCATTAAAATCCAAAATATCACTTCCCAATAAATATATAAAATATTTTACCATTGATTAAAGACGTTTGTCAATGAGTTTTTTTGTAAAGCAGGTAAAATCCAAATGAATAATTTATCATTTTAATGTATAATTATTAGACAATAATTAATATTTATTCATAATTTATAAAAAACGACCCAAAAGTTGCGGGGGTTGACAAATTGATAGCTTTATAATATAATCAAAATGTTTTAATCACTTAAAAAATGTTTATACAATAGATATACAGAGTCAGGAGAATTAAAATGCAACAGGTTAAATTGGTATCCGCAGACGAAAAACTTGTAATTGCGTTGAGCGGAGAGATAGACAGTGCAACGAGCGAAGATTTCTATGCGGAAGTTACGGCGGCTTATCAGCACGATAAAAAGGATATCGTATTCGATTGTGCAGGGCTTGACTTCATCGACAGTACCACGCTCGGTACTTTTGTTAAATTGTATAAAACCGTCAAGGCGGACGGCAACGGCTTTAAGCTTATTAAAGTCTGCCCCAGAATAAAAAAGCTTTTCGAGATTTGCGCTCTCGATAAACTGATGGAGATTGAGTGATGAAGACTTTTACGGTTAAATTCTGCCTTTCCGACAGTGAATTTATGACGGCGGTACGTTTAACCGTCGGTGCGGTCTGTACCCTTGCCGACGTGGATGTGGACACTTTGGAAGATATGAAGGTGTGCGTAACCGAAAGCTGTCTGTTTTTGAAGAGCTGCGGTTACGATGACGTAGTAATCGACCTTGGCTACGGCGAAGGCGTATGCGCTAAAGTCAGCGGCGAAGGCGGCAATCCCCACACCTGCGACAACGAGTTTTCGCTTGCGCTCGTCTCTGCTCTCGTCCCCGATTGCGAGATTGAAAGAAAAGACGGTCTGGTTAACGGATTAACCTTAAAGATATGACACCTGAACAGGAAGAAGAGCTTTTCCGCACCTATAAACAGACGGGTGACGTAAAGATAAGGAATAAGCTCGTAGAAAACTATATGTACGTTGCCGAAATCTGGGCAAAGAGGTATTCGGGCAAGGGCGTTGAGTACGACGATTTACTGCAAATTGCGTACGAAGCGCTCATTTTAGGCATAGAAAAATTCGACCCCGATAAAGGCAATAAGTTCACAACGTACATATCCCCCACCATAAGGGGCATAATACAAAATTACTTCCGTGACAACTCACGCCTTGTGCGCCTGCCCAGAAAGCTCAACGAGCTCAACATTAAGATTAAAAAGGTAATAAACGAGTACTACCAGCAAAACGGTACAAAGCCTACCGTCAGGCAGATAGCAGAGCTTGTAGGTGAAAAGGAAGAGTACGTCATCGAAGCTATGGAGTGCCGTACGCCGGTAAGCCTTGACGCCACCGTTCAGGGCGAAGATTCGGACGTGCCTTTATACGAAGTAATCGAAGGGGATAATTCTTCCTTCGACAATTTTGAAGTCAACGAATCCTTAAAGACCGAACTCAATAAGCTTTCACCCATTGAACAGCAGGTAATTGCGTTTAGAAGGACGGGGCTTTCTCAAGCGGAGATAGGTAGACGGCTGGGCGTAAACCAGATGTCGGTCTGCCGTACCGAAGCGAGAGCGTTAGAAAAATTAAGGGCTGCTTTGAATAATGATTGAGTTTGTAGTTTGTGAAATTGATGAGATGAACGGCAAACTCAACAGGTTTGTCAAATACCTTAAATCTGCCGACGTAGACGACGATGCGGTGTTCTACTCACGGTTGGTTGCGTGTGAGCTTATAACCAACGTTTTGCGCCATTGCAGCGGCGTAGCGCAGTTCAGCGCATATCTTGCGGATAGCGGCGTAAAAATCACCGTCTGCGCTTCGTCTCCTTCGGGCGAAATTGCCATACCTACCTTGCCCGACGTGCTTGCAGAGAGCGGCAGGGGGCTGTATATCGTCAACGCAGTGTCGGGCGGAAACGTCACTATTGACGGCGGCGACGTAACCGTTATAATAAAGAGAAAGTAAAGAGTGGGAGAGTAGGTCTTTCACGGAAAACGTAATATAAAGATTAAAGGGCTGACGGATTACCGTTAGCCCTTCTTTTGCACGAATAAAGCGACGGAAAAAATTCCCGTCGCTTTAAAGCTATTGATTGATAATTAGTCCTTATCGATTTCCTTGTAAATCTTTGCAAGCAAGCTGTCGCTGCAGATATTACGCATTCTGTTGATGTGAACGAATACTGCAGGGAAGAAGTCGGAGTTGTCTCCGTTGAGCGTGTAGGCAGGGATAGAACTGAACTTGCCCTTATTCCTGTTGATGAATACGTCGTAGAACTGTGCTCTTTCAGCGTCGGTGAGTTTATCAACGAAGGGATCGATCTTCTTGTCGTCTTCGTCTTTCTCTGCGTCCGAAACTTCGCCAAACAACGTGAATTCGTTGTAGGTATCTTTAACCTGCTCTTCAACGGGTTCAATAGTCGCTGTGTCGTCTACAACTTCTGCTTCAACAACTTCTGCTTCAACAATTTCAGCATCGATTGCATCTTCAACCACTTCAGCTTCAACAACTTCTTCAGCATCAACCACTTCGGCTTCAACAACTTCTTCGCTTTGAGCTTCAAGTGCTTCAGGTGCAATTATAAACTGCTCTTCAGCAGGCTGTTCTTCCGTAATAGTAAGCTGTTCGCCTACGCTTTCGGTGGGCTCTTCTACGGCTTCGGCAACGGGTGCAGTCTCTTCAACGGGCGTATCGCCGAACATATTGGTCTGGTATTCGCCTTCAACCGTTTCAGCTGCTTCAACAGTTTCTTCGGTAGCGCCTTCAGCGTTCTCGTTGGCGAGAGTTTCGTCGTTGATAACGAGCTTTTCGTTCTTAAACACTTCATATTGTGCGGCGTTGTAAGCCTTGAGCCTTGACTTGCATACGCAGAATCTTACAATCTCTACGATTAAAGAAAGGAAAACAAAAATCAAGGTAAAGTAAATATAAATGCCGACCTTACCGAAGCTTAAATTTAAGTAACCGAACACGAAGGAAAGGATTACGGTTGCGGCGATAAAGAGAATGATAACCGAATATCTGATTACCGCAAATGCGAACCAAACAGTATGGGGATTGGGCTTGCCTTCCTTTGTCGTTTTTTCGCCTGCGATAAGACCGATGGTGTCAAGGAAGATATTTCCTACAATCATCAAAGGCAGAGCGATTGTAATAATCTGGAACAATAAAGTGGTAAACTGGTCAAATCCTGCAAACTCAATCCTATTGTTGCAAAGGAAAGCGAAGGGAATGATAGCGCTGCAATAATCGCCGATGAAAGTTACGTCGGCATCGTATGCGCCGATAAGACCTGAAAGACTCTGTAAGGGGCTTTCAAGTATGGGAATGAACGTAACGATGTCGAACAAAGTAAACAATGTCAACAGCGAAAGAATGAAGATAACTAACTTCATTACGCCCAGGCTGCCCTTGTACTTAATGGATTGAGCCGCCATGACTATCATTATCACGCCCAAGGGGATGAGAAGCGAGTAGTCGTTCCACAACGAAGCCATTCCCCAGAAGCTGATGCAATACATCTCGTAACAAACGTAGGCAAGTACTGCAATAAAGCTGATGTACTCGGCTGCAAACGCACACCTTAAATTTGCACCGCTTTTTGCCTTGCATACGATAACGGGAATAAGCATTATCAATGAAAGTACTACGGATAAGAAGATCAACGTAAGAATAATTCCGACGGTGAGATCTATAGTCGAACCGACATTGATAAAGAACGTACCGTATACGGCATCGGGTATTGTAACGTGGAAAAGATTAAGTATGGGTGATACTGCTACAAAAAAGTACTTAATGAACATATCCTCGCCGAAAAGAGGTACAAACAGCATTGCAATAAGGCTCGCCAATGCAATCGCATAGCTGATTATCACAAAGAGCTTACTCGGCTTTTTTGTAGTTTGTTCGGGCTCTGACCCAACGTTTGTTTCGGGCAATGTTTGTTCTAATGAGTTCATTGCTAAATCTCCGTAACGATAATTTGCGCATTTTCGCCGTAATTTAGGCGGGATACGCAGTTAATATTGGAAATTATTTTATTAACTATACTATAGTATAATACTAAAGGGCGTTTCTGTCAAGCCTATATTTAAATAAGTGTGGCGTAATTTTGCAAAAACGTACATAAATTTTTGCAACAAAAATGCGTATAAACTTAGCTAAAGTGCGGTTTTTTGGTTAAAAGAGTTGAAAAAGTATCAAAATAAGTTTATAATTAAGCTGTGTTAATTTTAAACTGTTTTATAAGGGGTAGGTTATGGCAGATTCGCTAAAAAATCCGTGTGGCGGAAAGCTCTTAAAATCGGTAACAGACTTTGCTTGCGCTAAAAAACCCGAACTGTTTAATTTAGCTGTGAAGAACAGTGCGGTTTACGGGCAGGTCTTTTCGGACGAAGCGTTGGTTTCAAGCTGTATCAGCCTGTTTGAAAACGATTTGAACGTCTCTTTAGCCGCCGAAAAGCTGTATATGCACCGCAATACGCTTATCTACAGAATAAAGAAAATAGAAAAACTTACGGGGCTCAACGTCACTAAATTCAACGATGCGGTTAACTTTATAATTTTATATCAGGCATATAAGAAGAAGACGTTTAAAGTTTGACGGTTACAGGTACCTAATTATGTTTTTCAACGACAATATAAAACCGAAAATTAAAAAAATATTGCCAACGATAGCGGTACTTGTCCTGATACCCGTTATTTTGCTGTGCGGTTGCGACTCCGAAGACAGGCGATTCAGTTGGGTTATGTCGCAGATTGAAGAGCATTATTATTACTCTCTTCCGTCCGACTGTACCTATAACGGCTCCATAAAGGATTTCGTCCATATATATCTCGACCAATACAGTGAATTCTACACGGCTGAAGAGTACGAAAAGGTCGCCGCAAGCGATTCGGGCAAAATGGAAGGGCTGGGTATTTCCTATGAGTACATCGCTAAAGATTTGCACCCGAGCGGCGAGAGCGGGATTTATCTTTCAAGGGTGGTAGGTAACTCACCCGCATATCATTCAGGCTTGCGTGCAGGCGAATTTATCAAAAGCGGAAGCGTAGACGGCGTGGAATATTCCTTTGAAAGCAAGGCTTCGTTTACACAGTTTTTGGATAGTATTCCAACTGACGTAACCTTCAGCTTGACCACCGACAGGGATACCTATCAAACTTGTAAAACTGCATACGAAGCGAGCTATTGCTATATGGCTACAAAAAGTATGCAGTGGAATATAACCTACGAAGATGGCGATATGGTTGTGGTGGAGACTGTCGGCGGAAAGAGATGTCTGCCCGACGGTGCGGCATACATTAAGTTTGACCGTTTTTACGGAAACGCAGCGGATGAGATGGCGTCTTTAATAGGTATTTTTAACAGCGAAAACTGCACTTCGCTCATTCTCGATTTAAGGAATAACGGGGGTGGTTTCGTCAGCACGATGTGCGATATCTCCAACATATATACGGGTCAACTTGAAAATCGACTCCCCACGTCGGGCTTTGCGGAGTACAAGGACGGCTCAAGGAGCAGCTTTACGTCAAACAAAAACTATTCAGAGGAAAACTGCTTCCCTGCAGGGACAAAATTAAGCGTTCTTGCCGATAGCGGTACGGCGAGTGCTTCCGAAGCGTTGATAGGCGTGCTCTACAATAACGGCATAATAGGCTATTCGGACGTGTATATCTCCGATTTCAGCGACAACTATTTGACCCATAGCAAAACACAAGCAAAGGATTGCCGCACCTACGGAAAGGGCATAATGCAGACGACCTACCGCAATACCGCCTACGGCTACGCTATAAAGCTTACAACGGCTAAAATCTACTGGCCAGACGGCGTGACGAGCATTCACGACACGGGTTTAGGGCAGGAGTTGGGCTGTCAGACGGTCAGCGCAGAATGGAACGTTACCTATGACGATATTCAGCTCTCTTTGGCTGTGGAAAACATTTACGGTCAGACGGCTTAAACTGTAGCTGTCGTTTACATCTCGTTCTATCACATAAATAACCAAAAACGGAGACTTCGGTCCCCGTTTTTTATCTCGCCTTTTTGAAATTTCTCACCCTGACTGCGTCGAAGACAATGCAGACGGAAAGCCCGTTTGCGGAAGACACCACGTCCACTCCGTACTTTTCCGCACCTTCGAAATACTCCGAGCAAACATCCTTTAAATCTTCTGTAAACAGCTCCTTTTCGCTCTCCGAAAAGACCACCTTATCAACCGTCATATACAGCTCCTTAACTTTCTCTTAATTTTGCCTTTAACCCCATAGTATGGCTTAATTACGTCAAAAATTTTATCTCCGCCCGCAAGCCTTTTCGCAAAAAGAGAGAAGGCTTTTTTCGTGCTGTTTTTCATGCTTGAAAGGGGGAGAAGCAAATCTTCGGGTATAACGGCGCAAAGCGAGCACCGTGTCAGCGTCGATAGCTCCTGCGGCGTTAAAATTGCCCCGTCGAAGACGAGTCCGCCGTTAACCTTGTTTACGACAAGTTCCACCTTGTTAAATCCCCCGTCTTTAAGTCTCGCCGCCGCCGTCGTCGCACTCTTTATGTTTGAAGCATAGGGCTCGGTTACAAGCACTGCCCTGTTGCATGCGCCGACCGCCACGCCGTCGCACAGGATTCTGTCGAAAGACGGTTTAAGCGTGTTAACGGCGTTTTGAATAAACTCGCCGTCGTTGCAGCCTAAAGCGGGTAGGATATAAAGGTTGGGGAAACGTGGGTGGTTGATTAAAGCCTGCTTTATCCTGCAAGCCCCTTTTAAAGCGTCGGCAAGGGTATAGGTGCAGAGCTGTTCGACTTCGGCGGTCTGCATACCGCTTGCGCACAGTGCGTCGCCGTCGACGTACAGCGTCCGTTCCCCATAAGATGCGAGCGCTGCGGCAGTGAGATAAGAACAGGTGGTTGCGCCTGAACCGCCTTTAGCGCTTGTGACAAATATGACGTCTGACATATGACAAATTCCCCGTTAAAAAATTTCTTTTAGATTATATAATAGTTATAGTGCCTTTTTTTGTAAGTATTTCACGGATTTTGTTGTAAAATATCATAATGAGTAATAATTTTTTATGACAGGTTGATAAATTCCTTTGACATTCGTGAAATTTGGTAGTATAATCTATATTGTACAAATTTATGCTTTTTTCAAAAACCGACCCCAAAAGCGTTTTTGAATACCGAAATTATTCACAAAAAATAATCGTGTGTGAAGAATAAGTGAGAGTAAGATGAAGATTAATTCAAAATTCAAAAAAGTAATCTGTTCGATTTTGGCTGCAGCGTGCGTAAGCTCTGCGGCAATCGGCATTGCGGGCTGTATGCCCAAGTCGGTCGACAAGAGCGAGCCTGTCGGGAGGAACGTAAAAACCGACAGGGCAACGCCCCCTACGGACGGAAGCCTGCCTACCGCATATTCCACAGCTGAAAACCTTGCCTATATCGTCGGCAAGTTTGATAGCCAGACGCAGTTCCACACCTATACCGAAGGCGTTACCGCAGCGGCAATAGCTACGCAGGTTACGAAGAACTGGAAGGACTATAAAGACGGCGTTCTCGTCAACAGCGACATAACCTATTCGTCGATGGTCAAGACGGGCACCCAGTCCTGTACGGTAATCGGCAAGGATGAAAACGGAGAGCGCAAGGCAGACACCTATTTCCGTTTATCCGAAACGCCTACGGCAAGCTCAACTTCCACGACTGCGGTCTGGAAGCAGGATGCGCCTACCTACTTCTCCGAAAATGCGTATAACTACACCTACGGCTTACTGCCCACGGAACTGTTTAATTATGCAGTCAATAAGGATACTATTATATCTTCCGATGAGATTAAGGTAGAGAGCGATGGCACCTACACGTTAAACTTTACGCTTGACAACGAAGATTCGACCTTCTTCTACCAGTTCGGTATGAAGACGAGGGGCGGTCTTTCGGACTATCCTGAATTCCAGCAGATAAAATTTACCGTCAATTTCAATGCAGATTGGCAGATTAATTCTACTACCGTACACGAAGTATCGAAGATTAATAAAGGTATAGTAGTCAGCTCCGTCTCCGACTTTACCACCGTTTACTACTACGGCGAAGACAATTTCGACGACGCTCACTACAACTATTTTGAAAGCTACTACAAAACATATCTTGGCGACAGCTCGTTAAATCACGGCGGCGACGTAGACGACGAGTTGGTTATGGACGTAACCAACGTATTGTCCAACGGCTTTGCAACCATTTTAAACGGCGGTCAGCAGTTTGAGATTTCTGCAACTTTAGGCGCAAACAAATACGTCGGCTATATCTTCTTGGGTCTTGACCTTGCAGATATCGCAGGCTCAATCAATTTGAAATTGAGTTTAGGTAAGACCTTGAAGGAGCAGACTCTCTTCGTTGAATATGCAGACGGCGAGATGAAAGCATACTACGGTGAAGACTTTGCACTTTATGCAAATCTTTCGGCTGTTAAGTTAGAGCTCGATAATTTTGCCGAAATAATCAACGGCATAACCACAGCCGTTTCAAGACCTTCGGGCGAAAATGAAAGCGGTGCCGAAGAAGGCGGCTCTGAAGAGAGCGGCTCCGACCCCTTGGCTGCGCTTATGGCGAGCATGGTGCTTGAAGCAGGTGAAAACTCTGCAACACTCACCTTAAATACGGACGATTTGTTGGGTTTAGGCATCGGCATAGATGCAAAGCTCGTGTTCGGTATAAGCGGAAATACGATTACCTTCAGGTGTGCAGACGTCGGCGGTCTTGCTATCGACGGTCAAACGCTCGATGTAGACCTTTCGCTCACTACGACCACGGCGCCTTTAATCAGCCGCAACCCTTCGAAGACGCCTGTGGACTTAAACGACTACGTCGTAGATATCTATAAGCTTTTATCTTCCGACCTTATAAAGGTAACTGCAGAGCTCAACGGCGATTCGGATAAGGTCGTACTCTCTGCGTTAAAGGGCGTAAACGTAAAGGTAGACGCCTATGCGGATTTAGATGGCATAGCGTTAGGCGCAGATGCAACCGCTTTTTATACATATAACGGAAACACGATTTCCGCAAAACTAAACGTAATCTACGAATACAATCAAAACACGGGTACATACGGCAACGCCTATTTAAGCTTGAAGGAGTTTAACGGGGCGCAATTCGATCTGAACGTCCGTTGCGACGTAAACGAGCTTGTCAATGCAATCACTGCAATGTTAAATCAGGCAGGTGCGACCAACTCGTTGCAGACTGATAAATTGGTCTCCGCACTCAACAGTGCGCTCTCTTCCGATTTCGCTTCGCTTTTAACCGAGTTGTATGCGGACGGCACAACGATTAAAATCGGCGTCAGCGTAGATACCGTAATGGATATGCTCGGCGTAGACGCAGGCGTAAAATTCGGTTCCTGCACGCTTGCCTATGAAAGGGGCGAAGGCGTTTACGGTGGCAATTTATCTGCCGGACTTCCTTCAATCGGCTTTGCTATGAACGTCTGCGGCGTTGAAGGCGAGCTTTCAAGACCCAACGACGAAGATTATTTAGACCTTAACGATATCATTGAAGACGTTAAGGCGTTCATTGACGCCAAAGCGGCAGTCGTCGGTATTCATTTCGACGGTTCTAGTTTTTCCGCAATGGATATCCCCGAACTTGCAGATTTAACCGCTGATGCGACTGTCTACGTAGACTTTGCAACAGGTCTTGCGGCAAAGGTCGTTGCGCAAGTGGCTTACG
>JBJEVC010000036.1:0-138477 GCA_051884135.1 Candidatus Coproplasma sp. | reverse complement strand
CAACCTTACCGCAAGCGCAACCGCATACGTAGACTTTGCAACAGGTCTTGCGGCAAAGGTCGTTGCGCAAGTGGCTTACGGCAATATCACCGCAAGCATTGTTGCGGACTACGTATACGACAGTGCAACTAACGGCACGGTAGTGCTTACTTTAACCGAGCTCTGCGGCGTAGAAAGGAACGTAAAGTTGTTCTGCCAGGTTAACGAAATAGTTGAAGGCGTTAAGACCTTGCTCACGGCATTCGGCAGCAGTGCGACTGCAGCGGTGTCAGAGGAAGCTTCAACTTCTAACACAATAGATATTAATAACGTCTTTGCAAACCTTTTAACGGCAGATATAAATGCACTTATCCCTAACCTTGAAGCAAGTGCAAACGTGCTTAATCTCACCGTAAACGTAGATGAAGTGCTCAACCTTTTAGGCGTTCAAGTAGCAGGCTTAAGCATTGGCGAAGTAGCTCTTAACTACGAACACAACGCAGAAAATCTGTTAACGCTCAATGCGCCTAACCTCGGTTTAAATGCAACCGTTAATACCTACAATGCAAACCTTGAAGAAGCAAGCGTGGAAGACGCATTAAATCTCAAGGACGTATTGGATGACGTCAATGCAATAATTAACGCAAAGAAGCTTGCGGTTGTCTTAAGCTTCAACGGCGCAAACTTCACAGCGGCAAACGTAGACATTGCCAACCTTACCGCAAGCGCAACCGCATACGTAGACTTTGCAACAGGTCTTGCGGCACAAGTCAATGCAAGCGTTTCCTACAGGGTAGACGACGGCAAGTTCATAACGGCAACACTCAAGGTTTACTTTAATTATGATAGTGAAACGATAGGTGACGTGTTCATAGTGCTCGACAGCATTAACGGCGTAGCAACTTCCGCAAAGGTGCGTTGCAACATAACCGAGCTCAAGACGGCTATCGAAACGCTTATCACCTATGTAACCCCCAAGAACGAGACGGTTAACTCAACCGAAGGCACCGCCGCAACCGATACGGCAACGCAGACGGCGGCAAGCGTGCTCGATAAGCTTATAACCGCAGACTTCACAAATCTCATCACTGAGATAAACGCACAGTCTAACGTATTCAACCTTACCGTTGACCTTGATGAAATTTTAAATCTCTTCGACGTTAACGCAGGCTTAACTCTGGGCTATGCAACCCTTGAATACAATCACGCAACCGAAGGTGAGATTAACGATCTTCTCTCTTTAAGCGTGGCTAACGCAGGCTTAACGCTCACCGTAAATCCCACCGAATATGCGGTTAACGTTCCTACGGATAGCGATTGGTTTGATTTAACTCTCCTTGTAGACATTGTAAACGATGCTATCTCACAGGTAAACACTATAATAGAGAGCGGCAAGTTATACTTTGAAATCGCTAAAGGAACTTCCGAAACCCCTGCAACCTATCTCTACCTTGACGGAATTTGCGTAGAGATCTGGGGTAAGGGCGAAATCAGCTGGAAGGTAGGAGAAGAGAGAATTGCTCTCGATCTCTATATGTCGATAACCGAAACGGGTACGGATATAACTTCCTTTAAGCTCGTTTACGACAAGAATTCAGCTCCTTTAGTCAAGCTTGCTCTCAACAACGTAGGTCTGAATATCTATCAGGAAGATATCGACGGCGTAAAGAACGGCTTTATTGAAATCTACAATAAGCTTGCAGGCGTGTTTGGTCTTGAACCCATTGAAACAGGAACGGAAAGCAGCGGTGCGGCAGGTTCGGCTGCGGATACTGCAACCGCCGTAAGTGCTTCCTTGGGCTCTGCCGATAAGCTCCTTGCATTAGTATTTAACTTACTTGCAAGCGACGATTGGGTCAACGAGATAAATAACTTCACGGCAACCGTCGGCGGCAAGTCAGTAGCGCTTGGCTACCTTACCGACGCTAACAGGGCAAACGTTGTAATAAGCACGGACGGCAAGCTCTCCGTTGCATATGACGGAGCGTTTGGCGAAAGGTTCTCTCTCGGCGGAATTATCTCTGTAAGCGCAGCGGAAGAGACGCCCCTTGCAATTAGCTTTATCGGCTGCAACATGGCTTCTTCCGAAGACGGAACGGTAGAGTTTATACGCCTTGCATACAACTTCCTGTTCGAATCCATTCACGGCATTTCCGTAGAAAACATTCTCGGCAGCAGCACCTATGCGGTAACGTTCGAACTCAACGGCGCAAATACGGAAGTTTCCGATTTGAAGGACGTATACGTTAAGGCGGAAATCTATGTTACCGAAGAAGCTTCCATAAACAACGGAAAGCTTGCCGAAGGTCTTTTGGTTCTCGACGTTGCAGGCGTAGCAATCAACTTGCACGTAATCACCGAGTACGACAATTTAGGCAAAGCTAAATTCTACATAAACCTTAACCAGGTTGGCAACATTCTGCTTCCCGACTTGAAGCTTTTGGCAACGCAGGACAGCTTGTACGAAACGTTCAAGGTATTGTTCAACACCCTTAACGACACCAACGTATTGGAAGTAGTTTCAAGGCTTCTTCCCACAAGCGAAACTTTGGAAAGCAGCACCGAAGAGGAGCAGTCTGCAACGGGTGAAAGCCAGCAGGTAACCGAAGGTACTTTGGATAAAGTTGCTTCAGTTTTGGAAAAGCTTTTAAATCTCAACTTCTCGGAGGCAGTCAACGCATACGAGATTGAAGGCGTACAGTATGCCGACATCAACCTTGACAACCTTTTAGGTCAGCTTGGCTTGAACGTCGGAACGCTCGGCAATCTTGCAGTTGAAATCAACCATAACGACCACTCGATGAAAACGAGCGGCGTAGCAATGATAACCAACTCCGAAGGCGTAAAGGAAGCAAAGGAATGGATTTCGCTTTCTTCCGCAAAGACGAGCAAGCGTTCCTACTCAAGCTTTATCAGAGAAGATTACTTAAATATTGAATTCCTTCCCTATTTAATAGAAGATATCGTCAAGTTTGCAACCGACGATAACGGCAATATTTACGAAAAATATACTTTAAGCGGCACAATTACTGCAAATATCGTAAGTATGTTCAATATCAATATCGACGTTGCTAACCTTACAATCTCTATGGCGGATAACGACTTCTACTTCTCCGGCGTGCTCCATGTAAAGAAGATGTCGGCATTAGAGCTTGTAACCATACCCGAAAGTACGGTAGGCATCTCCTTCCATAACGGCTACTTAACGCTTGCAAGGGGATTAAACGGTTCAACCCCCGAATACCGCATTATGACGATGGACTACTTTATGGACCATTTGCTCGTAAAGGCGGATAACGACTGCGTATTAAAGTGGTGGCTCAACATCAACGGTTGGGATACGGTTATGAAAATAATCAACTCTGCCGCAGGCGATTTAAACGTGGAGTCAGGGTTAACCAGGACTGAAAACGTATACCTTTACGACCAGTCAAAGAAGGGTCAAACGCAGCTTATATCTATGTATGACTACGTTGAAGCTCTCAAAGTTAAGGTTAACGGCACCGAATACGCATCCTTCGGCGATATGTCATCTCTTGAAAAGGAGTTTGGCGTATACGATAACTACTACGGCTTCTCACTCAACGCAAGGAAAGTGACGGGCGACGTACTCACAAAGCTTTATGCTGCAATTATAAGGAACGAAAACGGCATAAGCGCAGTCAAGGCGAGCGGCGCAATCGACTCATATGTAACGTTCAGCGCAACGCTCAACTACGTTGAAGGCGCAACTGAAGATTACGTCATAGGCAACAGTGTACAGTCTGGGCTTGTAGCGCCTTCAATGTATACAGCCGCTAACGAAATTATAACGGCACAGGGCTTAACCGTCGACTACGACCACTTCGTAAAGAATGCGGAAGCAGGCTATGACGAGAAGTTTGGTTGTTTCAACCTGTACTACAACAGCAAAACTTCAAGCTACGACGAAAGCTACAACTATTCAAATATTCTCTATCAGCACACGTTAACCATTGTAAATCTCGACGGCACAACCGAGACAAGGCAGGTTCGTCAGGGCTCGACAATATATCTGTATGATAATGCGTCGCCTCTCTACACGGACGAAACGAAGGAATTCAGGCAGCTTTTCACCGTTCAAGAAGGCGTGTTAGGCGCAACGTCCGTAATAATGAATACCGACTTAACCGTCTATGCGTTAAGGGTTAAGGCGGTTGACGTAATAGTGAATAGCGGTATCACGCAGTACACGATATCATCTTTTGTCGGCGACAAGGTTCCCACCACGGTGGACGGTCTTGAAACAATCGGTGCGGTAACCTATGAAGACGGCACTCAAGTCGGTGAAAACGACTATATAACCGAAGAGCTGTTAAACGGCTCAAGCACGATAAACATCTACGGGACTTTCGTTCAGAGCGTTGTCGAAGTCAACGGCATTAACTACGAATTCACCTACGACAACGAAACGGCAACGGGCTATTACACCGTTGTCGGCAAGGCGGCAAACTTCAACACAACGCTGTATTGCGGCTCAAACGGCAAGACGTTGGTGCTCGAAAACGAGATTGGCGGTTACCCCGTAACGGCGATCGGCGCAGAAGCTTTGGCAAATATTGACGGTCACGCATTGAGAAGCGTAGTCGTTCCTTCCAATATCGTATCGGTAGGCGAAAGGGCATTCCTTGACAATATCGGTATAGAAGAAGTCGTATTCCTTGCAGAAAACGTTACGATGTACGGCAAGGCAGGCAGTACGAAGACGATGCCTTTCTACGGCTGTTCAGTGCTCTCCACCGACGATAAAGTCAACGGTCAGGAAGGTAACGAAGTAACCTATCTCTACGTTTACTATACAAACATCACTTCGGCGAGCGGCGACGATTGGAGACATTTCAGATACGTATCTAAAGTGTTCTCGTTCAACTCCTACATAGGCGAAGACGGCGGTAAAACAATTTCAAGCGGTTGGGACTATGTAACTGCAAACACGGTCGTTGAGCTCAACGGCATAACGGGTAGTGCGTTAACTCAAGCAGCTGCAGAAGATATAATTTCAAGGTACTATCCTTTGGTAAGCGAAGAAAAGTTTACGGGCAGTGCCGAGCTTGAAACTATTGAAACTTCACTTGCGGTAGATTTTGCGCAGTTCGATATGACCAAAAACGGCATAACCTACACCTGTTCGATTTCTGCCGAGTATGCTACGGTAGGCGGCTTTACGCAGGCAACTTATACGATAGACTATACGGCTGCTAAGATAATAACCGTCTACAGCGAATATGCGATTACCTATTACGGCGTAAACGTTCCTGCAAATACGGCAACCAAGATAACCGTTCCTGTAACAGGTGAAGAGTTAGAGCTTGAAACCCCTACGGAGCTCACCCACAATTTTGTTGAATGGGATATAGACACGGATAGCGGCGAAGAAATTTACACAGCCGTTTGGGAAGCAAAGGCAACCTATTCGCTTAAGATTAGGCTTACAAGGGGCGGTTTTGACACGAGTATCGTCCACGTTTTGGAGAACGGTGCAAACGAAAATACGTACAGGATTAACGGCAACGTCGTCGGCGGTACGACTGACGTAACAAGTATAAAAATTTACGAAGGTCAGGCAACCTTTACCCTTAAGAACAATATTTTAACGGTAGTAACGGGTGACATAACCTATACGATTTTCGTAAACGACGCCGAAGTAACGGGTTCCGACAAGGGAGTTCAGCGTGTTATAAGCTCAAGTATAACCGGCACGCAGACTGTTTCAGGCGATATGACGGTGACGTTTGCTTATTAACAAACCCAATTAAACTTCCGCACGGCTTTGCGTGCAAAGCCGTGTGGAACGAAAACTATACAAAATAAAAAACTATATTAAACAATCTCAAAACATTTTAAAGGAGAATAGTTATGAAAACAAAAAAACAATTTAAAATGCCCCAAGTAGAAGTGATTAAATGTGATTCAAAAGACGTAATCACTAACAGCACCAATTACGCATCAACCAGCAGTTATTCGATAGACTCAATAAAGAACTTCTTTAACATTAAGGTTTAATGTTTTTTTAGGGAAAGATTATGAAAAATATTAAAAGAAAATCAATAATTACGGCAGGAATTGCCGCACTGTCAGTTCTTGCGCTTGGCATTGGTATAAGTATGTCAAGCGCCGATAAGGCAGTTAACAGCGGTTTTAAAGGCTCGTATGACCTTACAGCGTATGCCGAAGAAAGTTCAAAGGCAGGTGTAAGTCAAATCACCGTAGCGGACAAAGTAGTCGATATCACAAGTACGGCAACTTTCATCTCTACCGATGAGAAATACACCCTTTGCCTTACGGTTATAGACCTGGCTGATTTTGGGGAGAATTTTTCTACCCCCCTTCAAATCGGCTATGAAATAGCCGAGAGTGCATATTACAACGGCATTACTGCAGGCTTATCATCATACGTTTATAGTTCGATTACGTTTGGCGACGGTGAAACCAAGTTATCCGTATCCGATCTTTCGTTGGGTACTTCGTTCAAAAATCCCTATTTTATAGTTGCCGAAGTTTCTTCAAGTTCAATCGATAGTGCCGTCCTTAACTGCATTGTTGCAGTTAAGCACAACCTTGAATATGTTGAAGGCACAGCTTCTACCTGTTCGGTTGCAGGGAATTTAGCTTACTACCATTGCACCGACGACGGTTGCGACAAGTATTTCACCGACAGCTTGGGCTTGAACGAGATTGCAGACCTTTCCGCTTGGAAGGTGGGCGACGGTAAGTTGGCGCTTGAAGCGCACAACCCCGTAGCTATTGAAGCGCAAGCACCCACTTGTACCGAAAGCGGTTTAACCGCAGGTTCATATTGTTCGGTCTGCGGCACCATTTTAGTTGCACAAAATACAATTCAAGCAAGCGGTCACACCGAAGTTACGGACGAAGCTGTTGCGGCAACCTGCACCGAGACGGGTTTAACTGCAGGTTCGCACTGTTCAGAATGCGGTGAAACTTTAGTTGCTCAGCAAGTAACTGATGCTCTCGGTCACAAATACGATAACCATATTTGCAGCAGATGCGGCGATTTAGAAATGATTGCAGTTGACGGCGTATACTATCAGCTCACCGCCGCTGACGAAAAATACGACGGTTATCACTTCGTAGCTTGCGGCAAAGCAGCTGAATTCAACTCGCTCTACTGCGGTAAAGAATTAGTACTTAAAAACGTAATCGACGGCTACCCCGTAACCGAGATCGGCGAAAGCGCATTTGAAAACACCGACGACAACCCTATAAAGAGTGTTATCCTTCCTGCAAACATCACCTACATAAATAATTTGGCGTTCGCATATAACTACGGTATGGAAAGTGCTGTATTCCTTGCCAATACGGTTAATATTTCAGGAAGCTTTAAAGAAGGCGAAGAGGGTAATAACACTCCTTTCTACGGCTGTACCACAAGTTCGGGTGCTACTAAAACTGAAATGTCAATTTACTTTAACACCATAATATACAACGGCTCTTCGACAGATTTACGTTGGACTAGACTTTGGCGTTTCGAAGCATCATGGCTTATCTATCATCGTCATTTCATTGGCAATGACCCCAGTGGCTCTTACAACTATAGCGGTGACGGTACTCTCTATTCAAACTCTTTGGATGATTATGCTGATTGGTCATATGTAAATCTTACCGTAAACAACAACACGGGTGATTCTTACGACTTTGATTCTATCGCTAAAAATTACGTTACCGAAGGTCTTGTTGCTACGGTTTACAATGCTGAAACACTTTGCAAATCAATTCAGGCATACCTTGAAGTTTTATCGACTACTCAAGAAAAGTGCCTTAAGTATAAAGCAACCGTAACAATTACAAAAGATAGCTTTGGTACAACGCAGGTAGTCGTTGACGTTGACGTAGCTGATACCATTTACTATCTCTTAACGCTGTCAAGCGCAACCACGGCTGACGACGGTTCCGCTGTCGGCAGCATAGAATTAATAAGCGGTGATTATAAAGTCTATAACGAAGCTACTTATGCAGCTAACGTAACGCTTACCGCTGAAGAAGTAACGGGCTACAAGTTTGTTAAATACGTAAGCAACGGCGTTGACGCAACAGATAATCCTTATACAATTTCTTTGGATACTGTTTATGACGTAAGCGTTTACTATGAAGCTACTACCGTTACAATTAACGTAATAAGTGCGGTTGAGTTTAGTCACGCCGGCAAAGACTTCTCAAACTCCGAAACAGGTGTTACATGTGTAATCGACAAGGACAACGTTGACGTGCTTCCCACTTCTACAGGTTACATATTCCTCGGCTGGGCAAAGGTGGTCAACGAAAGCCTTGAATTTACAACTATCACCACGGAGAACGGTGCAACCTACTATGCAATCTGGGCAAATAATTCAAAGGCTAATTTAGCAAGCATAACTCAAACAACTTCAGGCACGATTGTTGAAAGCACTTCGGTAACTGCTACTGACGGTACGTTGTACGCTTGGTATACAGATAATACTTTTGCAACCCAAGTAACAGCTATTTCCGCTACAAACACCGTATTGTATGCAAGAATGCAATATACAGTAGGCATAACCTTTGACGGATCGTCTGGAAGTAGTACAGTGTTTACTGCTTCAGGTGGTGTAAGTGAATCATCAACTAGTGAAGACTATACGCTTAATATTTCCGTACTTGAAGGTGATAGCTTAACAATCAGCTTGCCTGAACAGAGTGGTAAATATATATTTACTACTTATAAGTGGAATAATCTTGTAGTCAATTACGGTGGAAAGGAAATAACGGTTTCAGCGTATAAGAGTGGAAACGATAATAATGCTAACCGTCGTACGTTTACTATTAGCTCAATTACAAAAAACGGTGAAACTGAAAGCGTATCCTATACAACCGGTGCAAGTTTTACTATTTCCGATATAAGAAGCACTGTTTCAGTTGGAGCGTCATTCTAATCTCCAACCCCAACAACCAAACCAACAAACCCATAAACCGCACGGCGATTATGCCGTGCGGTTTTAATATGCCTTTACCATATTATTTAATATTCCTTGCCCTAAAAACATATACTATCTTATGAAAATTTTGCAGCAACTATTAAGTGATGCAGGGGCTGATATGGCAGGGGCGGTTACAATCGTACCGAGCTTCGGGGCATATTTTACTTCGGTAAAAAGGGTGGAAGAGTACACCCCTTCAAAAATTGTGCTCTCCGCCTATAAAAAAAGGGTGATAATTTCGGGTGAAAACCTTGTAATAGACAAGTACTTTTGTCAGGATTTGTCAATTAAAGGCAATATCACGGGGGTTGCTTTTGAATAACAAGGTTATCTTTGAAGTTACGGCTACGGCAGAAACCGTTTTAAAAAAGCTTGCAAAGGCGCAAATACCCGTAGGGGCGGTAAAAGCTAACGGCGCAAAGGTGCGCTTTGGCGTTAATAATGAATATATACAAAAAGTTTTTGCAATTTTCAAACACCCGTGCTATAATACTGTCATAAGGCGTAAAAGCGCAAAGATGCGGTTTGCCGATTTTTTGAAAAAACGCTTCGGTGTGATAGTGGGCGCAGTGTTGTTCTTAACGCTCTGCGTTCTCTCCCAGAGCCTTGTGCTAAAAGTGCAAGTTACGGGCAATGCGCCCTATCTTACCGAGCAGGTGCTCTCCCTTGCCGAAGAGTGCGGCGTTAAAAAATTCACCGCTTGCCAAAGCTTGGATAAGCCCCTGCTTTTGTCGAGAATAACTTCGCTGCAAAATGTGGAGTTCTGCTCTGTCACAAGAAAGGGTTGGGCGCTCGTCATCGACGTTCACGTTCAGGCGGAAAGTTTAAACAAAGCCAATCCTTCGCCCCTTAAAGCGCAAAGGGCAGGCAAAGTAATAAAGTTAACCGTCTTAAGCGGAACCCCGTTAAAAGCAGTAGGGGATAGCGCTATAATAGGTGACGTGCTGATTGCCAATTACGAGCTTATGCCCGACGGCACGAAAAAAGAATGTCTTGCCGCAGGGTATGCACAAATAGAAGTCAATGCCGCCATTTCGCTCTATTATGATGAGCAAAGTCAGGAAAACGAAAGGCAAGCTCTCGCAGCTACTGCGTTTTATGCCGATGAAGTCACGTCAAAGTCGCTGAAAATTACGCCTTGCGACGGCGGCTATTACTATCAGGTGGAATTTACATATCTCTTTACGCAGGCAATAAATACTGATTAAACAGGATTATTATAAATAATATGGAAAGAAAGATAAGCGCAGGTAACGTCGATTGCCTTGCAAAGGTACTCGGCTCGTTCGATGAAAATTTAAACGCCGTTTCAAGGGAACTGCACGTCTTGTGCCGTGTGTACGGCGTAAATATCGTAGTGGAAGGCAGCGAGGAGAACGTAAATACCGCAATAGACGTATTTGAAAACCTGATAACCCTTGCCGAAAACGGCGAAAAGGTAGATAGCGGTCTGGCAATTTACTGCATAGAGCTTGCGAAAGACGGCAGAGCTTCGGATATAACAAAGCTCTCTTCAGGTACGGTGGGCGTAACGTTTAAGGGCAAACCCATAAAGTGCAAAACCGTCGGTCAAAAGGCATACGTTGACGCAATCCGCAGAAACCAAATCGTGTTTGGCATAGGTCCTGCGGGTACGGGTAAGACCTATCTCGCCGTCTGCCTTGCCGTTCAGGCGTTCAAGCAAAAGCAGGTGGACAGAATAATTTTAACCCGCCCTGCAGTAGAAGCAGGTGAAAAGTTAGGCTTCCTTCCCGGCGATTTGCAGACCAAAGTCGACCCGTACCTTCGCCCCTTATACGACGCCTTACAGGAGATGTTGGGCATCGAAGCATATACCAAGCTTATGGAAAGGGGAGTTATTGAAATTGCACCCCTTGCATATATGAGGGGCAGAACGCTCTCCAACTCGTTTATAATTTTAGACGAAGCGCAGAATACCACAAGGGAGCAGATGAAGATGTTTTTAACCCGTTTAGGCGACGGGTCTAAAATGGTTATTACGGGCGACGCAACTCAGATTGACTTGCCCGAAGGAAAGCAAAGCGGATTAATCCACGCCGCTCGCCTTCTTGAAAACGTGGAAGGAATATCGCTTATAAACCTTACGGATAAAGACGTCGTGCGTAATACGCTGGTTATGCGAATTGTGCGTGCATACGCAAACCAAGGCGTCGGGAGAAATGAAAGTGAAAATAAAACTGACTAAAAAGCAAGAGCTTACGGCTTCGATGTGTTTTTTCTTAAACGCATTGATTACTATAGCAATCGCATTTGCAATGCTTGCGGTAAAGCAGGGTGACAATACGTTGACCTACCTTTCAAATAATTTAAGCAAGGCAATTTTTGTGGTTGCAGGCGTTTTGTTGCTCTTTTCAATAGCGCTATTGTATCTCTATTTTGAAAGTAGCGAAGTATTGACAAAGCTCTCCAAGCAGATAGAATTATATGCTCTTTTGGATTTATCAATAGTATTCAGCTTTGTGGTGACGGCTCTGCTGGGCGACCCTAACGCACGCCCCTTTGCCTTTTTCGCCGTTATGAGCGCAACGCTTCTGGGCAGAAAACCTGCCCTGTTTATGAATATTATCAATGCGCTTTTGATATTCATAATGGATATAAATATTACCGCAGTTGCGCTTGACTCCACAGTATTTTTACAATACTGCTCCTGCTTGCTTATGTCCTTCTATGCAGGCACTTTAGTAATTTTCTTCGCACGTTCGGTTAAGACGAGATTGCAGAGCGTTCTGCTCTTCTTCGTGGTGTTAATGCCTATCGAAGTTATTATAACCGTTATGGAAATACTCTTCGGCGGAATGACTTCGGAGTGGATTCTGCTCGCTTACGGCGCAATAGGCGCAGCGCTTTCCACGCTTTTATATATAGTTTTACTGCCTTTGTTCGAGCTTATTTTCTCCGAACTCACCGTCTTCCGCTTAAGGGAGATAACGGCGCCTAACGCAAAACTTATGAAGAGATTGAAGAACGAAGCTCCCGGCACATACAACCACTCGGTGGTAGTGGCGCAGCTCACCGAAGCCTGCGCAATAGCTATAGGCGAAGACGGCGAACTTGCAAGGGCGGCTGCCCTTTATCACGACGTGGGCAAGCTCACCAACCCCGAAATGTTTACAGAAAATCAGTCGGATAAGAATATTCATAACGAGCTCCCCCCCGAGCTCTCTGCAGAAATTATTCGCTCCCACGCAAGGGACGGCGCAAAGCTTATTAAAAAATATCACTTACCCGAATTTCTTGCGGATGCGGCAGTTCAGCATCACGGCACGTTGCCAATTAAGTATTTCTACGTCAAGGCGCTCAAGATGAGCGACGGCGAAGTGCAGCTTGCAGACTTTAGCTATCCCGGTCCCGCACCTGAAACACGCATTGCAGCAATAATTATGATAGCCGACGCAGTGGAAGCGGCAACCCGTTCGCTTGCGGACAGAAGTGCGGCTAACATCGAAAAGCTTGCAGGCAGCTTAATCGAAGAGCGTATGAATTTAGACCAGTTCGTAAATTGCAACATAACTATGCGAGATTTAACGGTCATCAGCCGCACTATAGCCCAGACTCTTTCAGGCGTATACCACAACCGTATCGCATATCCCAAGCTTAAAATCGGCAACAAGGGTTAATATATGTTAAAGATAATATGTGAAGATAGAGATTTTTCGGCTCTTGAGCAGGCGTTTGAAGGCGAGTATTCTTCCGATTGTCCGCTCACGGTTGAAATAATAATCGTCGACAAGCAAACCATACAGGACTTAAACTCCCGTTTCCGTAATATAGACAGGGTAACCGACGTTTTATCTTTCCCCACTCTCGACGACGTCAGGGGTAAAAAGCTGTTGTCTTGCGACTATCCCTACGATACCGACGACGAAGGCAATCTGTGTTTAGGCTCTATCGCCATCTGCGAAGACGTGGCAAAGGCACAGGCGGAAGAGTACGGTCACAGCGAAAACAGGGAGTTATTCTACCTTGCGACACACGGCGTGTGCCACCTTTTGGGTTACGACCATATGACTGACGAAGACAAACTGCAGATGAGAGCAAAGGAAGAGAGAGTAATGTCCAAGCTCGGATTAGTGAGGTAATTAAAAGCTTATGAAAAGCGGATACGTTGCATTAATAGGTAAGGCGAACGCAGGCAAATCCACGCTTGTAAACGTGCTGGTTGGCGAAAAGGTTGCGATTGTTTCGCCTAAACCGCAGACGACGAGAGACGCCATTATGGGTATAATAAACGCCGATGATTATCAGATAGTTTTCATCGATACGCCCGGTATATATAAGGCTAAAAACGCCCTGTCGCAGGTGATGGAAAAGACGACTGAAACCACCTCCAAAGGTGTTGACGTAATAGTGTTTGTTTTGGACGGTCACGAAGGCATTTCGGACAGCGATATAGAGACGATAAAACGCTATTCGTCGGGCAATATCCCTATGCTAATCGCTCATACAAAGATAGATATTATGCCTAGGGAGAACATACCCGAAAACGTCAAAAAGCTGTACGAAGCGGGCATTGACTGCGACGTATATCCTGTGTCGGCACGCAAGGGTATAAACTTAAAAAATCTAATCGACGGAATTGTCAAGCTCCTGCCCGAAAGGGATAGGGTTATCGAAGACGATATCGTCTCGGATAAGAGCGAAAGGTTTATGATTTCCGAAATTATGCGGGAGAAAATTCTCTTAAAGTTTGACAAGGAAATTCCCCACGGCATAGCCGTCGTCGTCAACGAGTTTGAAAGGCAGGGAAACGGAGTATACAATATCAACCTTGATATCGTCTGCGAAAAGGCAAACCATAAAGCCATACTAATCGGCAAGCAGGGTGCGGCAATCAAGGAAGTCAGCTCGTTTGCAAGGCAGGATATGGAGAAGTTTCTGGGTGCTAAAGTGTATTTGACCACCTACGTCAAGGTCAAGGAAGATTGGAGGGAGAGACCGTCACTCATGCAGACCTTCGGCTACGGCAAAAAGAACTCATAATTTAGCTCGTTTTGCTCAACCTATTTTTAGGGAGGGGCAGATGAAGGTTAAAGATAACGATGCGGCGGAGCTCGCCTGGAAGATGTTTGAAAAGACGGGCTCGGTCAGCTACTATATGCTGTATAAAGAACTCAAAGGAAAATAATTTTGGCAGAAGTAAAGGTCAACGCGCTTATGTTGCGTGCGGTGGACTACCGTGAAAACGACAAAATATTAACGCTGCTTTCCGCCGAAAGGGGCAGGATAACGGCAGGCATAAAGGGTGTGAAAAAGGCGAACGCAAAATTAAAGTTTGCCGCACAGCCCTTTTGTTTTGCGGAATATATTTTAGCCGAGCGTGGCGGCAGATATACCGTAACGCAGGCGAGCGAGTGCGAAAGCTTTTACGAACTGCGCTGCGACGTGGACAAATATTACGCAGCCTGCGCCGTCTGCGAAGCGGCGTTAAGCTTGACTACCGAAGGGGACGGCGGCGGAGAAATCTTTGCCCTGTGCGTAAAAGCGTTAAGGGATATGTGCGTATCCGACCATTCTAACGTCTTAATCTCCTTTTTGCTCGGTGCGCTGAAGGCGTGCGGCTACGGCTTGAGCTTAAGCCAATTCTGCCCTATCTGCGGCAACAGGTTGGAAGGGTGCGAAAAGCTCCGTTTCGACTTTCACAGCGGTTCGTTTACCTGTTGGGACTGTTCGGCTTATGCAGGCGTAAGCGCGCAGACCTTTAAAGCCCTTTTAATTGCAGACGGCAAGAAGTTCGGCGAAGCGGACGCAGACGGAAAGAAACGTGCGTTAAAGCTCTTGCGAGAGTACATAATTCACAAGCTCGACGCAAGGTGCGTATGCCTAACGGATTATATCAACTTAATCTGAACTGAATAAAAAAAACGATAACTTTAACCGATTCGGCAGGCTCAATGCGCCTGCCGAATCGCCTTTATCATCCCGAATTTATGTTGTAAGCTTTCCAAAAAATGAATATATTCACAAATTTTTATAATTTCAACGTTAAAAATATAGTTAACTACTTGAAAAAATCTTTAAGCTGTATTATAATAAAAAAGTTGATAAGGGGGGAAGCTTGTCCCTAAATTCAGGAAAATAAAAAATAATATAAAAACCACAGGAGGATTTTTATGGCAAAGAAGTATTGCTACCTTTTTACCGAAGGTAATGCAAACATGAGGGAGCTTTTGGGCGGCAAGGGCGCAAACCTTGCAGAGATGACCAACATCGGGTTACCTGTTCCACAGGGCTTTACGATTTCTACCGAGGCTTGCACACAGTACTATGAAGACGGTAGGATGATTAACGACGATATCAAAGCCGAGATTATGAGCTATATCGATAAGATGGAGAAGATCTGCGGCAAGAAGTTTGGCGATAAGGATAATCCTCTCCTTGTTTCCGTTCGTTCAGGCGCAAGGGCGTCAATGCCTGGTATGATGGATACCATCTTAAATCTCGGCTTAAACGAAGAAGTTGTAAACGCTATTGCAGAAAAATCAGGCAATCCCCGTTGGGCTTGGGACTGCTACAGAAGATTTATTCAGATGTTCTCCGACGTCGTAATGGAAGTCGGCAAGAAATATTTTGAAAAGCTCATCGACAACATGAAAGAGGCAAAGGGCGTTGAATACGACGTTGACCTTGACGCTAACGACTTAAAGACTTTGGCAAACCAGTTCAAGGCAGAGTATAAGACACAGCTCGGCACCGACTTCCCCGATGACCCTAAAGATCAGCTCTTTGCAGCAGTTAAGGCTGTATTCCGTTCATGGGACAACCCCCGTGCTAACATCTACAGAATGGACCACGATATTCCCTACAGCTGGGGTACCGCAGTAAACGTACAGATGATGGCGTTCGGTAACATGGGCGACGATTGCGGCACAGGCGTTGCATTCACCCGTAACCCCGCAACAGGCGAAAAGGGCTTGATGGGCGAATTCTTAATGAACGCACAGGGCGAAGACGTAGTTGCAGGCGTTCGTACTCCTATGCCCATCTCCAAGATGGCAGAAGTCCTTCCCGACGTTTACAACCAGTTCCTGGAAGTTTGCAAAACGCTTGAAAATCACTACCGTGATATGCAGGATATGGAGTTCACCATTGAAAAAGGCAAGCTCTATATGCTTCAGACCCGTAACGGTAAGCGTACCGCTGCAGCTGCAATCAAGATTGCTTGCGATTTAATCGACGAAGGTATGATTACCGAAAAGGAAGCATTAATGCAAATTGACGCAAAGTCACTTGATATGCTCCTTCATCCCCAGTTCGACCCCAAGGCTTTAAAGGAAGCCGATAAGAATAACGTTGTAGGCAAGGGTATTGCCGCATCTCCCGGTGCTGCTGCAGGTTCCATCGTGTTCACCGCAGAAGACGCCGTTGAAGAAGGCAAGAAGGGCAAGAAGGTAGTTTTAGTCCGCCTTGAAACTTCCCCCGAAGATATCGAGGGTATGAAGTACTCACAGGGTATCTTAACCGTCCGTGGCGGTCAGACTTCACACGCAGCCGTCGTTGCTCGTGGTATGGGTACATGCTGTGTATCCGGTTGCGGCGACATCAAGATGGATGAAGAGAACAAGCAGTTCACTTTAGCAGGTAAGGTTTACAAGGAAGGCGATTGCATCTCCTTGGACGGCTCCACCGGTAACATCTACGATTGCCTTATCCCCACGATTCCCGCCGACCCCAACTCCGGTTACTTCGGCAGAATTATGTCCCTTGCAGATAAGTATAAGGCATTGGGCGTAAGGACCAACGCAGATACTCCCAAGGACGCAAAGCAGGCAGCGGCATTCGGCGCTCAAGGTATCGGTCTTTGCCGTACCGAGCATATGTTCTTCGACCCCGACAGGATTGGTGCGTTCAGAGAGATGATTTGCTCCGACACGGTTGAAGAGAGAAAGGCAGCTTTGGCAAAGATTGAGCCTATGCAGCAGGCAGACTTCGAAGGTCTTATCGAAGCTTTGGAAGGTCAGCCCGTAACCATTCGTTTCCTTGACCCCCCTCTTCACGAGTTCGTACCTACGGACGAAGCAGATATCGAAGCACTCGCAAAAGCACAGGGCAAGAGTGTTGCACAGATTAAGCAGATTATCTCCGACTTACACGAGTTCAACCCCATGATGGGTCACCGTGGTTGCCGTTTAACCGTAACCTATCCCGAAATCGCAGTAATGCAGACCAACGCAGTTATCAAGGCTGCTATAGCTGTTCAAAAGCGTCATCCTTCCTGGAAGGTCGTTCCTGAAATCATGATTCCTTTAGTTGGCGAAGTTAAGGAACTTGCATTCGTTAAGAAGACGGTCGTTGAAACTGCAGACGCAGTTATCAAGGCAAGCGGAGTATCCCTTAAGTACGAAGTAGGTACCATGATTGAAATTCCCCGTGCAGCATTAACCGCTGACGACATCGCAAAGGAGGCAGAGTTCTTCTGCTTCGGTACCAACGACTTAACGCAGATGACCTTCGGCTTCTCCCGTGACGACGCAGGTAAATTCCTTCCCAGCTACTATGCAGGCAAGATTTACGAAAGCGATCCCTTCTCCCGTCTCGATACGACAGGCGTAGGCAAGCTTATGGAAATGGCTGTTAAGCTCGGCAAGGGTGAAAGGTCAAACCTTCACTGCGGTATCTGCGGCGAACACGGCGGCGACCCTTCGTCCATCGAATTCTGCCACAAGATTGGTCTTGACTACGTTTCCTGCTCACCTTACCGTGTACCCATCGCAAGGCTTGCAGCAGCACAGGCTAACATCAAGAACCCCCGTAAAATAGAAGACAAAATCGAAGATACGCTTGAGAAGGCAGGCAAGGCTGTAGAGAACCTTGGCGAGAGCATCGGCAAGGGCATCAAAAATCTCTTCAGCAAAAAGAATAAGTAATTAAATCAATTGACATACATCGGCCGTTCCTGAAAGGGAGCGGCTGTTTTTTTAAACTTCGTTTAAAAGTCTTACGGCAGGTTATAAAAAAATTGAGAGACAAATGCCTGTCGGTACTTGTAAAAAAATAGAGATTAATGTAATTTTTACACATTTGAATCTTGCATACTCCAATGAGTTATGGTATAATGATTCAGAGTATATGAAAATGGGAAGAGTGTAGGGTTTTGAACCGTGACGGCTTTTCGAATTAATCAGGAGGTAGTAAATGGCGAGTACGTTATGCGTGGGAATCGACTTGGGTTGCGATACGCTAAAACTCTCCTATGCCTATTCGGACGGCACCAAAACCATCTACGGTAAACTCGAAGAGAACACGGGCGTAAAGCAGGTTGCAATCCCCGCCGTGGCATATTTTGACGGCGATAAATGGGTTTTCGGCAACGAAGTGGAGATGGGGGAAGAAAAATCCTTCGTAAATATAGTAAAGATTAAAGCACTGCTCTCGCTTCTCTATCCCAAGCCCGATTGCGAACGTGGTAAGGAGATTTATCCCAACGAGAAGCATTATTACGAAAACGACCATTTCCCCAAATTTTACTTCCCCACAACCAACCGCACACTCGAAAACTTCCCTTCGCTGATAGACAGCGACCGCACTTTCAGAGCGGAAGGGTACACGCCGAGAAAGGTGTGCGAACTTTTTTTCAAGTATGTAAAAGGTATAATCGTCAAAGCTGTAAACGAGCTTGCTAAACGTACGGGGCAGGAGTTTAATTTAAAGTTTTCGGTCGTGCATCCTATGTATGCAGGCGATAAGTACGTCAGCGAATTGGGCGATCTCGTTTATAAAGTGTTCGGTGTAAAGCCGGCTAAAATAATGGATTCCGCCCGTGCCTTAAGTATGTTTGCCGCAGTGCGTGGCGTTGTTAAAGACGACGAAGGCATACTTCTCTTCGATATGGGTGAAGAGACGATATCTGTCGTTAAGAGCTTTATAAACGGAAAGGGCAAAGTCGTGGTGGAAGCGGCTATCGACCATTCCGACCCCGAAAAGATTGGCGGCAACGACGTCGACTTCAATATCGCAACGTTTATCGAAGATACGATAAAGGACAGGGAAACGGTAGGTTCTCCTTCTGCAGGCGATTCGGGGCATATCCACGAAGAAGGATTGCAGTCCAAGCAATATCTCTTCTTGAAAGAGATTAAAAAAGCCAAGATGATGTTGAGCATTTCAAGTCTTAACGGCCTATTCGAAGGCGGCGTGCCTGTATCCATTCACCGTGATTTATACATTCAACGCACCCTTACCAAAGAAGATTTGATGCGTTGCGTGGGTATGAGCGGGAACGACAAGGTTGCAAAGCGTGTTCTTGACTACATAGTTGCCGAGTGTGAGCTTGCCGTCAACGACGACGTATCCAAAATAATTTTAACGGGCGGACTTGCCGAAACGTACGGGTTTGTCCAATATCTTAAGATTAAAATCGCCCAAGCCTTAAAAGGGCGTAACACGAAGATAGAAGTGTATACCTTCGACGACTACAAGGAAGACGGCGACAGACTTACCATTCAGTCACACGAAGATTCGGTCTATGCGCCTTCGGTAGGTGCGGCGATAGTTGCGCTTAAAAACTACGACGTCAGCGCAGGACTCACCTACAGCTACGGTACCTATACGGAAAAAGACGGAAAACGCTTTTTGGAGATATTCGCCGACCGTGGCTCTGCATACAACGAAAAGAAGGAATCGGTGTTCTCCACAGGCAGTTTAACGCTATACAGGAGTGTTGACGAAGAATTCTTTACCGTCCGTTTAAGCCAGAGCTCGATAGATAAGAGAAAGGCGGAAGGCGAAGTCGAGTATTACACCATAGACGGCAAGAACTATTTAGTCATAGGCGAGCCGGGCACCCGTGAAAGAATGCGTGCGGAAAGGAAGTTCCAGCTAAAGAGTATATTCGGTTCGCAGGCAAAAATCTGTTGTAAATATTTAGGCAGACCGATAGATAAGATACCGTCAGGGTTGAAGATGCGTGAAGGAATAATCATCAAACCTCACGGCTCGGAAGCGGTACCTTTCATTGAAAATTTACACGTTACTTCGTTTTCCAAAGTTATTTATAGCGGCGGATATACGGGATTTATAGATACGGGTAAGATAGAGTTGTACTTTACAGGGGTTAAAAACTTCAACGTTATTAAGAGTTGACGGGAGAAAAAGGTATGGGAAAACCTACTAATGAAAAATCGAATATTGAGTTGTCGGGCGAAAGCGATTTCAATCTTTTTCAAGACTGCGATTTAACCGTCTCGGCTACGGCGTTCAAAAGTCAGGAAAACAGGGGCGAACTTTCGGCGGTAGCCGTCGGTTACAGCAACGATATTTCTGAAATGCTTTCGTATGTGGAAACTCTTGACAGACACGACGACTTTGCCCATTTAAAGATAGACCCCGACAAGTATTCAAAGGCGGACAAGGGCGATACGTACGGCATTGAATATATGCCAAACGTACATATGAACGGTTCGGTGATTCAACCCCACCAGCGCATTGCCGCCGCAGACCTTTTAAAGCGTCTGCGTGGGTTCGGTATGCTTGCCGACGTGGTCGGAAGCGGTAAAACCTTTGAAGCATGCGTGGTTTTAAGCGAGCTTGCCGTCAGGGGCGTAGTGCAGTCTATGCTCATCGTTGCGCCCGAACAGGTTTACGACACCTGGAAGGAAACGCTTGAAAAATACTTCGGTTTAGGCATAGGAGCCTTGTGTGAAGTTAAGAACCTTAACGGCAGAGTTAACGGGTTAAACTTTAACCGTGTGGGCAAGTGGATGAGTCCCGATAAGCCCTTACTTGTCCGTTGGGACGATTTTATCAGGTGGAACGAAGAAGACGTGGAGAACAAGCTCTTCGACGTAATTGTCGTGGACGAAGCTCACCACCTTTGCGACCAGAGCGGCGAAGACGCCAACGCACTCAAGCTCCTATCCATTTTAATGCAGTGCAAAAAGGAAGCGAACAAGGAATACTGTCTGCTCCTGTCCGCAACCCCTCACGACGGCAATTTAGAGAATATGTTCAATCTCTGGTATTTCATCAACGAGAAGGGCGGTATCCCCAAAGACTTCGGTAAAAACGTATCCGACGCCGCTAAATCGGAGAGATACAGGGAGCGTAAGGAAAACTATAAAAACTACATCTGCCACGGCGCAACCACGGTTATGGAGTTCATCAACCGTGTAAAGTGTGAACAAGTGCTCGCCGATTACGAGAGCGAGTTCGTAGCGTTTATGCGCAAAAAGAATGCAAAGCTCTGCAATAAGGAAGGGCTTTCGGAAGAATTCGACAATCTCCCTTCAGGTGAAAAGTTTAACTTCATTCAGGGATTTTTATCGTTACCTTCCAATTTCAAAATCAGGGATGCGGTAAATTCTGCCGTTGCGCTTGCATATCACGAAGGTATTTTGCGCCAGATTATGATACGCCAGCCCAACACCTTCCAGCACAAGAAAAAGACGGTAAAAAATTTATATTTCTACCCCGTAGAGCAGTTTAAAGACAGCGTTATTTTAACCGTTGCAGACGTCGTTATGAAGTACGACTGCACTAATCCCGACGGCAGCCAAGCCGTACTTTTAAAGGACGGAACCAAAACTTCGGTTGCCGAGCTTGTACGTTCGAATAAGTTCTTGTCCGAGCACTATCAGGTAGAATGTAATTTTAACGCAGCTCTTATAAAGGGCTTGGGCGGTTGCGCAAAGTCCTGCGGGTTTATGAGAGATGCGGAAGATTATTATATTCACCAATTCCGTGAACTCACCTATTTTGAAGGCAGATACGACATACACGACAGGATAATTCCTGTCGACGCTCAAGAGAGCAGTTTTGATAACAAATTCAAAAAGACTTTGGAAATTTTGCGCAAGCACAAGGGCGAAAGGGTGCTTGTGTTCTTCGACTACGGTTTAAAGCGTGATAAGCTTTTAAAGGAAGATTACAGCTACAATTATCGCAGTAAGCAGGAGAAGGTCTGCCTTGCGGATAAATTTTTAAAAGAGATTAAAAAACTCCCTGAATTCTCCGAAAGAATTTTAGACGGCTATGAGTTAACGATTGAGAACAATTCGCTCGTTAACCGCTTTGAAGCCAAGAAAGACGCAATTCTCGTAGTTACCGATTCACAGCTGACGGAAGGTGCTAATTTGCAGGCGTGCAACGTCATAGTCAACTTCCAGGTGACGAGCGACCCCCTTTCAATGGACCAAAGAATTGGACGTGTCTTCCGTATCAAGCAGGAAAACGACGTAACCATCTACTCGCTTGCAGATATGAATGCGTTGGAAGGCTATGTGTTGGCATACTTTACGAGAATAGGTCTTATGACGAGCAACAGCGGCGACGCAACCATTATTTCGGGCAGTAACAACGAACATATGGTAACGCTCCGTTGTAAGCAGTGCGGCAACGTACGTTTAATGACTCAAGAAGACTACGCAACCTATAAAGAGCGTGACGGCGGCGTGTGGTGTAACAAGACCGATTTGTGCCGCACAGAAGAGCGTGGCACGCTTATGCGTGAGATGAACGTCCACGATTTTCAGTGTGCAACCTGCCGAACTACTTTCTCCCGCTCCCGTGAGACGGAAGGCTATAAGTGCGTATACGACGATTCGATCAGTATGTGTACCAACGGCGAAAAGCACGACAGAAACATCTACTGCCGCAAGATCTGCGTAATGAGCCACTGTGCAAAGTTCGCCAAAGGCGGCGAGCTTGCAGATTGTGCCGCACTTAAGCTCTATAGGGCTAACGCCAACGTGGGCGATGCGGAGTTGATGCTTGCGTGCGGAAGCTGTAAACTTAAAAATATTTGCCCTAAAGAGTGCAGGGTTGGTCAATACGAAAAGGCAATCGAATCGTGCATAGGCTGCAGGAGCAGAAAGGGCTTTGGCGACATTGGGCATTGCGTACCCCACGTCTTAAGGTTTGACGAGCATTGGGAAGCAGACTGCCCCAGGTGTTCAGCCGCAGGCAGAAGGGGAAAGATACGCCCCCGCATAGCCAGGACGTTCGATGCGTTCATAAACGGTCTGTGGAATTATTCGCAAAAGGGCGAAGACGCCTTCTGTGCAACGCTTGAAAAGGAATCTTCAAAGGTTGCCGAAATACAGAACATTCTTGCAATGGACAATACTAAAGAAGAGTTTTAACGAGGCGCACTATGGCAGATGAGAAAAAGAGAATCATAATCGGAAACGAATATGCCGATACGTTCGTCAGCTTATACAAGCTTCTTTTAACCAGGCGTTTAAAGGACGCAGGTGCGGAAGCTTTGGAAGACGATTACGGCAGACAGATAATAGTTACGCCCACCCGTGAGTACCTGCTCGGCGATAAGGAATATGTTGGCGAGTCCCAGACGATATCTATGGGCGAAGACGGAGCATCCTGGTTTGCGGCAGTGCGTCAGGGCAAGACCTTCGACGACGGCTCTTCGGAGTGGAAGGCTTTAATTAAAAACATAGCGATAAGATTTCACAAGGCTTATTCTATCATCGAATATAAAAGGTGTGGAAACGACAGTGCCGTCGACGTAAAAGAGAGCGAAGAAGGGTTGAGAAACGTAGCCGCAAGGCTCTTCAATATGCCCAACGTCACTCTCATAAAGGGCAACAAGGCAAAGGGAACGCAGGATATTTACGGTGCATTCGTAAAGCTTGAGCTCGGCGGTTCGGGTCAGTCGTGCTACACTGTTATGTGTAAAATATACTTCCGCCGTACGGGCAAGGACATTCGCCCCATATCTTCGCAGGAAGCGGCTTTAATCAACGCTATGTTGGAGAAGGCTCCGCAAAACGACGAGAAGTTTGACAATAACGTCTTAAGCGTTCCAGGCGAAACGCTCGGTGCGCTCGAAAAGCTTGTAAACGGCAAGTATAACTTAAAGCTCAAGGACTGTCTGTGCTTCAGTAACAGGCAGACTGTAAACCCTGTAACCAACCTTGAAGAGGACAACTACGATTTAAAGACGGTAAAAAGGCTGGTTGCAAATGCCGTACATAACAATGCCCCCATCGCCTGCACGTCCATCAAGGTGTTGAGCATCTCCCACGTCAAGTGGACAAACGATTACTACGATATTTACTTCGGCAATAAGCCCGTCCTGCGTGCAATAATCGGCTTCGGCGGCAGTCTGTCCTTCAGCTGTCTTAATTGCGGCAGCAGGGAAGAGCTTATCTATTCGAACGCTATCGACTTTACCTTTACCGATGAAGACGGCAGTAAGGTCAGCCGTTCGGTTGCGATAGACCCTTCTAAAAAAGATTTGGGGTTAGACGACGAGACGGTAAACGAGATAAAGCGTTATAGCGAAATATCCAAACATATCAACAAGATTGTCTGCCAGAATGTGGCAAGGACGAACGGCAGTTGTTCGGCATACGTCTGCAACAGTCAGACGGTTATTGACGGCGGTATAGAAAAGTGTGCAAACTGCCCTTACCCCGAACAGATTTACACCGACTACAGGCAGGAGATCCCCGTCCGTTACTTCACGTCAAAGCTGAAATTTGCAGTGGACAAGATGGGTATGGTAAAGGAAGAAGCGGTAACCGAATGTGAGTGTTGCCACCGTCCTTTTACTTCGGGTGCGTTAAAAGACGGGCGTTGTCCGCTCTGCGCAGATATCTCGGAAATGTCGGACGAGAAGAAGCAAGCGGCAAAGTCGGCTTACGGCAGATATAAGAATATGATCTCACATACGATAAGGCTGAAACATCTATTTCAGGAAAAGTATTGCCTTGAAGACGATACGGCGGTGTTGTTCGTGTTGGGTACGGACAGATATGTGTTAAGTAAACTCGACTTAAACAAGACGGGTTATATCGATTCGCCCAAAAGAATAAGCAGAGGATAATTTTATGAGTAATAAATCAGAAAAGACTTATACCTCACGCAATATAAGCAATTCAAAATGGTTGTTAGCCGTAGGAACTTCCGTTGCCATTGCCATTGACGCATTGATAATGGTATTGCTCTGTATCGGCACGTACGACTTCAAATTTATTGCATTCCCCTGCGCAATGCTCGTGCTCGACGCAGTGTATTTAGCTGTCGGCATGTTTGCGACCAACTACCGCTTCAAGTACTCCATAGCGGTATGGTTCGTCTATATTTTGTTGACGGCGGTATTCTGCATATGCGGAACGGTAATTTTATTGACATTAGACGGTACCGTTCTTACGACGGTTGCGCTTATTCTGTGGCTTGCCGTTCACGCAGTGTCCATCGTGTGTGCAATCTTCACGGCTTTATACACTTCCAAAAAGTTTAAAAGCAGTGTGTTCACCATAATAATAACCTTAATACTTGCGGCATTGTGTGCGCTCTACGCCGTATTTTTATTCGGTAAAGGCTTTTTCGGTCAGGGCGTTGGCGTTCGTACTCTCGTCTACGATTACAACGAGGCGGACGATAGCTATACCGTAAGCGCAGTGCTTTCTGGCAGCAGTAAAAAGGTAGAGATAGAAGAGACGTTTAACGGCAAACCCGTAAAGGCTGTCAACTGTTCTGTTTTTATCGACAACACTGTAAAGGAATACGTCCTTCACGACGATTTCGAACTTGTAGACACCTTTGAACTTGCAAACGGCAACGTCGAGGGGAAGAGTATTCTTGTCGATGGCGAAGACGCAATTTTCTTCCGTGCAAAGCTGTTTAGCTGTGCAGACGATGCGCAGGGGCGTGCAAACGTGCTTAAGCTCGCCAACGCCACAGTGCCTTTCAATCTTGAAGAGAATAAAGGATATATCGCATTTGACTATGACGAAGACGCTTACGCCGCTTGCGGTGGCAACGTATTGCCCATTATAATAGGCGATAAGGGGCAGTCGCTATCGTTAACCGACTACGCTTCAACCTATGAGTATCTCAACCACACCGACAAGACTATAGTTGCAGACCTTAAATGGGGCTATGAAAACTGCAACGGCTATATCCTTGACAGTATTTCGTCGGATAGAAGTTACGTTTTTGGCGACGGTGCTAACGTAAAGGTAGAGTTTGAAAAGGTATATCGCATCTATGTGGGTTCGGGCAACGATTCAAAGTACGATTTAAGGACGAAGCAGTCTGCTTTCTGTTGTGATAGTCTCAACGGAACCGCCCTTGACTACAGATATATAGCGGAGAGCAGCGCAGGAACGTTCTTTAACGATTTCACCGCAAGGGAAGGCTTCTCTCTCGTGTGGACGTATGGCGAGGACGGTTCGGGAACCTGGAGAGAATTTTCGTCGCTTACGGAAGCGATTGATAATTTAAACAGTTCTGCTCTTTCGATTAGTCCTTTATGGACTTTAAACGCACCTACCGTTGTGCTGAACGATTATACAATCACTTACGGCGAAAACGTGACCTTTGCGTCTAACGCAAGCTCCCCCGCAAGCGGAATTTCGCTCGTCTACGAGTGGAGGCATAACAACGTAAGAGTTGGTTCTTCCGAAGACCTTTCGCTTACAACCCCTTCGTTATCGGGGGAATATGACGGTGAATATGTATTAACCGTCACGACGGTGGGCGGAGAAGTGACTTCGCTTGTTTCGTCCGTAACCAAGTCATTAAACCTTAATATTGCCAAAAAGACAATCTCCTTCGGTTGGGATATGCCCGCAGAAGACGACAGGGTGTATAGCGGCAGCGCAAAGACGGTTTCGGCAACCTTTGATAATTCCCAGCTCATCGGTAGCGACCAATTAACGTATAAATTGAAAAGCAACTTATCTTCAACCGTCGAATGTACCAACGCAGGCGATTACCTGTTCGAAGTCGAGATAGACGAAACTTCGGCAAAAAATTATCAAATCGATAGTACAGGGACAAACAGTCTTACAATAACTCCTTTCAACGTCGAAGTGGTTTGGTCCGACTACGATTTTACCTATAACGGCTTGCCCCAGGTGCCTACGGCTACAGGTTTGGGCGTTGACAATCAACCGATTGCCTTGAGAATTGACGGCAGCGGTACAGACGCATATGCTTCCCACACCGTAAAAGCCGTCTACATGAATAATAATTATAAGTTGACGAACGATTCTTTGACTTTTACCATAAAGAAGGCTCCCTTGACGGCAACTGCAAAAGATTGCACCACCGTTTACGGCATCACGCCAATCGGGCAGGGCGCAGACTTCGAAGGTTTTGTCAACAACGAAACCGATTTCGTCTTAAACGGTGCGATTGAGTATTCGTATACAAACACTTCCAATAACGTAGGCACCTACGTAGATTGCGTAGTAATTTCAGGCTTAACTTCCTACAACTACGAAATAACCTTCTTGCCCGGCGACCTTATAATCAATCAAAGAGCCGTCACCGTCACTTGGCAGAATGCAACCGACCTTACCTATAACGGTCAAGCGCAAAACGTAACGGCAACCTTAAATTACGTGGTTAACGGCGATGACGTCACAGCCGTAGTGGCTAACGGCAATCAGACCGACGTGGGCATCTACACGGCAGAAGTGACCGCTCTTGCAGGCAGTGACGCAGGAAACTATAGGTTATCGGATACATACGCTAAAGACTATACGATTGCCAAAGCTTCGGTAACAATAACTCCCGACAGCGTTTCCGCCGTATACGGCGATAGCGAGAAGGAGTTAACGGCAACCGTTTCAGGCGAAATTTATAACGGTGATTTCAACTACACCCTTTCAAGGGAAACGGGAAATACTGTAGGCTCGTACGCAATCACCGTCAACCTTTCGGGCGAAACCGCCAACTATGACGTAACCAGCAATACTGGAATATATAAGATAGATAAGCGTACAGTCACCCTAACATGGAGCGGTTATGAAAACCTTATCTATGACGGTACCGCTAAAAACGTTGCGGCAACCTTAAATAACGCAGTCGACGGCGACGACGTCAAAGCCGAATTTTCAGGCGGAGATGCAACCAACGCAGGCAGCTACACCGCAACGGCAACCCTTTCAGGTGCGGCGGCTTCAAATTACGCATTGCCTTCAAACTACAGCCGTACATATACTATAGCAAAAGCCAAGTTAACCATAACGGCAAGCAATGCAACTTCGGTTTACGGTGAAAATCTTGCACAGCTTACAGCAAACGTTACAAGCGGAACAAACTATAATGATGAAGTTAATTACAGTGTTACAACAACCGCAACTTCCACCTCGCCCGTAGGCACCTATGCTATAACGGTAGTAGTAGGCGAATATTCAAATTACGTTATTACAACCGAAGACGCAACCTATACCATAACGCAGGCAACACCCGCTCTCAACGGGTTTACGGGCGGAAACTATATCTTAAGCGAAGAATTAGAGTACGGCGCAACGCTTGGCGACATAACGGCTAAACTCCCCGCCCAGACGTTAAGCGGAAGCTGGGTTTGGGCAGACGGTAGTGATAAGGTGGCAGAAGTGGGTACCAACACCTACACAGTGACCTTCAATCCCACCGACGCAATCAATTATAAGAGCGTTACGGTAAACGTAACAATCACCGTTAAATCGGCAGAAGACCCCGTTACCGTAGGTTGATATTCGGAGAAAACAATATGAAGAAAAAGAACATGCAGATGGACGAGCTGGAGTTATATAACGGACAGAGAGCAAGTCTTCCGAGCAAAAAGGTAACTACGGATTATATCCCCAACCTACATATTTCGGCGAGCGGAAAGGAGCTTTTCGCCCTGTCAGAAAGTCTTTATTGCAAGTGGCTGGAAGAGCAGGACGACTTTTCTATTATGGAAAGGGCGATAGAGCTCTGCCGTCAAGCCGTACAGCTCGGCTATCCGCACGCCGTCGCAAAGATGGGTTTTTACTACGATAAGGACTATATCGACTCCGACCGAACCGAAGAATACCGTTGCAGAATGGCAACCGACTACTACGCAAAGGTCGTATATGCGGAAAAAGCTCCGTACGTCGATAGCGGCGTCAACCCCGAATTGAATTGGGAAGAGCTTAAAAAGATGACGGCGAGAATGTTCCTTGAAATGCTTGCCGGTTCGGAGTCTGCAATTTTAAGGGATATAGAAGACAATTACGGTTACGAGTGGAATAAGCAGAGAATTTTAACCCTGTTCCCCGAGTTAACCGTAGATGAGTCGGCAATCGTATTCACAAGGAATAAGGATATAGAAAAGACCTTTCAGGAAGTGCTTAAATCCTGCAAGAGCAATAAGTATCGTGCGCCGCTGTTCGGCATATTAAGGATGGGTGCGCAGGAGATTAAAAATAGCTTTTCAAGGGACGGCTTTGCCTGGCAGGCTTCAAAACACGTCAATCTCTGGATTGTCGGCAACAACTTTTTGGCAAAAGCCGCACCCACTGAGGAGTTTGAAAATAAGCTTTCGAAGGCGCTGTCCGACGACGGGTTTATGAGCAGCGTCGTATGGGTATGTTTTTTCAATAACAATCTCGGCGGTCACCGCTTCATTAAGGAAAAGAGCAGGAACGTTATCTGCGATTATTTCGCATCTAACGGCTGTAAAATTTTCAAAGAGCTGATAAACGTTGTCCAGCTGCAAAACCGAACGACGCTTATTTTCAGCGACGACGACGTCTACTATCATATGAGAAACCGTATCGATAGCCCTTTGGACGGTGCGAAAAAGCTTGTTGATTGCGTAATACATCAAAAGTAAAGGTGGAGTATGAATAAAGAACAACTGATAAAAATTCTGCAGGATAACGAGATATATTTCAACGAAGCGTTATTGAACGAGAGCATTGCAGGCTATTCAAACGATGAAAATGCGGTGTACGCTAAAAGGCTGTATAACGATTTGTATTTAATGGCAACTTACGGCGTTCAGAACGGTTTTAAAAGGGTGGACGATGCAATCGAAAAGACGTCCGATTTAATCGCACAGCTCTTAAACGGTTCAAGTTACGTTATGGTTAATTTATCAAAAATGGAGACCCAACGCCAAAAAATATTAAAGAGCGTAGGGGACTTAAACGGGGGTATTAATATGGATATGAAGGACGAACTTTTAAAGAATCTTGACGATTGTATCAAGGTTTCCGATGCGATAGTAAGCTTTAGAAGCGACAATGAGAATTTGTGCAAAAGGCTTAACGAAAGCAAAGCTCTCTTATTACAGATAAGGGCGGAGCTGGATAACGTAGTCGACGCACAGTCCAAAGAAGCGGCAGATTACCAGTCGGCAATATTCGATATTTTAATGGATTGGAGAAGTGCCGTATCGGGTTATAACTGCTACAGCGACCACGTCGACCAGTTGAAGGAAGCGGTCGAAAAGGCTAAAGAGTGGGGCAAACTCTCCGCAAGCGTAAAGCGTTTCAACCGTGCGCAGGAGAAGAAGCACTACTACGTCTATAACCCTGACTACGACGACGTCAGCAGGATTATCAAGGCGGCTCCCTATGCCGAGCGTATTGACGGTTTAAAGGAATCGCTTGCCGACTACCGCAAGGGTACGACTACGATTTTCAACGTTGAGAGAAAGAAGGCACAGCTTCAGGAGCTTGAAGAGACTTTAAAGAGCGAAAAGGAGAGATTAAACGGTCGTTTAAAGGAGTTGAGCGATTTGTTCAACACCGTTAAAAAGCAGTACCAAAACGGTGAAATTAACGCAACGTCAGCAAACCAGATGTGCACTGCGTACAATGATGAATTTACCGCCTGCAAGGACGACTTAAACAGGATTGAAGCCGACTACACGATGCAGATAACCGACCTTCGCAAGGAAATTTTCGATGCGGGTTCGGATAAGAGAATAAGGGAGAACGTCGTAAGGGAGTATGAGACCTTCCTTGGCAAGATTGAAAACTACCGTACAACCGACCCTGCAATGTTCGTAATCTTATGCGGACGTATCGACTTTAAGGTTCTGCGTGATATGCTCACCGGCAGGGCTTCCATGCAGAGCAGGGAAGAGATGTTCACCAAGATTGAATCCATCACGTCTGTAGTTGAGAATGAGATTAATGCGCAGAGAAAGCTTGGCGAAGAGCTTGAGTCTATCCGTAAGGAGCAGAGAGAAGAAAGGCGTGTACAGGAAATGCTCGACGCCAACAAGCGTGAAAAGAATAAGGTTAATTCGCCTAACGTAATAGGATTAAACAATACGCTCAACACCGAAGCTGAAGACAAAAAAGCAATGGAAGCATGGATGAATATGGGCGGTCTCGGCGGCATTGCCGACTTCAATAAGAATTCTAACGACAATACGGACGGTACTATACACGTTGACAACAACGACAAGTAATACGTTTAAAGCAAGGCGGAGGCCTTTATGCCAACTATAAAGGAAGTATTGGACGGTGCTAATACCGTATATAAAACCAGCCTTGATTTAAAGGCTTTAAAGGGTGCGTTGCAGGCGGCTACCCTTGCCTTCAAGAGCGCTGATATCAGCGAGCAGAACAGGGAAGTTGCAGACTTTTTAATCATCAAGCTAAACGTAAAAATCTATGCAATGGAGTATTTTTGCAACGGTTACGAAGCCGACTCCTACGCAATACTGCAAAGGTATATCTCAGATACTTTAAAAAACTGTAACCCTTCCTACGTTAAGACGATTGAGCTTATGAAGAGCGTAAGCTCCGCCGCCGATAGCATCAACTCAATAGCGGTTGAAGCGCATAAATTGCAATCGCTTGTGCGTGACTGCGAAGGCAGGTGCGTTGCAAACGGCGCTGAAGAGTGTTTAAACGTAGCAAATCAACTTAAGGCAAAGATTGCCGCCGCCCAAAACTTAAAAATAGCCCCTTCCGTATTCTGCGGAAATGCGGTATTCCCCGACGTTAAAAAACAGTTCATTGCCGATTTAAGCGAGATTGTGGAGTTTGCCGAAACAAACGCAGACGAGCTCAACGTTCAGGCGGCGGAAAGCCTGATAAAAACGGGCATTGAGAACGTTACTTCAAAATTAAAAAAGGAAAATTACGAATATAAGCCCTCAATTATTAACGCAGAACGCCTTGCACGCACAATAGTGTTGTGTACGCCTTTCAGCGAAGAGGCGGAGCTGTTTGCGTATGCCCGTTCAAACGGGGCTGAAATCTTTACGATGCAGGCGCTTGCGTTCGAAAATTTGCCCGAAAGCGTCATTAAATCGGTATTCAAGGATTTGAAGGCGAAAAAGGCAGACTGCGTCATCTACGGTGCATTGCACTTCAGGGCAGATAACCGCAACGCATTTTACAGGGCTGTAATCGACTTTTGTGCAGACGGCAGAAAGGCGTATATAGTCACGGACGACGGCACTCAAAAGGTCTATGAAGCCGTGCTTGAAGCCGTTAAGGACGATTCGGAGTATTCGCCTTTAGACGTAAGTTTGTTCTACCTTTCTATGCCCGACTTTCTGCCTACCGTAGAAGAGCTTAAAGAGCTTGGAATGATTTCGGACAGTGCCGACGATATGCAGTGGGTTCAGAAGAATATGCCCTTCGTCGGCTTCGTCGGTCTTAACGAGGCGGTCAAGGCGTTCCGTGCAGGTGCCGATTGGCGAAAAATCGCTTCGGAACGGTCGGTTGATAACTATGCTTTGGCAGAAAAGTATATGCTCAATCTCGTCCGTCAGGCGTTATTTATAGACGGCGGTTGGGGCAATTATCACGAAGACGTCATAGTTAACAAGACGAAGAAGTTCGATTACGACGATATACGTCTTGTAAATCCCGATAATATCCGCAAGATTATGCAGGGGAATTTTACGCTCTTTCAGAAGTGCGGTATGATTTCAACGTACTGCCTGCTCGGCGGTGCGTCTGCGGACGATTGGCGTACCTTCCCCGTTGAAATAAAGTCGGAGAGACTTACCGAAGCGTGCAAGCTCGTGCTTCGTGCGCTTGACGTGGATATAATTCCCGTAGTGGAAGTAAAGGAAGATATAGGCGTAAAAGGCGCAGGCGGACTGTGTTGCGATGGAGGCAAGAGGATACTGTACAGGGAAAGTGCGGTTTCCAGCTTCGATTGGGTAGCCAAAGCCGTCTGTCACGAGTGTTTCCACGCATTCCAGCAAAAGGCAATAAACAGCAGCTGGCAGGAGTGGTACGCAACCGAACTGCATATCACCCCCGGGCGAGTGGATCAGTGGAGATATAACTATTCCCGTTACCGCTCCATAGATAAGGGTTATGAAGTGTATATGATTCAAATTTACGAAAGCGACGCTCGTGCCTTTGAAGACGATTGTCTGGGTAAAGATATAAACAGGGGACAGATACTTAACTTAATCAATCTCGACTGATTTAAGGTGCAAAACAAGGGGTAAAAAATGAGTAAGCAGTTACTTGACGGGTTTATAGGTGAACTGTTACATATAAACGACGTTTCTGACAATAAGCTCATGGATTTAGGTGCAAACGGCGGAAGAAATACATATTTCTTAAGTCATACGGGTATCAACCAGAGTGCATATACGCTTGGAGTTATTTCAGAGAGAAAGGGCAAGACGGGCAACACTATTTTATTAAACAGTGCGCTTGCCTCGGGTGCTGAACAGAGAGTAAGCAGGCATATCAACACCTTTGCCTGGCGCAGCTTCGACGGCATAAACGACGTTAAAGCTCTTCACTCGTTTATAGCGAATGTAAGGAAGGAACTCAATTTAAGGGGCAACAATCCGCTATTTTTAAGCGTCGGCGCACTCCGCTGGCGTGTCAGCGTACAGTCTTTCGGCAAAGAAGTATCCAAAGATATTTCAACCCCCTTGCTCATCTTCCCCATCAGACTTATCGTTACTGCAAACTCCGCCCCTGTATCTATTGAGTTTAGCGACGAAGAAACGTACGTCAACCCCTGCCTTATTGCCAAGCTTGAGCAGATTTACGGCGAAGAGCTTGCCGAAGGTTTCCCCAAACCCGTCTCGGTTTCGGGCGATGACTCCGCCGTCGATTTAAATGCGTTAGGCGACGGCGACAGCTATTTTAATGCGGTCATTTCATACGTCAATTCGTGTAACCGTTCGGACGGCGACGACAATACTCTATTTGAGTTCGATAAGGACGTTGTGGCAATTTCGCAGTACAACCATTCGGAGTTGTGTACCTACTACGATATCAGGCGCAACAGGGATAAGATAGAAGCCCACCCCTTGATTGAAAAGCTGTTCTCTTTAAACGCAACCCCTTGCGTTTCCGACGGCGAATTAAGGGTGGTTCCCAAATATATATTGCCCTACGACAGTGTTCAGGCAGATATAATAACAAGAGCTGTAAACGGCGAGAGCATGGTAATTAAAGGTCCCCCGGGTACGGGCAAGACCATTACTATCGCCAATATGATAGCCGCTCTGCTCTCGGAGAATAAAAAGGTAATGTTCGCCTCTAAAAAGCTGTCGGCTTTAAACGAGGTGTACGCCAAGCTCCCCGAAAACTTAAGAAAGTTCACAATGCTTTTAGACAGCGAAACGGAGAGTAAGGCGGCAAAGATTAACCCTGCGGAAGTCAAGCAGGATTTCAAACGGCTTATAACGGCTTGTAAGGAGTACAAGGAGCCTGCATCGCTTGAGCAGGATTCTTCCCACGCTATGGCGCAAAGGGCGAAACTCCTTTCAAGAATTTCCGCATACATAGAATTAATGTTCAACCAGAAGTGCATATGTGACGACAGCTTCTATGCCGCAATGGACGCCTATTGCAAGATAGATATGCCCGTCGTCCCGTTTGCAGACCCCGCCCTTGTTGCGCAGATTACAAGGGAGCAGTATAACAAATTGCACACTGCGGTGGAGCATACGTCGCAATATATGCCGCTGTTAACGAAAAACGGCACCCATTCAATCTGGCTGTGTCCTTGGTTTAACGTAAACGACGGTTGTGACGTGGAAAGGGCAATCGCAGTTTGCAGAGAAGTGGGCGAGAGCGCACTTTCAACGCAAGGCGAAGTTCGTTCAGCTCTGTCAAAGTATTCTCTTGAACCTTCAAGGTTGCCATTAAAAGTAACACTATCGGCGATTAAGAGCTTTCTTGCCGAAAAGGCTGTAACGGACGTCGTTTCAAACGATGCCGTCTTACAGATGATTGATGGGCTTGAAGACAAGCTTAAAAATTACCAGGCGGCATACAGTCAGTTCGGGCAAGGGTACGCATTAGAGCGCAATGACGACATTGACAGCACCGTTATAGGGCTTAACGCACTCACCTGCGATAGGAACCTTAAGCTTTCGGAAGTTCAGATTATTTCGAAAAATTCAGGAATCTTTTTAATTGACGGCAAAAGTTTTGCAGGCGAAAAGGCGATTGCTTCGCTAATCGACATAGTACAGGATATTGTTGCGCTGTCGAAGAGAAAGAGCTATGCGCTCGGCAACAGCCAAAGCGTGTTCAAAAGCGAGCTTGATAAGGAGCAATCAAAAACCGTTGCGAAATACGCACAGGCTCTCGCACCTTATAACTCCCGTTCTGACAGACCTAAAGCTCTCGACTTCAAGGCGAAAAAGGCGTACTCCGTTCTCTGCGGCTTGAGCTTTTTGAATAAACCGACTTTCGGGGAAATCGTCCTTGCTACGTCGGAATACTATAAGGCGCTTGAGTTGCAGAGTCAGATTGACGAAAAAATAGAACTCATTTACCGTTGTTTCCGCAAAAAGCTAACCGAAGACGAGCTTGCCTGCGCACTGACAGTTGCATCTAACTGCACACCCGATAAGGTGTACGCTTACGTCAAGGACGTCGTCTCTGCAAGCGATTTACTCTTCAAATGTGCAGAGCAAGTCGGCGTTACGCAGTACGGCGACGTCACGGTAGGTCAGCTTATAGGAGGCTTCGAGTGCGGCTACAGGCACCTGATTTTAAAGGAAGAGCTCAATGCCGTAAACGCCGTTGTTCCCGTCCGGAGCGAAGGGCAAAGCGTAGAGAGCGTGGCTTCATCGCTCTGCGCCCTTAAGCGTTTCGGTCAGGTGTGGGAGAGTATCGGCGGGAAGCGCAAAGACGTGTCGTCTGCGTTTAACGCACTGCACGGGCTTGGCGAAAAAGCCGCTCGTTCCATTAAAAATATCATAGTAAGGTTAGAAGATTTCGGCAAAGAATTTTTCAATAACTACTACGCGGTATGCGGCGGCAACTGTACTTTTAAAGAGCTTGAGATATTTGCTGACGAGTCGGATAACCGTGACGTCATCGGTGCGGCTATAGCTTACGGCAAAATCAAGCACGATAAGGACAACCCCCTGCCCATATCCGAATTCTTATATCCCTTCGAAAAGGGTGAAATTATTCTGCCTGACGGCGTAAGCCTTGCTGATGCGTTCGAACACTCCTTCTTTGCCCTTGCGATTGAGAATTGCAATAAGCTTCTGGGCGTTGCACGCAACGGGCTGGGAAGCGGTTTAGAGAGCGATTTGGAGAAGTTAGGGGCGGTTGAAGACGAAGTTTACCGCTATAACGCCGATATTATAGAGGGTAGGTGCTTAAGGAGGATTAAACCCGAAGACAGCGATTTCATCTTTATACAGGATAACAATCCGGGTGAAAATCTCCGCCTTATGTTCAAAAAACACGGCAACGGAATATTAAAGCTTAAAAAGTGTATGATTCTTTCGCCGTATACGGCAAGTCTTCTGTTCCGTACGGATGAGTTCTCTCATTTCGACGTGCTGATTGTGGACGAAGCGAGCCAGCTCGAGCCTGCGCTTATGCTCCCCGTTATGTTCCGCAGTAAGCAATGCATTATCGTGGGCGACGAATGGCAGATGCCCCCCATAAAGCACTTCGTAACCCTTTCGCCTATAACGGGTGATGAAGAAGAAGGCTATGGCTCATTAGAGCCTGAAATATCAGCGTTAGGGCTTGCTCTCCGCTGTGAAGGCTTCCCCGTAAGGGAGCTTATCTGTCACTACCGTTCAAAGACGGAATCACTCATAAAATTCTCGCAAAAGCTGTTCTATCCCAATATGCGTACCTTCCCTGCGCCTGTGCCTGCTAGGCTTCCTGAAAAGGGAGTGGAAGGTCTTGGATTTAAGGACGTGTACGTCCCCGAAGGCATTGTAAGTAAGGGCGTCAATCTTGCGGAAGCCGAAAAGGTTGTGGAAGAGTTGCGCCTGCACTTCGACAGGTACTTCGATGAGAAGAGCAAGACTCTCTCGATGTCGGTTGGAGTCGTTGCGTTCGGTGAATTGCAGTGTGCGGCAATACTTGCCAAGGTCAAACAAGATACGGAGTTAAACCGCAAGATAACGCAGTCGCTCGAACACTTTGACGACCTGCCCGAAAAGCTCATCTTCTTCAAGACGATAGAGACCGTTCAGGGGCAGGAGATAGGGCATTTGATATTGTCGTTAACACACGGCAAGCGCACTTCCGGTCTGCATATGAACTTTGGCCAGCTCAACAGCGGCAAGCTCGGCAGGTGTATCTTCAACGTTGCGGTTACGAGAGCGCAGAATATGGTTACGCTCATTCATTCCGTCCGCCCGCAGGAGATTACAGCCGACAGCGTCTCGTACATAAGGGAATACCTTGAGACGGTTGAAAGGTTCTGTACGGTCGGCAGGGAGCAGTTTGTAAGCAGCAAGGAAGATTGCGGCTTTATATATCAGGTTGCCGATTTTATCTGCAGTCAAGGCATATCAATGGACAGAGTCGTGTTCAACTACGGCGTAACGGACGGTTCGGTGAGAATACCCATTGCAGTGCTCTCGCCAGATTTAAAGCAAGCTCTGCTCGGCGTTTGGTGCGAAAAGCCCGTGGGCGGTAAGTATGACTATCTTGACTACAACTTAAGGTATGTTTCAAACCTGATTCGTTGCGGTTGGAAGATACACCCCGTATTCATTCACGATTGGGTGGATAACGGACAGAAAGAAAAGAATGCGCTAGTTGAAGCGCTCAATGATATTAAACAAATTAAGGAGTAAAATGAAATGGCTAAAAAACAAAAAGAATTGCGTAATTACGATACCCCCGAAAATAACGTTGTAGAAGGCAATCTCTCCATACAGGAAGAGAAGATAATGCGTAAACGTCAAGAAAAGGTGATGAACGATAAAATAGACGAGATGGCGGAAAAGACGCTCGAGTTCTATAATACTTACGGTAAGGAAGACTACCGTTATCAGATGATGGTCACTTTCCTTGACGTTGCGTTCCAGATGAAGGAAGCTATTTCAATTCTTACGTCTGTTCGTGTAGCGACTTCGTATCTTTCCACGGCGATTGAATTCATCGACGATACCGTAACCATCAACGAAGAATTCGATAAGCAGCTGCTTAAAAAGAGCTACGGTCCCTTCGCCTCGTTAATCAGGCGTTCACGCACACGCCGTGCAATGCGCAACAACCGTAGGCGTATGATGACGGTTATCGCAAATATTACCGACAGGTTGGAGAACGCTCATCTCATAACCGATTCCTTAAGGGCAGGTTTTGAGAATATGCGCCTTACTATGCTAAAATCAGACGAGAAGAGAAGATTAAAGGAGCAAAAGCGTGCCGAAAAGACCGGTACGCCTGCACCTGCGCCTACGCCTTCTGCCGCAGAATTATACATTATGCAGATGGCTAAAGAGAGGGGTATTAAAGCTCCCGAGCCCAAGGATAGCGGTTCAGATAAAAAGGACGACGGCTCTTCGGATAAGGGTATCGACGATATCATAGACTGATTGTTAAAAAGACGCAAAACGTTAAAGGTTAGGGAGGAAGCATATGGCAGGTATAGGCAGAAACAATAGTGTTGCTGCAAAAGCTGAAAGCATCGACAGTTTAAAGAAGAGCTATGAAGAAACTATCGATAGAATTCGTAAAATAAGGAATAACAGAAGGGATAAAAACGATTTGTCCCGTGAAGAACAAGCAGAACTTCGAAAGGAGTACCTGCATGCGTCACAGCTTGCAAAGAGCATTGCGGAGCGTTTAAACGACGAAGCCGAGAGCGAGAAGTTTTCTTTGCAGGCGAAAAAGCTCACCGAGATGGCGCAAAAGTACGGCTCGTCCATAACGGGTACCATTCCCAAAACCACGTTCGACGACGTAAAGGGATTGGATAACGTCAAAAAGCTCGTTAAATCGTTTATGTATATGGCGCAGAACCCCGACGTCTTAAAGTACTATAAGCTTGAAGGCGGTTTGGGTATGCTTATGTACGGCGCTCCGGGTACAGGTAAGACAATGTTTGCCGAAGCAATTGCAAACGCAATGCAGCTTCCCCTGTTCATCGTAACCCCTGCAGACATCTTCAAATCCTACGTCGGTGAGTCGGAGCAAGCCGTAAAACAACTCTTTCAGGAATTGGACGCCTGCCAGGACGGTGCAATACTGTTCGTGGACGAGTGTGAATCGATATTCAGCAAAAGGGGGCAGGACACAAAGGACTATAAGTCTGCGGTCACGACCGAGCTGTTGCAAAGGATTAACGGCTTCGGCGTTAACGGCTCCAAGCGTATAATGATTGCCGCAACCAACCGCCCCGACGTAATCGACCCTGCTTATTTAAGGTATAAGCGTTTCTCGCACTTAATACACGTTACTCCCCCCGACAGGGAGGCAAAGCGAGCAATTATTGAGAGCAAGTTAAAGGATATCGCTCTCGACGGAATTTCCTGCGATGAAATTCTGGAGATGACCGAAAGGGAGACTGTCGTGCGTGACCATAACGTAGGCGTCTACACTAAAAAGGCAGGCTATTATTCCGCAGCGGATATATGCGGAATAATTGAAGAAGCTTGCCGCCTTGCGCTTGAAAAAATGCAGCAAGATAATCTGTCTTCTCCCATTCCGCTCAACCGTGAAATGTTCGAAGCAGCCTTCAAAAAGATTCCACCCAGCATCTCTGCCGAGCTGTTGGAAGAGTACGAACGCTTCCGTGAAAGCCGCAGTTGATATAAACTGTAAATAACAAAACAGACTCCGTAGAGTTACGGAGTCTGTTTTTTATTAAACTGATTTAACCGTCATTGCGTGACGTCTTCTTTGTAAAGGGTACCCTTGCAGCCTGCAACCTTTTTACTCTCATACATAGCCATATCGGCGTTTCTGTAAAGGTTGTCAAACGAAATCTTTTTGCCCATAAAGAAATCTGCACCCATACTAACGCTAATTTTTTTGTCTTCAAGTTCGGGAATTTTTATCTTTGCAAGGTTGTCAAAAAACCTTTTAAAAAAGTTCTCTGCCGCCGTTTTGGTCACAAGCCCGGGCATATAAACGGCAAATTCGTCGCCGCCCAACCTGAAGACAATATCCTTATCCTTGCACGATTTTTTAAGACATTTGGCGATATTAACGATAACCTTGTCGCCTACGGAATGACCGAATTCGTCGTTAATCTCCTTAAACTTATCGCAGTCGATAAGACAAAATAGCCCGTAGACGTTCTTATTCAACAGCTCTTTAATTCTCTTTTCGCCCGTGCCTCTGTTAATAAGCCCAGTCATAATATCCGTCTCGGCGAGGTGTTGCAGGTAGTTTTCCTTACGTTTTGCCTCGTCAATAACTTCAACACAGTACAAAACGTGCTTCGGATTGCCGTCTTCGTCGTTGTCGACCCTGATAAAGCTTTCACGGCACCAGCCTGAAGCAGTACCTAAAAAGACATGTTCAATGACGTCTTTCTCTGCAAGTCGCTTGTTGAGAGTGGATATGTCGGTAAAATATAGAACTGCCTTTTTAAACCTTTCGGTTGCAAGCTTCTCCATTACGTTTTTAATCTGTACGGGGAAGTAATCGCTCCTTTCAGGGTATTTATTTTTTTCAATGCTCTCGGCGGACTTAATCGTCTTGAAGCTGCCTGTCTTAACGTCGATAAGGTGCATTGAAAGATATATCTGTGCAACAGCCGAGTAGCAGCGTTCCTTCTCGTCAATGGCGGACTTTAACAAACTTTTAAGCTCCGAAGCTTCCCGTTCTTTGATGGTTAACACCTTGTTCTGGTCGATAATTGCAAATGCAAACATAATCATTACGGCGATACAAATTGCAACGTTAATGAGTGAAGGGCCGTACCAGAAAATCTGTATGCACTCTGCAATTAAAGGGAGTATAAGGTATAACAGAAGGGACGCTAAAATTTCATTGCTGATATTCTTCCTGTATTGAATGACGATAGACAAATCTATCAACATGCCCAGCGCAGGCAATAGTAATGAAATAAAGAATAAATCGCTTCTTTGATACAGGTTAAATTCGTCTATCGTGTAGTAAAGCCCGGTAAACTGTGAAACGATTACTAAAATCATTCCTATAACGGCAACTGCGTACACTGCGTAAAGCCTTACGGCAAGAAAGATATTCTCTTTGTCCTTTAAAAACGCCTTACCGAACAGGTTGCAGGCAACGTAGCCGTTGAAAAAGAACAGTATTACGTCGCTTAAAAGGAATACAGCGCAGTTGCTTATACGCACCATATAGTAGCCGACAGTTCTCAAATCGCCACGGAAGTAGTATGCGCAAGCGTCAAACGCCAAAAGCAGGTAGCAAGTAACCAACATACACGTCATCCAAATGCGCCTTGTTTTATTAAATTTTCTCGTCAAGAACAGACACACGGTGGCAATCAAGGTGAAGATACTTCCCCAAGCAATCAGGGCTGTAAAAAAGCTCTGGTTTGAAATTTGTACGGCTGTCTGCGTTACTTCCGCTGCCAATTGTATTTCTGTCTGCGTTAATTGTGGTGCCATTTATACTCCGTACCGACTTAAAACGATAATTTAACTTATGATATTTTATCATAAAAGGTCAGTAAGTACAACTTTTGAAATGTGAACTTTTGGGGATTTTGAATTATGACAATTAATTACAATTAATTGTAATTTCATTTCTGTTTTTTATAACACACTTGTTTGAAAGGCAAATCTTTAATGTCAGATTTACGCTTGAGCCTTCTTTTCCTTAAGCAAAAGAGATACAAAAACAAGCACTATTCCAACGCCGAGTGCGGCATGGAAAATGCCGGCAACACCGCTGATTGCACCGTTTGCCCCTGCAGAAATTACGAAGTCAGACAACTCCGATTTTTCAAGTATTTCAAGCGTACCTCTTACGAGCAGCATTGCGCCTGCGCCGCTTACGCCCGCTAAATAGGTTATAAATCCTGCCTTAAACAGTTTGCTTTGGCATTTTGCAAGTTTATCTGCAACAATTCCGATAACAAGGGTAAAGAGTACGCCGAGTACGAGGAAGTGGGGGTGTGCAAGCCCCAAAGTAAGGTACTGGTTAGTCACGCCGAAGCCCTTGGAAAACTCCCTGTAATATACGCCGCACACGAGTCCGACAGCCAAAAAAACCAAAGCCGTTTTAACAAATTTTTTCATTTTTTCACCTCTTGCGTATTATTGCTTTGAAAGCGGAAATATATTATCACAATGGCGTTAAAAAGTCAATATAGGTCAAAGTTTTAACTTAAAAAACAAGAGTAACTTTTTGCTTCTATGCTCGCCGCTCGCTTGCTATTTTAAATATACTGTGTTAAAATGTTTAGGCTGCAAAGATAAATCCAAGTTACAAAAGTTGAGAGAGGTATTTTAATGAGCGGTTTTTTTGGTGTAGCTTCTAAAGAAGATTGCGTATTCGATTTATTTTTTGGTACCGACTATCACTCACATCTCGGCACGAGAAGGGCGGGAATGGCTGTCTACAGCCCCGAAACGGGTTTTGAAAAGTCCATTCACAGCATAGAAAACGCCCCTTTCAGGACGAGATTTACTGACGATTTCTCATCGATGAAGGGAACTATGGGTATCGGCTGTATTTCCGATTATCAGGCTCAACCCATCTTCATACGTTCGCATCACGGTTCCTTTGCTATCGCAACGATAGGAAAGATCAATAATTCCGATGCTATATTAGAAAACATAATCGACAGGCGCACTCACTTTTTCGAGATGCAGAACGGCGAGATTAACGCAACCGAGCTTGTCGCAGCAATCATAAATCAAAAGGACAACTTTATCGAAGGTATCCGCTTTGCGCAGGAGATAATCGACGGTTCACTGTCAATGTTGATTTTAACGCCGCAGGGCATCTATTGTGCAAGGGATAAGCTTGGCAGAACGCCCATAGTCATCGGTCAGAAGGAGGGTGCTTATTGCGCAAGCTTCGAGAGCTTTGCATACCTTAATTTAGGCTATACCGACTGTAAGGAGTTGGGTCCCGGCGAGATTGTCGTAATGACTGCAGACGGAGTTAAGACTTTAGTTGCACCCGGAAATAAGATGAAAATCTGCACTTTTCTTTGGGTTTATTACGGCTATCCTTCGTCTTCATATGAAGGTTTAAGCGTAGAGAAGATGCGCTATAACAGCGGTATGTATATGGCAAAGCGTGACGACGTCAAGCCCGATTACGTCGCAGGTATTCCCGATTCAGGCACCGCACACGCCATAGGCTACGCCAACCAGTCGGGCATACCTTTCGCCCGTCCTTTCATCAAGTATACGCCCACTTGGCCCCGTTCGTTTATGCCCCCCACACAGCAGAAGCGTAACTTAATTGCCAAGATGAAGCTCATTCCCATTCACGATTTAATCAACGGCAAAAAGCTCTTGCTCGTCGACGACTCGATCGTAAGGGGAACGCAGACGAGAGAGACTACCGATTTCTTATATCAAAGCGGTGCAAAGGAAGTGCATATCCGCTCTGCCTGCCCCCCTATAATGTACGGCTGTAAGTACTTAAACTTCTCCCGTTCGACTTCCGAAATGGAGCTTATCGCACGCAGAGTGATAACGAGATTGGAAGGGTGTACCCCCACCTCCGAAATACTTGAAGAATATTCCACTCCCGGTACCGAGAAGTATTTAAAGATGGAAGAAGAGATTTCAAAGGAGCTTCATTTTACGACGCTCCGCTTTAACCGCCTCGACGATATGATTAAAGCAACAGGTCTTCCTGAAGAGTGCCTTTGCACCTACTGCTGGAACGGCAAGGAATAATAGAACAAATTTTTCAACCCCGATTCGTAACGTGCGAGTCGGGGTATTTTTAAACTAAACTTTTGGCTTTGCATATTGACTAAAAGCGGTTAAAAGAGTATAATATCACTGTGAGGTGATATTATGAAAGATTTTGAAAACGTAAGAATAGTAGACAACTTTTATCAGACTTCGTCCTTTTTCCCTATGCCCACGATATTGGTTTCAACCGTGTCGGAAGACGGCTTAACCAATCTCGGCGCATATTCATTATGCTTCCCTTACTACATTGCGGGCAAGGGGCATTATGCAATGATTTTAGAGGCGAGAAACAGCTCTAACACGGCGCAGAACATTCTGCGTACAAAGAAGGCGACGCTAAACTTTATCCCCGATAAACGCAAGTATTTCAAGGAAGCTGTGCGTTTAGGCTTCCCCGGCGAGACGACTGCCGAGAAGATGAAAAACTGTATCTTCACTTTGGAAGATAGCGATTTGGGTGAAGACCGCCCCAAGCTCGTTGCAGAGAGCTTCCAGATTTTTGAATGTAGTTGGGACGATAGTTTGGAAGACGCCTATCTCGACAAGGCAGGCTGTTTGGAGGGGTACGAACCGCCTTACAGAAATTTCAACGGCATCACCAGCAAGTTCGGCGCACACTTCATCTTAAAGATTGACAGAATTTTAATGAAGTCAAAGCATTATAAGGGCATAATCAACGGCATTGACGCAAGCTGTTTCCCTCCCGTTCCCGTGGACTACGGCTATAGGGATAGCACAAACTTCTGGTGCAGTAGGTTTAAACGCCCCTTTGCGGAAAAGGTTCAGGCAAAAGACGGCGACGTAACTTCGGTTATTTACGCCGCAAAGCGCATAGACCCCGAAGTGACTTTCACCGACGAAGCTTGCGCCAAGCTTACAAAGATTCCCAGAATTTTCTTAAAAGCGGCTTTAACCCAGATGGTTGAAATAGCCAAGCAGGAAGGGATTAAGGTCATAGATGAAAAAGCTCTGGCAATTATCAACGATAAACGCAGGGAAGAAAAAAAGAAAAAGTAATATTAAAACCGTCGGGAAGCGCTTCCGACGGTTTTTAAATACCTGTATAAAGTTAACATTATTTTAACAAACCTGTGATACAATAAAAGAAAATCAACGTAAGGTGAGATATGATAAAAATTTTGGTTGTTGAAGACGACAGAGCTTTAAACGAAATAATCTGTTCAGGGCTGATTAAAAACGGCTACCAGTCGACTTCATGTTATAACGGAAGGCAGGCGATAGAGTATTTGCAGGACAACCAGGTTGATTTAATTGTAACCGATATAATGATGCCCGAGATGGACGGCTTTGCTCTCGCAGCGCAGGTGAGAGAAACGGATAGCCGCATACCCATTCTGTTCGTAACCGCTCTGGACGATAAGGCTTCCAAACAGAGGGGCTATAAGCTTGGAATCGACGACTATGTGGTCAAGCCTTTCGACGTGGATATTCTGTTGCTTCGGGTAGAAGCGCTTCTGCGCAGGGCGAATATAGAGCGGTGTAAGGAGTTGGTTGCAGGGAATCTGCGTATGAACTCGCAGGAGCATACCGCCTATATCGACGGCGAAGAAATAAGCCTTACCGTCAGGGAATTCGACCTTTTATTTAAACTGCTCTCCTTCCCCAAGAGAACTTTCACAAGGACGCAGCTTATGGAAGAGTTTTGGGGCTTCGACTCATCTGCAACTTCACGAACGGTTGACGTGTATATCGTAAAGATCAGGGAAAAGACGAAGAAATGTGACGGTTTTGAAATCGTCACCGTACACGGGCTTGGCTATAAGGCGGTATTAAAATGAATAGAAGAAAAAAGAAATTCAGCTCTATTTTCGGGGCAATATTTTTTTTTATATCCATATCGGTAGTAGTAAGCGTTGCCGTAGTCGTGTTAGAGCTCGTTAAAAGCTACACCGACGACAAAACGGTTATTTCGATAGTTATGCTTGTAGCTATAATATTTTTAGCCCTTGTAGCAACCGTTATAGACTATGTACGCCGCAAGTATACGGTGGATAAGCCTGTAAACGAAATACTTACGGCAACCGATAAAATCACTTCGGGGGATTTTACCGCAAGGCTTCAGATAACTCACGAGTACGCCAATTATACCGAATACGACTTTATAAAAGAGAACTTGAATTTAATGGCGGCAGAGCTTGAAAAGACCGAGATGTTGCATAGCGACTTCATCTCCAACGTCTCGCACGAAATTAAGACGCCGCTTTCCATAATTTCAAACTATGCTTCTGCATTGCAGGGGGACGACATGGACGGCGAAACCCGTAAAAAATACGCTCAAACGCTCGTTTCTGCTTCCGAAAGGTTGACGGCTCTCGTGCAGAATATCTTAAGGCTAAACAAGCTCGAAAACCAGCAACTCGCCTTGGAACTAACAAAATTCCGATTAGACGAAAGCATTGCACAGGTAGTTATCTCTTATGAAGAATTAATCGAGAGTAAGGGCATTGAACTCAACTGCGATTTGCAGGAGTTGGAGATAATCTCCTGCCCAGAATATTTGGATATCGTCTGGCATAATCTCATCTCGAACGCAATCAAGTTTACAGAGCAGGGCGGTACGGTCGGCGTATACCTTAAAAAGGAAAACGGAAAAGCCGTCGTTACTATAACCGATACAGGTTGCGGCATCTCCAAAGAGATGGGCGAACGCATTTTCGATAAATTCTATCAGGGCGACACGTCCCATCAAAGGGAGGGCAACGGGCTGGGTCTTGCGCTTGTGAAAAAGGTTATAGACGTGCTCGGCGGTCAGATTACGGTGGAAAGTCAGGTGGGCAAGGGTAGTTCCTTCACCGTAGCAATCAACGCATAAGATGAAGAAGTTTTTAGATTTTTTAAAACGTCCGCCCGTGTGGTTTGTCCTCGTCTGGCTTGCCGTAACGCTGTGCGCCATAGCTTGCACGTTGCTGTGTTTATATTTTACGGAAGGCGTAATAAACTACGTTGCATACGTCTTTGCGGCGCTGTCGCTCGGCTATTTTATCTATATCGTAATAGTGACTGCACCGAAAATCAAAAGCGCAATAATTGCAGGGCTGAAAAAGCGGAATTTTACAAATAAGCTTATGAATCAATACGGCTTCAGGACGGTCGTGTTTGCCATCGGCTCGTTTTCATTAAGCTGTGCATATGTGGTATTTAACGGGGTTTTGGCTATAATCTATAGGTCGATCTGGTACGGCTCTCTTACCGCTTACTACCTGCTTCTTGCCGTAATGCGGGGAGTGGTTCTGCATTTATACGGCGGTAAAAACCAGCCTGACAGAGGGAGTATTAACTACCAGGTCAAGGCGTTAAAAATCTTCCGTCTATGCGGCATAGGCTTGACGGTGTTACCTATTGCTCTGTCGATGGCGATATTGCATATGGTGCTCGGTACAAACTCGTTTGAACACTATGGCTACACGATTTACGTTGCCGCACTGTACGCCTTTTATAAAATAATTATGGCAATTTATAATGCCGTCAAGGCAAAAAAGTATGATGATGCAGTAGTAAGCACTCTGCGCAGTATAAACCTTGCCGACGCCTTCGTTTCGATTCTCGCCCTACAGACGGCGATGTTCAAGCAGTTCGGCGGAGATGCGGCTATGCAAGGGGCGATGAATATGGCTACGGGGACAGCGGTGTGCGTATTGACCGCAGCTTTGGGAATTTATATGATAGTTATTGCAAGTATAAAACTAAAGGGAATAAAAGATGGAAGAGAAGTTTAATTATACCTATTCCGCTCCGACCGAGAGCGAGCGTAGAGAGATAGAGAGCATACGCAACTCGTATCTGACGCAGGGCAAAGAAGACAAGAGCAAACTTCAGCGTTTAATTTCGCTTGATAAAAAGGTAAAGAACACCGCAAACGGCGTTGCCATTTCGGTGGGCATAGTCGGGTTGCTCGTATTCGGGCTGGGCATGTCTATGGCGATGGAGTGGTCTTTATACGTTTGGGGGACGGTCGTTGCGCTCGTCGGGTGCGCCGTTATGGGGGTTGCCTATCCGTTAATGAGATTTATTCTTAAAAAGCTTAAGAAAAAGTATTCTCAAGAGATTTTACAGCTTTCAGAAGAGCTTTTAAACGGTTAATAAATTTTTAACAAAACAAATACTTAACGCTTACAAATAATTAGTAATTTAATAACAACTGCTCTTTATACTTAAGGTACAAAATCATTAAGGAGTTATTAAAAATGAGCAGTAAGGAACAGAGAATAGTAGAAGAAATCAAGAAGAATTATAGCGAGCAGAGTGAAAAGGAAAGTCAGTTTGACGAGCTTTGCAAGTTGGATGAAAGGGTTAAAAGACCTGCGGAAGTTTGTGCATTCACTCTCGGCACTATAGGTGCGCTTGTGCTTGGTACGGGCATGTGCTTTGCGATGCAGGTTTTAACTACGGCGTCGTTTGCAATGCCTTTAGGTATAGTCGTCGGAGTGTTGGGTATAGTCATCGTCAGCGTAAACTACTTTATCTATAAGGCCATATTAAAGCATAGAAAGCGCAAGTATGCAGATAAAATAATCGAGCTTTCCGATAAGATTTTAAACAACTGAACAGCTTAAAAACCAACGCCGAGCGCAACGAAGGTTGCGCTCGGCGTAATCAGTATTAAGAATATTAAACTTCAGTTTACATCGTAACTTGTTGATTTGTCAACAATTAAGCTTGACAAAAAAGCCGTAATAGTTTATACTACAACTTGTTGATTAATCAACATCGGAGTTTGCAATGGAAAAGATATTTGAACAGTTCACCATAACCGTACTGAAGCTGAATAAGCTAGTGCATAAAATAAAGACGTTTGAAATGACCGATTACGGCTTAAAGACCATTCACGTGATGTGCGTTTATTATTTAAACAGCCACCCGAACGGACTCACTGCGACAGAGCTTGTGAAATTAACTTTGGAAGACAAAGCGGCAATCTCCCGTGCTTTAAAGACCTTGAAGGAGAAGGGGTACGTCAGCTATAACCCGAACAAGTATAACGCAGTCATCACCTTGACGGAAGACGGTTTAACTTTGGCGGAATATATCTCGCAAAAGGCTGATCAGGCGGTGGAAGCTTGCAGCTTCGATTTTACCGACGAAGAGCGTACCCGTTTCTATGACACGTTGCAGACGGTAGCACTAAACCTTGAAAATTATTATAATAAATTAGCCGAATAAATTCAGGTAAAACTTTATACAGAAAAAAATGACTATGAACGTACTCAAAGCGGCATATTGCCGTACCTTTCAGTTTGTATTAAAAATAGCACTTCCGCTTTTGCCCTATAGGGACCCTGAAATTATAGAAAAAATTTCACAAATTCCCCAGGCGTTAGCAGATAATGGCAGGCTAAAACCGCTCATTGTAACGGATAAAACCATACGCAGTTTAGGCTTAACCAAAACTTTAGAAAATTGCCTTTCGTCAGGGGATATTCCCTATGCAATCTATGACGGAGTCGTTGCCAACCCCACGACGGAAAACGTCGCCGAAGCGCTTGAAATTTATAAAGTTAGCGGTTGCGATTGCCTTATTGCCGTAGGCGGCGGTTCGCCTATGGACTGTGCAAAGGGAGTGGGCGCACTTATCGCAAAGCCTAAAAAGACTTTGGGCGACTTAAAGGGCATACTCAAGGTCGGCAAAAAGATTCCGCTGCTTATTGCAGTCCCTACAACGGCAGGTACGGGCAGCGAGACGACTTTGGCGGCAGTAATAGTCGATGCAAAGACCCGTCACAAATATGCAATAAACGACTTCCCTTTAATTCCACGCTATGCCGTACTCGATGAAGAGCTTACCTTATCTCTCCCCAAAAGCGTCGTCTCTACGACGGGTATGGACGCCTTGACCCACGCAATAGAAGCCTATATAGGCAGGGGCGGCAACAAGTCTACTCGTACCGACGCACTTGAAGCCTGCAAGCTTATATTTGAAAATATTGAAAACTCTTATAATTCTCCCGACCCCGTTGCAAGGAAGAATATGCTCGTCGCTTCGCATAAGGCAGGCAGGGCGTTTTCTAAAGCGTACGTCGGCTACGTTCACTCTCTCGCCCATTCGCTCGGCGGCAAGTACAACGTGCCTCACGGGCTTGCAAATGCGGTAATTTTGCCCGTTGTTTTAAAAGAGTACGGCTCTTCAATCGATAAAAAGCTGTGGCAAATAGCCGTTTTCTGCGGAATTGCAAAATCTGACGACACTTACGAAGCGGGAGCCGATAAGCTGATTACGCAGATAAAAAGTCTAAACAAAAAATTTAATATCCCTGCAACTCTCCCCGTAATAAATACGGAAGATATTGAAGAGCTTGCAACTTACGCCGAAAAAGAAGCTAACCCGCTCTATCCCGTACCTGTGCTCTGGGATAGGGAAAAATTAAAGGAAATGTATCTGCGCATAAAGGGGGGGGAGTATAATGGAAGTAAAAGACATTTTAAAGGCCCAGAAGGACTATTTTGAAAGCGGAGTAACGTTAAACCCTGCTCACCGCCTTAAATATTTGAAGGCACTGTATGCCGCAATTAAGGACAATTTAAACGAAATTCACGAAGGACTCAATCGGGATTTAGGCAAGAGCGAAAGCGAGAGCTATATGTGCGAAACGGGTCTCGCCTTAAGCGAGCTATCGTATATGATTAAGCATACAAAACGCTTTGCAAAACCGCAAAAGGTTAAAACCCCGTTTGCACAGTTCAAGTCGAAAAGCTACCGCCTTCCGTCCCCTTACGGCAACGTGCTGATTATGAACCCTTGGAACTACCCGTTCCTGCTTTCAATCGACCCGTTGATAGATGCGGTTGCGGCAGGTAACACCGTAGTTTTAAAGTTAAGCGCCTATTCGCCCAACACGAATCAAGCCATAAAAAAGGTGGTTGAAAGCGTATTCCCCCCTGAATATGTGGCAGTTATCTTCGGCGGCAGGCAGGTTAACGAAGAGCTTATAAATTCCAAATTCGACTATATTTTCTTTACGGGCAGCAAAGCGGTTGGCAAGCTCGTCTATGAAAAAGCGGCTCAAAACCTAACACCTGTTACTTTAGAGCTGGGCGGAAAGAGCCCCTGCATAGTCGATGAAACGGCGAATATCCCTTTGGCGGCAAAGCGCATAGTGTGGGGCAAATTTGTAAATTTAGGTCAGACGTGCGTCGCCCCCGACTATATCTTCTGCGAGCAGTCTGTACACGACAAGCTTATCGAAGAGCTTAAAAGGCAGATAGTTAAGCAGTATGGCGAAAACCCCATTGCAAATGATAACTTTGGCAAGATAATCAACGAAAAGCACTTTTTAAGGGTTATGGGGTTAATAGACAGCGCAAAGGTGGTCCACGGCGGAAAGGCGGACAGACGTACTTTAAAAATCGAACCCACCTTACTTGACGGCGTGACCCTTTCCGATGCGGTTATGCAGGAAGAAATCTTTGGACCTATTCTTCCGATTATGACCTATAGGGACATAGGTGAAGTAATCTCTTACGTTTCTCAAAACGACAGTCCGCTTGCGCTCTACGTTTTCTCGTCCGATAAAAAGGCGATAAAGAAGTTGACGATAACTTTAGGCTTCGGCGGCGGTTGCATCAACGACGTGGTTATCCACCTTGCGACTTCTGAAATGCCCTTCGGCGGCTTCGGTGCAAGCGGTATAGGCGGCTATCACGGCAAGGTCGGCTTTGAAACCTTCACCCACTATAAGAGCATAGTGGACAAGGCAACCTGGCTTGATTTGCCCATGCGTTACCGCTCTAAAAGGAACTACGACAAACTCATTAAAATGTGTTTACATTAATTATTTAAAATTTAACCGCCGCACGGCAGTGAGCCGTGCGGCGGTATTCTAATTTAAATAAAACCTTACTTAACAGGGAACTGAATTTCCGTCAAATAATCATCTTCGTTCTGCTTGTTCCAACAGCCGTCTATGTAGCACTCTCTGGGGAAGCCGTCAATCTTTAAGCCGTTGTCTTCTATATACTTGATAATCTCGTTGTAGGAAGAGCGCATATCGGCATAAGCTCCCTTGTGTTGAATACAGACGCATTTCGTCTTGGGGATAGTGGTGAACTTAATGTTCTCGGTCTCCACGCCAACGCTTTCAACCGCTTCAACGTAGCGGATAGCGATGTTTTCTTCCCTGTATTCGCCGTCTAAATAGCTTAAATAGCAGTAGTTGGGCTCCACGCACTTTAAGTTGGGGTTAGCCTTTGCGCACTCAGTGCCTGCCCACAAAACAAAGGCAGGTATCTCGCCAAAGTTTGCAATTTTGCCGTCCTTATAGTAGACGGTGTATTCGGGTATTTCTTTGATAAAAATCTGTTCTTTCATAGCTTGCTCCTTTTGCATAAGTTTAATTTTCAGGAGTTGAGAGTTGCACAAACCAATTTGTTCATCAATGCTTTTCTTTCGTTCTTCTAAAATTAAATTTAAGTCCTCTCCGGAAAAGACCCTTTTAATATCTTTGACTGAAAGCCCGATTTCCCGAAGTTTAACGATAAATTCCACTTGAGCAAGCTGGTCTGCGGAGTAGTAGCGGTAGGAAGTAAACTCGTCCACAAAGCAGGGCTTAATCAAGCCTTGCTCTTCATAGAAGCGCAAAGCCTTTACCGTCATCTTGGAAAGCAATGAAAACTCACCGATTTTGTACATAATTCATCTCCTGATGATTAAAGTTTAAGCTATCCCCTAAAAGGAGAGTCAAGCGGTTTTTTAAAAAAGTTAAAAAATTTTTTTGCCTGCTTATAAAGCTGTAAAAGCTTCAAAGTTATTATTTAATAGGCTGAAGAAATAACCGTTCCTTGCAAAAGATTATATCAATTAGATTAGATATTGTAAATATTTTTGAACGCAGATTATAAAAGTCAGTTCAATCGGGTAAATACGACCGCCGACGCTTCAAGCGTCGGCGGAATTACTATAATGCTCCTTTATTTTAATAATGCCGCTTAATTTCAAAAAAAGCTCCTTTACGTTTCTTAAAAATTGGATATAACTACTTTATACAAAATCGAAAGGAGTTATTCTATGAAGAAGACAATCATAATTTACGCCATAGCGACAGCTGTATTGTTTGCACTGTTTTTGTTTGTGCTTATAGCCGTACTGACAATCGACGTCCAACCGACAGGGCTTGAGAATACCGTCATCGGACTTGCTACAATTAATTTAGCCGTGTTCAACTACTTTAACGTCAATATGCCTTGGTACTACACCACAGGCTGGTTGAGCATTTCGGCAATTATTGTGGCGTTCTCGTTTTCAATCTTCGGGTTAATTCAGCTCATAAAGCGCAGAAGCCTTTTAAAGGTAGACTACCAAATTTTGCTGTTGGGTGCCATATATGTGCTAATTATCGGCATATACGTCCTGTTTGAGTTCGTGGTTATAAACTACCGTCCTATAATTATAGGTGATGATATCGCCGCTTCATTCCCTTCGTCAAGCGTACTTATGGTCGTAAGCGTTATGGGTACTGCAATAGTAGAAATTAACCGCCTGTTTAGATATAAAAAGGCGGTAAGGATAGCTTTGATTGCTTTAGCTGTTGAATTAGTAATAATAACGGTAGTGGGCAGACAGTTTTCGGGCGTGCATTGGTTTACCGATATCCTTGCGGGCGTACTGCTCGGCACGTCAATTACGCTGTTATACAAAACCCTTGTTCTGACAGTTGAGTACGCTAAAATAAAAAGGAAGGCGCAATAGCCTTCCTTTTAACTGTGGTGAAGATAAATGGACTTGAACCATCGACCTCTTGCATGTCAAGCAAGCGCTCTAACCAACTGAGCTATACCTTCGAGTAGGTTCAATATAACATATAATATAAAAAAACTCAATCCGTTTTACCCCGTTTTGTAAGAAAAGTTTAGCCGTACGGCAAATATTTGCCCTACGGCTAAACACTTTAGATAAATCTTTTTTTGCCGGTAATGTTCTCAACGGTAATTTTATAAACGGCAACGATCTTGGTCAGAACGCAATTTTCAGGCGAGTAACCGCTTATGCCGCAGTGTTCAAGCAACAGTTTAATGCCGTGAATTGCTTCGACACCTGAAACTTCCTTCGCCGTACCGAAGCCTATCACGCTCTCATAGTCGGCGGTAACGCTCTTTTCGGTCGGCTTGTATCCGTTTAAAATGTCCGCTTCAATGCAAACTTTGTTGTTTGCGGCAATCAAATCGAGCTTTTTACCTTCTTTTGCGCAGTGAAAGTATATCTCAAGCTTGCCGCAGTTTACTTCCCAACCGAAGGATAGCGGTACGATATAGGGGTAATCGTCCGAATGCAGTCCAAGCCTTATAACCTGACACCTGTCTAAAAGCTCTACTATTTTATCAAATTCCTTAATTTCTCTGTTGCTCTTACGCATATCGTCACCTGTCAAATGTAAATTAATTATAGCAAAGCGTATAAATTAAGTCAATTAAACCCACACAATGCGGAGAGTGGATACATATAATATAATACGACTTGACTATGCCAACATTAAGCGTTTGTATGATTGTAAAGGACGAAGAGCGTACTCTTTCAAGGGCGCTCTCGGGGATAGCTTCGGTTGCCGACGAAATAATTATAGTCGATACGGGTTCAACCGATAAGAGCGTCGAAATAGCCAAACAATTTACCGATAAGGTGTTCAACTTTGATTGGTGCGACGATTTCTCCGCCGCCCGAAACTATTCGTTTGACAAGGCGACTTGCGACTATATTATGTGGCTTGACGCCGACGACGTGGTAACCGATAAAAATGCCCAAATCATAAAAGCGTTAAAGGCAACCGACGGCTTTGACGTCGCCTTTTTAAAGTACGCCTGTGCATTCGATAAGGACGGCAACCCAACCTTTATCTATTTCAGAGAGCGGATTTTTCGCCGTTCGTTAGGGTTAAAGTGGGAAGGTGCCGTACACGAAGCGATAGCACCCGCAGGCAAAATAATCTACTCCGATGCGTGCATTTTTCATAAAAAGGAAAAGAGCAATTCGCCTATGCGCAACCTGCGTATCTATCAAAAAAAGATAGCAAGCGGCGTTGCGCTTTCGGCAAGGGAGCAGTTTTATTACGGACGGGAGCTGTATTACAATAACTTCACTTACGAGTGCATCGCCGTTTTGCAGAATTTTTTGCACTCAGACGGTTGGGCGGAAAACAAGGTGGAGGCAAGCAGAATGCTCTATAGGGCATTGTTAAGTATGGGGCGAAGAGAGGAAGCACTCGCAACGCTTACGGGCGGTTTTCTATTCTCCTTTCCGCACGCTGAAGATTGTTGTATACTCGCATCGCACTTTGAAGAGACTGGCGATACGACTTCTGCAATTTTTTGGTACGAGTGCGCTCTCTCCACCCCTGAAAAGCTCAAAAACGGTGGCTTTTGCAACGTTGATTATGCAGGGTATATCCCTGCAATCAACCTCTGCGTTCTTTACGACAAGCTTGGCAACTTTGAAAAAGCAGAAGAGTATAACGAGCTTGCGGGAAAGTTTAAACCTAACGATAAGAGCTATTTGTATAATAAGCAGTATTTTATGACAAAAGGCGTAAAAAGGTAATTCAACCAATGATAAAACAACTTATAAATTTTTTATTTAACTGCGATTGTTGCGGCGGATGCGGCTGTAACGGCTGTAGCGGATGCGGTTGCAACGGAGTCCAGACCATTGTATTCCAAAGGGGCGCAACAGGAGCTACGGGTGCCACAGGAGCGACAGGCGCAACAGGAGCTACGGGTGCAACGGGTGCTACAGGTGCTACGGGCGCAACGGGTGCAACGGGTGCGATCGGAACGGTGCAAACCATAGTAGTAGGCACAACCACAACGGGCGATGCGGGTACGGAAGCTTCCGTAACCGACAGCGGCGACGAAAACAACCACGTTTTCGACTTTGTAATTCCCCGTGGTGCGGACGGTAAAGACGGTGCAGACGGCGCAACAGGAGCTACAGGTGCTACAGGCGCTACAGGCGCAACAGGTGCAACGGGCGCAACGGGCGCTACAGGCGCAACAGGCAAATGTTGCTGTAAGTTTTCAGTCGAAACACTTGTAGTAAAAGAATGTGCGATAGAGCAGGGCAACAAGTATATGCCGTTAGACGGTGCCGCACTTTACCCTGCAGATGAAAGTGCGGTAACTTGTGAAAAGGATACTGCAACTCTCTCTAAAGAAGGGTTGTATGAAATTCATTACGCAGTTTCGTGCGAAAGAATTCCTCAAGGGGATATAACGGTTGCGCTTGAGATTAACGGGCAGATTAAAAAGACTACTTTGCGCAATCTCGCAAACGACCAGAAGGGAGTGGATCACACCTGTATTTATCAGGCATCAAAGGGCGACACAGTACGCTTGGCGTTCGAGCTGCCGTGTAACGTTCCCCAAATTCAAGCAGAGCTTGACATTAAGTATTACAAGGTAAAAAAGTGTTAATAGCTGTATCTGCTTTGTAAGACGATAAATGCAAAACGGCCGACAAGCTTTATAGCTTGTCGGCTAAAATTACACCGTAAAATTAAACGCCGTACGGTTTTCACCGTACGGCGTAAATCATTTAGTTTAGACTAAAGCACTGAAGGAATTATTCCTTGCCTGCAAGCTTCTTATAGCCTTCAAGCCTTGCCCTTGCGCTCTCTTCAGTTCTCTTGAAGAGTTCGTTAGCAACTTCAGCACCCTGGGTCTTTGCAAGTGAAGTATAACGTGTTTCGCCTGCAAGGAATGCCTGGTAGTCGCCGGTAGGATCCTTTGAGTCAAGGGTGAATACTTCGTTTTCAGGGTTGTACCTGTATAACTGCCAGTAACCGCAATCAACAGCAGCCTTCTCTTCGAGCTGGCTCTTGGTCATGTTGATACCGTGGTTGATACAAGGAGCGTAGCAGATGATGAGTGAAGGTCCGTGATATGCTTCAGCTTCGGTAAGTGCTTTAAGGAGCTGTGCAGGGTTGGAACCCATTGCGCACTGTGCTACATAAACGTAACCGTAGGACTTTGCAATCATACCTAAATCCTTCTTCTTAACTCTCTTACCAGCGGAAGCGAACTTCGCAACTGCACCGATGTTGGTGGACTTGGAAGCCTGACCACCGGTGTTGGAGTAAACTTCGGTATCGAGAACGAGTACGTTTACGTCTTCGCCGCTTGCAAGTACGTGGTCCAAGCCGCCGTAACCGATATCGTATGCCCAACCGTCGCCGCCGAAGATCCAGATGGACTTCTTTGCAAGGCAGTCTTTAGCTTCAAGGATTTCCTTTGCAAGGGGATCAGGGCACTTTTCAAGCGCTGCCACTAAATCTGCGGAAGCCTTCTTTGAAGCTTCTCTGTCGTTGAAGCTGTCAAGCCAAGCCTGGCAAACTTCCTTGCCGTGTTCAGCATTAGCCATCAATGCTTCAACCTTTGCCTTTACAGCGTTTCTTCTTGCTGTGTAAGCAAGGTTCATGCCGTAACCGAATTCAGCGTTGTCTTCGAACAAGCTGTTTGCCCATGCGGGACCACGTCCCTGCTTGTTAGTGGTGTAAGGGCAGGTAGGGGAAGAACCGCCGTAGATGGAGGAACAACCCGTAGCGTTTGCAATAACCATATCTTCGCCGAAGAGCTGGGTAACAACCTTAACGTAAGGAGTTTCGCCGCAGCCTGCGCATGCGCCGGAGAACTCAAACAAAGGAGTGCAGAACTGGCAACCCTTAACGGTTTCCTTCTTGAACTTAGAAGTATCAACATCGGGAAGTTCAACTGCATATTCCCAGTTCTCTGCTTCGCCTGCTTCGAGAGAAGCAGCAAGGGGAACCATCTTAATAGCACCGCCGTCCTTAACAGGGCAGACCGTAGCGCACACGCCGCAGCCCATACAGTCAAGGGGAGATACCTGCATTCTGTATTCATAGCCGGGTAAGCCGATAGCTGCCTTCGTTTCAAGAGTTGCGGGCTTTTCAGCGCCGGTCTTAACGAGTGCGGGTCTCAAGCAAGCGTGAGGGCAGACGAAGGAGCAGGTACCGCACTGGATACACTTTGCAAGGTCAATCTGGGGAACAGTAACGGCAACGCCACGCTTTTCGAACTTGGTGGTACCGGTGGGAACTGAACCGTCAGCGTTAAACTGTGAAGCCTTAAGCTCGTCACCCTTCAAATAAAGGATAGGCTTAATGATTTCCTGATAGTACTTATCTGCATGGCCTTCAACCATAGCTGCACCGGTTGTAGCGTTTGCCCAAGAAGCGGGAACGTCAATCTTTACAAGGTTGTCGCCTGCAGCGGAGTCGATTGCGTTGTAGTTCATCTGAACGACAGCGTCACCCTTTCTGCCGAATGACTTTTTAGCCATATACTTCATATAGTCTACAGCAGTCTCATAGGGCATAATCTGGGGATTAACACGGAAGAATGCAGACTGTAAAATGGTGTTGGTTCTACCCTTAAGTCCAAGTTCGCCTGCAATCTTGATAGCGTCGATAACGTAGAGATTGATGTTCTTCTTTGCGATATCCTGCTTAACCTTTGCGGGTAAGAACTCTTCCAAAGCTTCAACGGTAGTTGCGGAAGTGTTAACAAGGAAAGTACCGCCTTCCTTGATGTCACTCGTCATATCGTAACGGGTGATGTAGGAAGGGTTGGAGCACTGAACGAAGTCTGCGCTGTCGATTAAGTATTCACTCTGAATGGGAGTATCGCCGAAACGGAGGTGGGATACGGTGATACCGCCTGATTTCTTGGAGTCATAGAAGAAGTATGCCTGTGCATGCTTGTCCGTATGGTCGCCGATAATCTTGATGGAGTTCTTGTTTGCACCAACGGTACCGTCGGAACCTAAACCGTAGAACTTACAGGAAGTTGAACCTGCAGGAGCAGCGTCGAACTTCTCGGAGAAGTCGAGTGAGGTGTTGGTAACGTCTTCGTAGATACCGATTGTGAAGTGATTCTTGGGTTCAGCCTGTTCCAAGTTCTTGTAAACTGCAAGTACCATGGAAGGGGTGAATTCCTTGGAACCTAAACCGTAACGGCCGCCAACAACCTTTAAGCCTGTAACACCCTTTTCAAGGAGTGCGGAGCAAACGTCAAGGTACAAAGGTTCGCCGAGTGAGCCGGGTTCCTTGGTTCTGTCTAAAACTGCAATCTTCTTTGCGGAAGCGGGGATAGCTGCAACGAATGCGTTTGCGTCGAAGGGTCTGTAAAGACGAACTTTGATAAGACCGTACTTCTTGCCCATTGTGTTGAGCTTGTTGATGGATTCTTCGATGGTCTCGCAACCGGAACCCATACATACGATAACTTCTTCTGCATCGGGAGCGCCGACGTAGTCGAACAAATGATACTTTCTGCCGCATTTAGCAGAGACGATATCCATCATCTTTTGAACGATAGCAGGGGTAGCTTCGTAGTAGCTGTTAGCCGTTTCCCTGTTCTGGAAGTAGGTGTCGCTGTTCTGTGCGGTACCCTTCTGGATGGGGTGTTCGGGGTTGAGAGCCCTTGACTTAAAGTCAGCGATTTCAGCGGCAATGCCTACTTCGTCGCAGATAGCCCTGATTTCAGCGTAGTCGTCTGCTTCATCCCAAACGTCGATTTTAGCAACTTCGTGGGAAGTTCTGAAACCGTCGAAGAAGTTGATGAAGGGAACCTTTGCCTTCAAGGTGGAGAGGTGAGCTACCAACGCTAAATCCATAACTTCCTGAACGGAAGAATCGCACAGCATTGCGAAGCCCGTCTGGCGGCAAGCCATAACGTCGGCGTGGTCGCCGAAGATGTTGAGTGAGTGAGCTGCAAGGGCACGAGCAGAAACGTGCATAACCATAGGCATCAATTCACCCGAAATTTTGTACATGTTGGGAATCATGAGTAAGAGACCCTGGGAAGCCGTGTAGGTGGTGGTCAACGCACCTGCGCAAAGCGAACCGTGTACAGCGCCTGCGGCACCGCCCTCGGACTGCATTTCAGCAATCTTAACTTTCTGACCCCACATATTCGTTCTGCCTGCAGTTGCCCATTCGTCTGCAACTTCTGCCATAGGAGAAGAAGGAGTAATGGGGTAAATTGCGGCTACTTCCGAAAAGGCGTAGGCAACGTGGCTGGCGGCGGTGTTACCGTCGATAGTCAATTTTTTCATTAAAAAAACCTCCGTGATATTATTTTCCTTAATTTATATTTATAGTGTTTCAATTTAACACCTATAATATTATAAAGCACCTACCTTTAAAAGTCAATAGGCGTTACAAAATTATTATTATTTAACAGCCTAAATTTTTTCAACAAAAGTTAATTTTAACCAACAAAATCGTTCACCGAAATTTTAACTTACTTTCTTTATATCTTAATAAAAAATTGTTGTTTATTTTTTTCGCATTTGATATAATTTTAAAGATTATGGAAAATAAGGATAAGGTAAACTTAACCGAAAACGAAATAGAAAAGCAAATACCTTTGCCTGAATTCGCACTCGAGATAGAGAACGTCAGCTTTGCGTATGAAGATAAAGCGCCCAACGCTTTAAACAACGTCAGCTTAACTGTAAAAAAGGGTGAGTTTTTGGCCATTCTCGGGCATAACGGAAGCGGAAAGTCAACGCTTGCAAAGCTCGTCTGCGGTCTTATCACGGCGGATAAAGGCAGAGTCAGAGTATGGGGTTACGACCCCGCCGACAAGCAAGGCGTTAACCAGGTGCGTCAGCACGCAGGCGTAGTCTTTCAGAACCCAGACAACCAGACGGTTGCTTCGATAGTGGAAGACGACGTAGCCTTCGGCCCTGAAAATTTAGGCGTACCGAGAGACGAGATCGGCAAGAGAATAGACTGGGCTCTTTCGGCTGTCGGTATGGAAAAATTCCGCCACGCAACTCCTTCCCGTCTTTCGGGCGGTCAGAAGCAGAGAATCGCCGTTGCAGGCGTACTTGCAATCAAGCCGGACGTGCTTGTCCTTGACGAAAGCACCGCAATGCTCGACCCTAAAGGCAGGGCGGAAATCTGCGAAGTTGCCGCAAGATTAAATAAAGAAGAGGGCATGACCGTCATATTGATAACCCACTTTTTAGAGGAAGCTTTGATGGCTTCAAGGGCTGTCGTTATGAACAAGGGCGAGATAGTCTTAAGCGGTGCTCCCGACGAAATATTCCGTCACGCAGACGAGCTGGAAACCTTTAACTTATGTCTCCCCGAAATACTTTCTATCTGCCGTTCGGTTAGAGCTGACGGGGTGGAAATTGACGAATGTTTAAGGGCTGAAGAGATAGCTTCAGAGATAAAGTCGCTCGCTTCACAAAAGGGCTTTACACCCCGTTCAACGGGCAATATGTCGGGGGTGACTCAAAACGAAGGCGGAGAATGGGATATAAAAATTTCCGATTTATCGTACACCTATTCTGCAAAATCCCCCTTTGCTTCTCACGCATTAAAGGGCGTAAGTTTAACAATTCCCGAAGGTGAATTTTTCGGCGTAATAGGTCATACGGGTAGCGGAAAGTCCACCTTGGTTCAGCACCTTAACGCACTCATTAAACTGCCTAAAGCTTCAAAAAAATATAAAAAACCCAAGGTTAAAAAGGGTGAAGTTCCGCCTGCAGAGCCTAAAATCGAGATAGGCAAATACGACCTTTCGAATAAAAAATGCGATTGGCAAGCCCTGCGCAGCGATGTGGGTATGGTGTTCCAATATCCCGAATACCAGCTCTTTGCGGAAACGGTGTTTGCCGACGTCGCTTTCGGTCTTAAAAACTTTAAAAAGGGCGTGACCCAGGAAGAGTTGAACACGGCTGTCAGGGAAAGTCTTGAAGCAGTCGGTCTCAACTTCGAAGAGATTAAGGACAAGTCCCCTTTCGAACTGTCGGGCGGTCAGAAAAGGCGTGTTGCCATTGCAGGCGTAATCGTAACCAAACCCAAAATTTTGATTTTGGACGAGCCTGCCGCAGGGTTAGACCCTTTAGGCAAAAAGGATATAATGGCGCTTTTGCATAAGCTCCATAGGGAGTGGTGTAAGACGGTAATAATCGTCTCCCACGATATGGACGAAATTGCCGAAAACTGCACGCTCTGCGCAGTGCTCTCGGACGGAGAGTTGTTCGACTGTGCAACGCCTTCCAAGCTGTTTAAAAGGTACGATGAATTAAAAGCTCTCGGCTTGGACGTGCCGTTAACCGCTAAAATCTGCAAGCTATTGTCGGACGACGGGCTGAATCTGGAGTGTGATTTCACTTCGCAAGGCTTCTCCGAAGCGGTGGTAGCGGCTTTGAAAGGGGGTGACGCAAATGCTTAACGACGTAACCTTCGGTCAGTATTACCCCACTCAATCGTTTGTCCATAGGCTTGACCCCAGAGTAAAGCTCTTAATGCTCATTGCCTATATAGTAATGATATTCGTTGCGAACAACTTCTATTCCCTTGCGTTGTGCGCATTGATTCTGTTGGCTGCGATCATTGCGGCAAGGGTTCCGTTCGGGTCGGTGTTAAGGTCGGTCAAGGGCATAATAGTCATATTAGTGTTCACGTCCGTTCTGAACGTATTCTTCCATAAAGGCGAACATCTTTTGGTGGAGTGGTGGATAATTCATATCTATTTAGAAGGTATTATCTTTGCAGTGTTTTTAATCTTAAGGCTGTTCTTTTTGGTTATGGCGTCATCGATTTTAACCTTAACCACAACGCCCGTTAACCTTTGTGACGGGGTGGAAAGTCTGCTCTTTCCGTTGACTTTAATTAAAATTCCCGTTCACGTTCTTGCACTCATAATGTCTATAGCTTTAAGGTTTATACCTACGCTAATCGACGAAACCAACCGAATAATCTCGGCGCAGAAGGCAAGGGGTGCCGACTTTGAAACGAGAAACATATTTAAAAAGGTCAAGGCGATTATTCCCGTCCTTGTTCCCCTGCTGTTAAGTGCGTTACGCCGTGCGGAAGAGTTGGGCGATGCGATGGACGCACGTTGCTACTCCTGCGGTAAAAAGAGAACTAAATACAAAAAGCTCACCCTGACTTGGCGAGACGGGGTTGCGGTGCTCTTCGGCGCAGTGCTGATTGCAGGCGTAATACTTTTTAATATCTACGGCTATAATATCTGCCCTGCAATTTATCCCTATATGGTGGTATGATGAGATACGTTTTAAAGGTAGCATATGACGGTACCGACTTTTGCGGTTGGCAAATTCAGTCTAACGGCAGGACGGTGCAGGAGGAGTTGAATTCCGCCGTATTCAAGGCATTCGGTGAAAACGCAGTCGTCAACGCAAGCGGAAGAACCGACTCGGGCGTACACGCCTTATCGCAAGTGTGTCACGTCAATTTGTCAAGGGATATAGACGGGGGTAAGCTAGCCGACGCCTTAAATTTCTACCTTCCGCAGGACGTGTCCGTGCTGTCGTCTGCGGTTGCACCCGAAGGGTTTGATTCCAACCGTTCGGCAAAGAAAAAGACCTATTGCTACAGCGTCTATTATTCTCCCCGCAGAAATCCTTTAAAGGACAGATATTCGGTGCTTTTAAAGGTTGCGCCCGATATGGAAAAGCTCAAGGAGTGCGCCTGCCTGTTTGTCGGCGAGCACGACTTTGCCGCCTACTGTGCGGCAGGCTCGCAGGTTAAAACGACGAAAAGAACGGTCTATTCTTTCACCATTGAAGAAACGGATGGGGAGATAAAATTCAAGGTCTGCGGCAACGGCTTTTTGTACAATATGGTCAGGACGTTAGTGGGTACCTGCCTTTGGTACGCCTACGGCAAAATCGATAGAGAGCGGGTGATTGCTTCGCTGAATACGGGCAACCGTACATTAGTCGGCAAGACCATGCCGCCGTACGGGCTGTGCTTAATCGACGTGGATTACGGCATTGAGCTCTTCAACTGAAAAAATTTTATCACATTTTCACATAGATTTTTTTAAGCCTTTACAATACTAATATAAAATATCTCACACTATAATATAAAAGCGCTATGCGCAGGAAGGGAATATGGAGTTTATTGAGTTTACTAATAACAGTATAACGTTACTTGAAATGCTTGGTGACATAAGACACAATTATTTGTGGGTCGCCTTTGTAGTGGGCGGCGTTGCTTTTTTGATCTTTTACGTTTTAGAGTCTATCGCTCTCTTCACCATTGCAAAGAAGAACGGTTTTAAAAATAAATGGATGGCGTGTGTTCCCATTTTAAACACCTACTATATCGGTGTGCTTGCCGAAAAGAACAAGACGTTCAACGCCAAGACGAAATATTTTTCCCTTGCGCTTTCGATAGTGGAAGCGGTAAACCTTGTTTTTGCTATATTGTATTACGTCTCCATTTCACTTCTGTTTAGCTCGCCCGACTACGTTAACGCATACTATACGGCTACGAGTGAAGTTATAAGCAACCCGTTTGCCTACAAATACGAGTTGGGTGATCTCCCGTCTTCCCTTAATTGGGCTTGGTGGGTGTTCAATGCGTATGACACTTATTTAGTTTCGATCTTTGACCTTGCCTATATCATTCTTTTAGTGTTCGTATTGTCGGCATTCTTCCGCACTTACGCACCGAAGAATTATTTCATATTTACGATTTTGTCGGTTATTCTCCCCATTATGCAGATATTGTTCTTGTGCGTAAGAAACAATAAAGCCACCAACTACGTCGACTACGTCAAGGAAATGCAGAAAAGGCAGTACGAAGCATATCAGGAGTATATGCGCAATATGGGCGGATTCAATCAAGGCGGATATAACAATAACGGCGGTTACAATAACGGAGCCGGTCAGGGACAGCCGAGCCAGCCTGAAGACCCGTTCGGCGGTTTGGGTGAACAGTCGAATAAGGGTAATACCCCTTCGGAAGACGACCCTTTCGGTGACTTAAAGTAACAACTTTTGATAATTAAAAAAAATACTAGGCGGAGCCATTTAGCTCCGCCATTTTTATTGCAAAATTAAAACGTCAATGCTATAATAATATAAGTAAAACTTATACAAAGAAAAAACTTATGAATAGTCATACGATAGCCGCAATCGCAACCCCCGCAGGCATGGGCGGCGTGGCGATAATAAGGGTCAGCGGTCCCCGTTCATTGCAAATAGCGCAGAGAGTGTTTTCGCCCACGGCAGATATTGAAGTTAAGGACTTAAAACCTTGGGTGATGTACACGGGCAAAATACTTTGCGACGGATTTTCCGACTTCGGTATGTGCGTCTATTTCAAAGCCCCCAAGTCGTTCACGGGGGAAGACGTAATTGAACTTCACTGCCATGGCGGCGAGCAGATTGCACACGGCGTGCTTTCCGCAACTTTAAACGCAGGCGCAGTCCTTGCAGGCAGGGGTGAGTTCACAAAACGTGCCTTCGTAAACGGCAAGCTCTCGCTCTCTTCCGCCGAAGGTATGATAGATATGATTAACGCCGAAAGCCTTGCGCAAATCAGGGCAGGCAGTATGATGTACACCGAAAAGCTCAACGGCAGTGTGGAAGAGTTGCAGTCGAGTTTAATCGATATTCTGGCTCAAATAGCCGCCGATACCGACTACCCCGAAGAGGGAATTGAAGAGACCAATCTCGGCTCATTAAAGCAAGATTTAACAGAGATTTTAAACAGTATAAATGCATTGGCTGGCACATATTCAAGGGGGAAACTCATAAAGAGCGGAGTGCTTGTAACCATCTGCGGCTCTCCCAACGTCGGTAAATCTTCGCTTTTGAATGCGATGTTGGGCTACGACAAGGCAATCGTTTCGCCCATTGCAGGCACCACTCGTGACGTGGTTGAAGGCAGTATAGAAATCGACGGCGTAAAGTATAATCTCACCGATACCGCAGGAATAAGAGAGAGTGCCGATATGCTTGAAGATATGGGCATAGACAGGGCTAAACGCTCCTTAATGACAGCCGATTTAGTTATCTGCGTATCCCCCGACGGCGACTTCTCCGCCGCAGACGGGGTGGAAGAAGAAAGGCTGATAAAGGTCTTTTCCAAGACCGATTTAGTAAAGCCCTTCGGCGAGTATGACGTGGCAATCTCCTGTATTTCGGGCGAAGGAATAAAAGAGCTTAAAAGCCTAATGGCTGAAAAGGCCAACGTATCCCAGACGCTTGAAGGTGCTTACCTTATTGAAGAGCGGCACTACAACGCCTTTAAACGGGCGAGCGAAAGGCTGGTTTTAGCGATAGACGCAATCGGTTCTTTCCCTTTGGATTTGATCTCTATGGACATCCGTGAAGCTTGGCAAATTCTCGGCGAAGTAACGGGCAAAACTGCCGATGAAGACGTGATTGACGTAGTATTTTCAAAGTTCTGCGTAGGAAAATAAATTCCAGCCGTCATTGCGAAGGGCTTTAGCCCTGCGGCAATCCCAGAATCTCAACCACAAAAAACAAAAGAAAAAAATCTAAGAAAAGAGAAAAATAAATGGTAAATTTAGAATTATACAGGGTTTTCTACACCGTAGCAAAGTGCGGTTCTTTAACCAAAGCTGCAGATGAACTCTTCATCTCGCAACCTGCGGTATCGCAGGCAATCAAGCAGCTGGAGACGCAGCTCGGCACAACGCTCTTCAACCGTACCCACAGGGGTATGGAGCTGTCATTACAGGGCGGCAAGCTCATCTTCAAGCAGGTAGAAGAAGCGTTAAAGCTTTTGGAAGATGCCGAGCAGAAGCTAACCGAGCTTCAGACGACGGCAACAGGTACGATAAGAATCGGCGCAACCGACTCAATCTTCTCAAACGTGCTTGCCGACAAGATAGTAAAGTTCAACGTTAAATATCCCGGTGTAAAGATAGATTTAATCACGGGTACCACGCCCGAAACGCTTGAACAGTTAAAGACAAATAAGTGCGATATCGCCTTCGTCAATATGCCCGTTGAAGATAAGGACGTAAACCTTACGGGTACGGTAGCCCACTTAACCGACGTATTCGTCGCAGGCAAGAAGTTCGACTATTTAAAAGAGACCGAAATCAAGCTCTCCGACCTGCAGGAATTCCCCCTGCTTATGATAGAGAGCAACACGATTGCCCGCAAGTCGCTCGCCGCCTATACGCAGACGCTGGGCGTTAAGCTCCACCCCGACATAGAAGTCGAGAACTGGGACTTGATGTTAAAGTTCGTAACCTGCGGTATGGGTATCGGCTGCGTTCCCAGAGAGTATGCAATGCCCTATTTAGAAAATGGTGAGATTTTCGAAGTCAACGTAACGCCGTCCCTGCCCGTAAGGGGAGTAGGCGTAGCCCTGCCCAAGAACACTCCTGTGCAGTTTGCGTTAAAAGAGTTTATCGCAATGTTCAAATAATTCACATGACCAAGCAAAATAGCCCGTTGGCACGACGTGCCAACGGGCTTCTAATATTTGTATCTTTTATCAACGGCTTGCCGCCCAATTTAACCACCGCTTTAGCGGTGGATTGCATCACGCTTAAGCGTGGTGCAATCAATGCAAAGCATTGGATTTAATCACCGTCATGCGAATTCAATAAGCCATATATGTGGGTCAATCAGCCAAAAGGTCGCCCATATTATACATTCCGGCGCCCTTTCCTGCCAGCCATTTAGCGGCTTTAATCGCACCTGCCGCAAACACCCTTTTGCTTCTTGCCGAGTGGGAGAGAGTGATGATTTCGTCTTCGCCGCAGAAGTCTACTTCGTGTTCGCCGACAATAGTACCGCCACGCACAGCGTGTATGCCTATTTCATTGCCTCTCTTTCCGCATAAGCCTTCACGTCCGTTGACGTAGGGTTTAGAGTTTTCAAACGCTTCGTTGGCGCTCTTTGCGAGCATAAGCGCAGTGCCGCTGGGTGCGTCAACCTTTTGGGAGTGGTGCTTTTCAATAATCTCGATGTCGAACTTTTCGCCCAGCGTTTCAGCCGCCTGCTTTACAAGTTTGCACAAAAGGTTTACGCCTAACGAGAAGTTAGCCGTCCTGAAAATCGCAACCTTCGAAGAAGCTCCATCGATATTTGCGAGTTGCTCATCTGTAAACCCCGTAGAGCCGATAACGACGGGAACGTTGTAATTTACTGCATATTCCAACTCGCCGTCCAAAGCCTTGGGGGAGGAGAAGTCAATTATTACGTCAGGCTTGTCGCACCCTTCAGTTGCAACTTCGGCAAAGCTCTTAACCGTTTTAATCAAAGCGCTCTCGCCCATAGGGTCTACGCCGCAGACCGCAACGGCTTCAGCGTCGTTCTCCAAGAGATTTAAAATGTTTGCGCCCATCTTTCCGCAAGCGCCGCATACGGCAATTTTAATCATAAGTGTTCAATCTCCGCTGACTTTATAGCTTCGTCCATAACCTTTTTATGTACGTTCTCAAGCTCGGTGAGCGGCGCTCTGGGAACGCCTGCGTCTAAACCGATAGCGCAGCAGCCGTACTTTGCAGGAATGGGGTTAACTTCGGTGAAGCAAGCGTCAATCAAGGGCAAGAGCTTATCTTCAAGCTCGTTCGCTTCATCTAATCTGCACTCTTTGACGAGATTGTAGACCTGTTTAACCTGTTTGGGCGCAATGTTGGAGACAACCGAGATAAGTCCTGCACCGCCGATTGCAAGTATGGGGAGATTAAGGTTATCGTCACCCGAATACAAATCCATCTTGCCACGGATACGCCTCATCGTCTCGCATATCTGCTCCATATTGCCGCAAGCTTCCTTAATGCCCGCCATATTGGGCAATTCGGCAAGCGCTTCTGCCGTTGCGGGCAGAATGTTAACGCCCGTTCTTCCGGGTACGTTATAGGCGATAACGGGGATATTAACGCTCTCGCAAATGGTTTTATAGTATTCAACAATGCCCTTTTGTGTACATTTGTTGTAATAGGGAGTAACGCATAAGAGTCCGTCTGCACCCAACTGTTCGGCAAGCTTACTTGCTTTAACTGCGTTTGCCGTACAGTTGCTTCCGGAACCGAATACGACTTTAGCTCTCTTATTAACGTATTCAACCGAGAACTTCATAACCGCAAGCTTTTCTTCATCGGTCATGGTGGAAGGCTCGCCCGTCGTGCCTAAAATTACCAGAACGTCCGTGCCGTTTTCTATCTGGTAGTCAATCATTTTGCCGAATACTTCAAAGTTAACGCCGCCGTCTGAATTAAAGGGCGTCACCATAGCCGTAGCCGTTCCGTTAAAAAATCCTTTCATAAAATAACCTCATATTTTTCGGATCTATCTTTGTTAGGTCAATGCTTGACCGTGTTAAAATCAGTCGAAATATCCCTTTGCCGCAAGTAATTCTGCAAGGAGCACCGCACCGCCTGCCGCACCCCTTAAGGTGTTGTGTGAAAAACCTATAAATTTGTAATCGAAAAGATTGTCTTCTCTCAACCTTCCTGCACAAACTGCCATACCGTTTTCGGTGTTTCTGTCAAGCTTGGGCTGGGGGCGGTTATCTTCTTCGAAGTAGTGAATGAACTGAAGGGGAGCAGAGGGGAGTTGAAGGGTCTGGGGTTCACCTGCAAAAGACGACCAGCAGGATAAAATCTCTTCCTTGGAGGGCTTGTTTTCAAAGCTTACGAAGCAAGCTGCCGTGTGTCCGTCGCTAACGGGTACCCTCAAGCACTGCGCAGTGATTGCAGGTTCGCTTGCAGGGACAATCTTGCCGTCCTTAACTTCGCCCCAAATCTTTAAGGGTTCTTTCTCGCTCTTTTCTTCTTCTCCGCCGATGTAGGGGATTACGTTGTCTAAAATTTCAGGCATAGTCTCAAATACCTTGCCTGCGCCTGAAATTGCCTGATAGGTGGTAACGGCAGCGCACTTTATGCCGAACTTCTTCAAGGGGTGAAGAAGGGGAACGTAGGACTGAAGTGAGCAGTTGCTCTTAACAGCAATAAAGCCTCTCTTCGTGCCGAGACGTTTTCTCTGGGAAGCGATGACTTCCAGGTGGTCTGCGTTGACTTCGGGAATAATCATGGGTACGTCGTCGGTGAATCTGTGTGCGGAGTTATTGGAAACGATGGGGCACTCAAGCTTTGCGTAAGCCTCTTCCAAAGCACGAATTTCGTCCTTTTTCATATTGACTGCGCAGAAGCAGAAATCCACTTGCGAAGCAATTTTTTCCTTGTCAGCGGTTGCGTCTAAAACCACGACGTCTTCAAGTTTTTTGGGCATAGGTGCGGTCATAAGCCATTTTTTAACCGCATCTTTATACTTCTTACCTGCAGAATTTGCGCTTGCCGCAAGGCAGACGGGTTCAAACCAAGGGTGGTTTTCAAGCAAGGTTGCAAAGCGTTGACCAACCATACCGGTTGCGCCGATAATACCCACTTTATACTTTTTCATAATAGTTTATTCCTCTATAAAAATTAATGTTAATTATTTAATCTAAATAAAAAGACGGCGCAGAAGGTGTGCGCCGCAACGAAAGGTTTAAGCCTTAATGCAAATAGCGCAACACATAAAGTGACAGTCACACGGGTATTAGCCCGTATGCCCAGCCGTGGCAGATTTTGCCATACGACTTCGGCGGAGATGCCCTTTTTCTTCGACGTCCAAGCTTTCACTTGAAGCTATGTAAAGATACTAATGCTCGTCCGCTCCTCTATTTGGCTATGTTATGATAACATAAGTGTATATAAAAGTCAAAGTTTTTTTTAATAGGTATTAAAATGAATTGAAAAATATTTAACTATGCTGTATAATTATAGCAATAACTTTAAAACAAATCGTTTTACAGTTTTACAGGAGAATAGTTAGATGGCTTTTTCAAATGTCAACTCGTTAGAGGGTAACGAATTAGAAGAAGGTTACGTCCGCACCCATGCGCCGATAGGCAGCAGGTGGGGTGATACCTGGAATATCGTAAAAAACAACTTTGTTCAGCTTGTAATAATCAATGTGTTTACGTTATTATTCTTCGTGCCGGGCGTTGCAGTGGTTTATTTCAGGGCTAGTTACGTTTCCCAAATGGGTTTGGTATACCCCTTCGGTAACAATGCTTTAGGAATGTATCCCTTTACTCCCACAATGACAGGTACGTCGGAAAGTATTACGCTTTCGGCAGATTTAATGTTTATCTCTCTGCTCATCGTTGCAGGGCTTATTGCTTCAATCGGCATTGCCGGCGCTTGTTATTCAATCAAGAAAATGATTAAGACGAACGGGCAGTTCCATTTGAAGGATTTCTTCAGGGGCATTAAGGTCAACTATTTGAGCGTGGCATTCCCCGTAACCATATTTATGTTCTGCATTTTCGGCAGTATCTGCATTTACGATTGGGCTATGTGGCAGATTGCGCTCGGTGCGGCTAAAGCAGGTCCCATCATTGCGCTTGTCTGCATGATCATCATAACCGTACTCGTGGGTATATACATGATGTGGGTTCTGGCAGTCGGCGTAAGCTACAAGGTTAAGCTTAAGTATCTTATTAAGAATTCCTTCGTGCTTTTAATCGGTACCATACTCCAGTCAGTGCTTATGATAGGCTTTGCGCTTATCCCCGCCTGGTTCCTTTGGATAGGTACCAAGGTTCAGCTCTTTATGGTGCTCGGTTGCCTTATATTTATCTTTGTCGGTTTCTCGTTTATCATCTTGTGCTGGATGGCTTATACGCAGTGGGTGTTCGACTCATTTATTACCCCCGCCGTTAAGTCCGAAGAAGAGGCGAGAAAGGCAAGCTTAACCCCCAAACAGCTCGCTGCGGAAAAGCTTGCAGAAGAAAAGGCGCAGGCCCGTGAAATCCTTGCCGCAGGCAGGAGCGAACTCGTAGGCAGACCTATTCGCCCCATCGAAGGCGGAACTGAAGTTACCGAAGTGGGAATCGCATTCAGTCGTGCGGACGTCGCAAGGGTAGCCGACGACAGGGCAAAAATCAGCGGAGAGATTAAAGCTTATTACGAAGAGCATAAGGGCGAAACGAAGTACGTTGAATACGAAAAGATGTTTGCCGAAAGAGAAAAAGCTTTAAAATCCGAAAATAAAAAGAAGAACAAAAAGAAGAAAGTCGGCAGAGATACTTTGCTTGGCAACTGATAGAAAATATAGACAAATACGACTGCGACTATAATTTATGGTCGCAGTATTTGTTAAAAGGGCGAAATGAATTATTAATGGGCTTAAGCACAAACTTTAATTAATAGCTTAAGCCGCAGGCATAAAATTTAAAGGCAAACCATGGATAGAATTAAGAGATTTTTGGCATATAACGGCAACGTTCAGATAACAGTGCTGGAGACGACAGCCCTTGTAAACAGAGCGATAGAAATTCATTCGACCACGCCTTCGGCTTCAAAGATTTTGGGCGGTCTGTTAACTTGTTGCGCCTACTTTGCTTCGGGCATAAAGGCTCAAAGCGGTGCCGTTTCCATTACCGTCAAGGCAAAGGACGGCGACGGAGCGGTTTCCGTATCGTCCGACGCACAGCTCCATGTAAGGGGGTATGCAGACGGCAGCTGTACCCAGACTCTCAAGGGCGGTTCGCTCACGGTAGTAAGGGAAGACGGGTATTTCCAGCCCTTCGTCGGCACTTGCGAGATAGATTCCGACGACATCTCCGACGCCTTTGCAAAATACTTTCAGCAGAGCGAGCAAATTCCCACAGCCGTCAAGGTGGACGTAACGGTTGACGAAAACGGGAAATGCGTAAGCGCAAACGGGCTTATAATGCAGCTTCTGCCCGATGCCGACGACGATGAAACGGATGCGGCAGGTGAAGCTTTTTATAATTTCACGCAGGACGTCTCTTCTTCAACCTATACCGCAGAAGAGATAGTGGAAAGGTTCTTTTCAGGCAGTATAAACGGTGAAGTGGTAGAAGTCTATCCCGAATACAAATGCAACTGTTCGCAGGGCAAAATCAAAGGCGTACTCGCCTCGGTTGGCAAGGCAGAGCTTTTAAAAATCTGCGAAGAGCAGGGGCAGGTCAAGGTGCATTGCCACTACTGCAACACCGATTACGTTTTCGATAAAGACTCCATAGAGGAAAATTTTTAATTGATGAAAAAGACAGCCGTAATAGATTTCAGCGCAGACAGACTGATATCCATAGCCGCCGAGAGCGTAGATAACAGAGAATATATCAAGGCGTTAAAGATGCTGAATAAGAATGCAGTTCTCAACGGAAACGATGGGGACTCTTATTTGCTGTACGCCGAAATATTCGACGATTTAGGCTTGAGCGAAAAGAGCGTTAACGGTTGGTTCAAATATTTAGATTACGCAGGCGACGGCGCAGACTTTGCCGAAGCGTACGAAGGGCTTGCGGTAGGGTATATGGCGTTAGGGCAGGATAATAACGCCGCCTACTATTACAATAAGCTGTTAATGGAAACCGACAGTGGGTTGACCGACGAAAACAGGCAGGAGATTATAAACGCCTTTTTAATAAAGGAAAAGCCTTCCCTTCGGTTTACCTGGCCTGCAAAGCTTGCCGACTACTCCGAAGAACTCAATAAGGGTATAGACCTCATGCGTGAAAACGACTTCGAAGGGGCTATACAGGAGTTTAGTAAGGTTGCCGAGGGGAATGAAAAATATCTGATTGCCCGTAACTATATAGCAATGTGCGACATCATTTCCGACAGAGACGACGAAGCCGAGCAGGAGTGCTACCACATACTCTCTAAAGACGGGCAGAACATTCATGCGTTAACCACTCTCTCCGCCGTAAAGACCCAACAGCATAAGTGGGACGAGGCGAAAGAGCTTGCATACAGACTTTTAAATCTCAACGTGACCGACAGCGACGACTTGTATAAAATTGCCACCGTCTGTTGCGAAAACAAGCTTCACGCAGAAGCGTACGAGCTCTTCTGTAAGATGGACGACAGGTTCGCCTATGACTGTTCGTTCCTGTTTTTTAAGGCGATAGCGGCTTACAACAGCGATAAAATCGAAAAGAGCATTAAGATTTTCGATACGCTTTTAACCATCTACCCCAACGCCGTTACGGCAGACTATTGGTATTACACTGTGCTTGAAGAGAGTAAAAAGCCCTTTGAAAAGAGACGGGAGTTGGAGTATTTCTACCGCCTTCCCCGTTCGGAGTGCGAGTCTAACGTTGCGTTAATCTCTGCGTTTACTCATTTAACCGATGCGAACGCCAAAAAGTTTATGAAGGAAGCGGATATTACAGGTGCAATTCATTGGTGTATGGACGAAGGCGAGTCCAACGCCGCAGACGAGTTGCGCCTTATCGGTGCGTTAAGCGCTTTAAAGGCGGGGCTTGACGACACCGTAAGGGATGTGTTGTTAGACTGCTTTATGCCCGATAGTATTAAGTTGGAGTTGCTTTCAGGCAGGGTTCAGCAAAATCGAGAAGGCGTGTACGGAATAGTCCTTTGCAATATATATAAAAGGGTTAACATTTTTAAGATTGAGATAGGTAGAAAAAAGCGTAAGACCTTTTTATATGCATACGGCTTGGCGTTTAGTCGCTTTGCGATTTTAGACGATTCTTACTCTGTTATGATTGCCGTTGCAACCGAAGAGCTGTACCAACACCTGACTGAAGTGGGTAGGTTGGAAGACTGCACGTCAGTCCCCGCCCTTGCCGCAGCTATAATCAAGTTTTCTACTGTCAAGGAAGACCTTCCGTTAAATAAAATTTGCGATTTCTTCCGTGCAGATATTAATAAGGTTGAAAAAATATTGGGTAAATTGCTATGAAAATTTATGACTTCGACGGTATGTTCGACGAAAAGCTCTCCGAGTACATAAAAAAGCACTCTGGCGAGTACAAGGAAAAGGAGTGGGAAGATATAATTCCCAAGATGTACGCCCGTTTTGGCGACACGACTATTAAGTCTTTGGGCAAATCGCCCAACGGCTTCTACGGCGATATGACCGATGGTGAGCTTGTAAGTCAGCTTAAATCCCATTTAAAAAACGGCGTACCGGTGAGTATGTTCTTGTGTAACGCAATCGAGTCAAGGGATATGGACGAGCAGCTTTTGCCCCTGCTTTCGGGCAGTGAAGACGAGATAACGTACGCCTTGAATCTTATTGGCGTAAGCAAGGTTGCCCTGCCCGAGTATATGCGGCTGCTCACCACGTCTGAAGACGAAGACGTGCGCAACATCTGCGTAGATAATATAAAGGAGCTTGCCGACGACGTCAAGGACGAAGCCCTTTCCTATTACGAAAAGGGCGTTCAGAAGGAGTATATGTTGGAAATTCTCTCCCGTTGCGTAATCAGGGACGAGAGAATTTACGAGATACTTTTAAAGGAATTCCGCTTATCTGTTGAAAATTTAGCCATTCACGCAAGTTATCTGGCTTCTTACGGCGATGAAAGGGCTTTGCCCGTCCTGCTTGACAGGATCGACGAAGACGACATCTCCTTTGCCGATTATCAGGAGCTTAAATATGCGATAGAGAGTCTTGGCGGCACCTACGAAAAGGAGAGAGATTTCTCTTCCGACCCCTACTATCAGATGATAAAAGGTCATAACAGTCAGGAAGTGGATTTATTCTCTGCGTTCAACGACAAAAAGGACAGCTAAAGTAAGGTATTTATTTTGAGTTTTATAACAACGTAAAAGGATAGCAAAAAACTTGCTATCCTTTTTTAATGCTTTAAAAATTATTTGCGTTAAGCATGTTTAGTTATCTTTAAAGACAAACGGCTTAAACATTATTTTGGTCAATTTCGGATGTTTTGTATGATTTCTTATCACATATACGGATAGTACGGGGAATAAGACGGCACACAAAAACGTTATACCCGACATAACGTAAAGGACGATTCTCCCGACGTGATCTATATTTTCATAGAATAAAGCAATCAGCAAAAAGACGGCGGAACCGACAAAACAAATAAAGAAGATAAGGAAAATACTTAATTCCATATAGCCGATGAACTCTCTTTTAATGTTTCCGTTAAATAAATCTTTTTTCATAGCGCATACCCTAAAATCGTTCTTAACCGTCAAGGAAATTATAGCAGATTTCAAATTATAAATCAAGGGTATAAGTAAATGCTAATTGATTTGTCATTAATCTCGCTTTCCATAAAGAATAGGAAAAGTGGCTTGCACCGTAGTGCAAGCCGATAGAATTTGAATTCTGAATATTAATAACCTTATTTAATCAACAGCTTTGCTGTTGGATTTCATCACCGCTTCAGCGGTGGATTGAATCGTTGCAAAGCAACGGATTGCATTACGCTTTAGCTGTATTTATTCTCCGATGTATAAACGCCGACAAAAGGGCAATAACAAGAAAAGGAGGTGTTTAAATGACCCAGTTAACTTCAAAAGAACTCACTTTTATTTCCGACGCCCTGACCTACGAGGGGTTGATTTGCAAAAAGGCAAGAGCTTATTCCAGGACCTTGACCGACCCTGACCTTGCCGAGTGTATGGCAAAGATTGCCGACGACCACGAAAAGCGTTATGCGCAGTTGTTAAACAAAATAGGAGGTTAAAAGATGAAACTTTCAAAAAGCGATACCACGTTAAACGAAAAGGATGCGATAACCGATTTACTAACCAGCGAAAAACAGCTTATGTCGTTATACGCTACGGCTATCTTTGAAGGCAGCTCCCAGAATATGAGAAAGGACTTTATAAACCACTTGACTTCGGTTGCGCAAAATCAATACTGTCTGTTTTCGCAGATGACGAGCAGGGGGTATTACGAGCCCGCACCTGCGCAAAAGCAGATGATTGACCAGACGTGCGATATGTTCAAAAAGCAGGCAAAACAACTTCAGGGTTAAAGGCATTAACCCACATATATGCCCCAACCAACTAATTTTCTACAGTAATAAAGGCTTCCGTGAAGGAAGCCTTTTCACTTATAATGTTTAATAATAATTGATTAAAACAGACTAGCAAAAATACCCGAAAAACCGATTATAAAACCGACAACAGAACCGACGCATACGCAGACGACAAGAATGATTACGCCCTTATTAGTACCTTTACTTCTGTTGGATAAAGCTTCGGGATTGTCATTGTTGTCAAAGCGGAATGCGTTGCCCGTAGCGGGGTTAAATTCACATTTGCCCGTTAAGTTTATCTCTTCAATACCTTCAGGCAAAATATAAACGTCATTGCAGTAGCCTGCACTCAATTTATCGAACGTAATGTAAACTCTTGTAGCAGTATCGGGTACTTCTATCGTCCTGGTTTCGCCGTTTTTAATTTTTCCGTAATGCTTGCAACGGAAACCGTTTATTTCCAAGTCGTACACGTCTCCGCCGTCACAGACGTAGATGTTAGCTTTTGCAAGGCATGCAGCATAAGCCTTATTCCTTGTAATAGTTATTTTTTTCATATCTTCTCTCTCTATTAATTATGGTCAAATTATTTAACGGCTAACAGTCTGTCAACAAGCTTGTAACCGTCTGCAACATACTGTCCGGTAGCTAAAGCTTCGTCTTCGGTATAGCGTTTTGCACCGTTGGAAAGGTTTTTAACGTTTGAGTAGATTAAATAGGGCACGGGTTCGGAAACGTGGGTCTTGCACTTGCAGGGGGTGGGGTGGTCGGGGGTGACTAAAATCGCATAATCTTCACCGGCCTTTTCAAAGCCCGAAATAAGGGTGGGAATAACCACGCTGTCAATCTGCTCGATGGAGAAAATCTTGTGTTCGGGGTCGCCGTGATGGCCGCACTCGTCAGGCGCTTCCATATGAATATACACAAAGTCAAGTCCGTTTATAAGTGCGTCAACAGCCGCCTGCGCCTTGCCTGAAAAGTTGGTGTCATAGTTGCCCGTTGCGCCTTCGACTTCGATAATCTTCATATTTGCAAGTATGCCGATGCCCTTAACCAGGTCTACGGCAGAAATAATTCCGCCTTTAAGTCCGTGAGCCTTCTCAAAGGGAGCAAGTCCGGGTTTAGTGCCTTCACCCCAAAGCCAGATGGAGTTTGCAGGGCGTTTGCCCTCTGATATTCTCTTTAAGTTTACGGGGTGGTCTTTTAAAAGCTCATAGCTTCTCTTCATAAGGGAAAGATATTTCTCGCCCATAACGCCTTTAGGCAGATACTCTGTAATCTTCCTGTCGGAAATGTCGTGGGGAGGGGTAAGCTCATGCCCCGTTAAACCGTTATTTACAACAAGGCAGTGGCGGTAGGATATACCGGGGTAGAAGGTGTAGCCTTCTTCGTCTAAATAGCCCTTCAAATAGTTGATAAGCTCGGTTGACTCTGCAGTAGTAATCTCCCCTGCGGAGTAGTCCACCATAGTCTTATCTTCGTAGTTTTCTTCGTCGGAAAGGGTAACGACGTTACAGCGCAAAGTTACGTCCATTGAATTTAATTCAATGCCCATAGAAACGGCTTCTAAAGGCGAACGTCCCGTGTAGAAGTCGTGGGGGTTAAAGCCCAAAACGGACATATTCGCAACGTCGCTTCCGGGTTTCATACCGTCGGGTACGGTCTTGCAGAGCCCCACTTCGGAAAGGGGAGCGAGCCTATCGAGCGTAGGCGTTTTAGCCGCCTGTAAACAAGTTTTATTGCCAAGCTGCGGCATCTTCCAATCTGCCATGCCGTCGCCTAAAACAACAACGTATTTCATATATTTTACTCCTTAATAATCCTAATAATAATTACCTTTATCACTGCGCCGGCAGTGGATTTAATCACGACGAACGTCGTGGATTGCATCACGCTTCAGCGTGGATTGAATCGCAATGCAGTTGCGGATTTCATCACGACCTATGTCGTGGATTTACAACTGCCAGTCAATGGGCGTCTTATCGTGAACGGCTAAATAGTAATTTGTTCGGGAAAAGCATTTGCTTCCGAAAAAGCCGTTGTACGCAGACAGGGGCGAGGGGTGTGCGCTCTCTATAATTAGGTGCCTATTTCTGTCAATCAAGGGCACTTTGCTCCTTGCGTTGCCGCCCCACAGAATGAACACTACGTTTTCGCACCTGTCGGAAATAAGTTTAATTACACTGTCTGTAAACCAAGCCCAGCCGCACTTTGAATGGCTGTTAGCCATATGCTCTCTGACGGTCAGCGTGGTGTTTAAAAGCAGTACTCCCTGTTCCGCCCACTTAGTTAAATCTCCGCAGTCGGGTTCGATAACGCCCAAATCGCTCTCAAGCTCTTTATAGATATTTTTAAGCGAAGGGGGAAGGGGTACGCCCTTTTTGACCGAAAAGCACAGCCCGTGTGCCTGACCGTACTCATGGTATGGGTCCTGCCCTAAAATCACAACCTTAAGTTTTTCTATCGGTGTAAAGCGAAAGCAGTTGTACAAATCGTACATATCGGGGTAGATTATCTGGGTGGAGTATTCTTTTTTCAGAAACTCCCTTAATTTTAGGTACCTTTCGTCCGCAAACAGCGGTGCTAAAGCTTCGTCCCAGCCGTTGTTAAACTTTATCATAAGTATTTTTTTTAATTTATAAAGTAGCAAGCAGTTTTGCGTATTCAGCAATATCAGCCTTTGCCTGCTCTAAATCGTGTTCAAGATAGTTTCCGCACTCTTCCTTTTTATTGCCGGGAATCTCGTCAAGCTTAAGCGCTGCCGCACACCCTTCGATTAAAATTGCTTTAACTTCTTCAAAGCCCATATTGACGGTAAGCAGGTAATAACCCGTCCTGCAGCCCATAGGTCCGAAATAGATTATATCGTCCTTGCGTGCGCTGTTTCTCAAAACGGTGGCGAGCAAATGCTCGGTCGTGTGCAGTGCTTTAGGTGAAATATAGTCGCCTGCGTTCGGCTTTTTAAAGCGTAAATCCCAGGTGGTCACACCCTGCATCTCCATACTCTTATAGAGCCCGGGCAAAAGCAAATTGTGGTTCTTTTGAAAGGAAGGAATCTTATCCATAATTATTAACCTTTGACGGCGTTGAAAATCTTTTCAACGTTTTCTTTCAAAACTTGCGTGCACTTTTTCAAGTTTACTAAAAACTGTTCGGTAGTGCTCCCCGAGCCTGCCACGTCGGAGATGGCTTTAAATGAATAACAGGGAATTTCGGCATGCCTGCAAACGTGCGCAATCGCACCCAGCTCCATATCCCTAATATCTGCTTCAAGCTCTTTTGTCAAAAGATTGAAGTCGGCAATATCGTCGTTAAACCTGTCGCCCGTACCCACCTTTTTTAAAGGGTAAACAGCGGTTAAGTTAAGGGGAAGGTAGGGCTCGGAATACTCGTTTAAAGTACCCATCGGCGTACCGTTTAAAGAGACCAGATCAAAGTCGTACTGAACCACTGCACAAATGCAGTAAATTTCAGCGACTTCGGTAGTTGCGTTAAGCCCGCCCGCAACGCCGACGTTTACAATCTTGTCAGCACCTAAACAATCTATAGCGTACTGCGTACCTGCAGCCGCATTTACCTTGCCGACTCCGCAAACGACGACGGCGCAATCTTCACCGCACAATTTGCCGCAAACTATGCCCCTGCCGTATTTCTCGCTGCGTTCAACGCAGGTCATATTAGCTATGACGGGGTCAGCTTCGCTCTCCATTGCAATAACAAATACTATCATATTTTAATTATAACAAACCCTACGTCAATTTGCAATTAATGAGCTGTGGAAAATTTGATATATTTAAGCGGTTGTGACATAAAATATCTATATGAAAAGGCGTTCCAAGTTCACAAGGGTAAAAATAATAGTTGCGTTTATCTGCTTTATACTGCTGGGCATACTTGTATTTTTTCAAAGCAACGTTACCAAAATTTTAATCTCGATAAGCGAAGCGACAATCCGCTCTATAACGACGGTAGCCGTCAACGACGCAATATACTATACGCTTAACGACAATCTGCGCTACGAAGATTTAATCAAGATAACCTATGACGAAGCGGGCAACGTTTCGACTATCACGACCGACAGTTTGAAGATTAACCGCATTGCAAGGGACACGGCTTATCTCTCGCAGGAGAATTTAAACAAGATGAGTGCGGAGGGGATAATGGTTCCGTTAGGTGCCTTAACGGGGGTGGAAGCCCTTGCAGGTTTCGGAAAAAAGATAAATATCAAGATAATACCTATCTCCAACGTGAATTGCAGCTTCGTCTCCAAGTTCGTTCAGGCAGGGATTAACCAGACCAAGCACTCGCTGTATTTAGAAGTGGTTTCAGACATCTCGATAATACTTCCCGACAAAACTTCCAATCTCGCATCAACTACCGAAGTGTTGGTGTGTGAAAGCGTAATTTCAGGTAAAATTCCCGATACCTACCTTCAAGGCTCGTTTTTGGGCGGAAATACCCTTGTGCCGTAGGAATTCTACCGTCGGTAGAGTTTTAAAAACCGTCGGTTTACCTGAAAAATACAGGGTAGAACAAATCGGTAACATCGTGGTGTAACCGATAAAAAGTGTATAGCCGAATAAAGTATTATTAGTTTGTCAAAAGCAATAAACCTGTCTATAATAAAAAGCGAAAATAACTGCAAGGAGTAACTTTATGGAAGAAGCGGCAGTAAAGACGGCGGAAGCTATAAAAGCAGAAAGGCGTGAAGCAAAGCTCAAAAAAAGGGCGTTGCCCGTATACGCAAAGGGGGAAGAGATTTTTAACGCTGTATCCCACATAGTGGGCGGCGGACTTGCTATAATATTCAGCGTTATCGCATTCGTGCTCGTCTCGTTTAATCCTGCACCAAACAAGTATGCGGCTGTGGCAATCTATGCGTTTTCTATGATAACGCTGTTTACAATAAGTTCAATCTATCATTTTTTGCGCAGAAACAGGGCAAAAAAGGTGTTCAGAATTTTAGACCATTGCACGATATTTTTGCTTATCGCAGGCTGCTACACGCCGTTTTGTTTAATAACCTTTTACGGCACGCCTTTAGGTATTTCAATGTTCTGCGTGGAGTGGGGTCTGGCAATAATAGGCATTGCCTTAAACGGCGTTAATATGCATTGGAAGGCGGTTAAAATCTTTTCTAATATAGCCTATGTGGTTATGGGTTGGCTTGCGATTTTCTTTATGCCCGTCTTTATCGAAGTTCTGCCCCTGCCTAGCCTAATCTTTTTAATTTCGGGCGGAGTGGCGTATTCTGTCGGCATAATTTTCTACGCAACGGGCAAGAAAAAGAAGTGGATGCACAGCGTCTGGCACTTGTTTGTAGTCGTCGGCGCCGTCCTACAGTTTGTAAGCATCATCTATATTCTTTAAAAACTCGTTATCTACGGCATATATTGCGGTTAAAACACAAAACGCCCCCTGCGCAAGGCTTTGCGCAGGGGGCGTAAATTATAAAAACTTATCTCAATTCAACGTTTAATTTATATTTAAGGTTGTTCAAAATCTTCTTTACGAAGCCGTCTAACTTTTCGGGGGTTAACGCTTCGTCTTTAGGGGTAAAGGTCACGGTGAACGCCATAGACTTCTTACCTTCGCCAATCTGTTTACCAACGTAGAAGTCGAACATCTTAACGTTCGTCACGTACTTGCAGGCGTTATAGATTTCCTTCTCAATATCCGCACAGATAACCGCAGCGTCTGCAACCAACGCCAAATCTCTGACTTGCTCGGGGAACTTGGGCAGGGGTGCAAACTTAAACGCCTTGGCGTGAGTCATTAACTTTTCGTAGTCAAGCTCTGCCACGAACGCCTTCTTGTCCATAGCAAGCTCGTTTGAAATTACGGGGTCTAATCTTCCCACGTAGCCGAGAACTTCGCCTTCACAGGAAACGCAAGCGCACACGCCGGGGTGCATATAGCACTTTTCGCCTACGGCGTAGTCAAAGTTTGTGTTAAGGCTGTCTGCAATTCCTTCCAAAATACCCTTGATGGTATAGAAGGTCATCTCCCCGAACATACCGATGCACAAGCGCTTCTTCTCTTCAGGGAAGGTGGTCAAAGGCAGTTTGTCGGCAATATAAACTTTAGATATTTCGAAGAAGCCGCCCTGCATATTGTTGCGCCTTAAGTTGCGCACTATGGTGTTAACCATAGAAGGGGCAAGCGTCGTACGCATAACGCTCAAATCTTCGCTTATGGGGTTCCTGATCTTAATGAATTTTCTTTCGTCGCAATCTTCGGGGAAGTGGAGCATATCCAAATCCTTTTCCGAGTAGAAGGAGTAGGTGGAAATCTCGTATAATCCCAAGGATACGAGCTTATCGATGAGCTTGTTTTCAGCCTTTTGCTCGGGGCTGTAGCCGCCGTTAGTCACCTTTGCCGAAGGCATAAACGTGCCTTCAACGTGGTCGTAGCCGTATTCTCTTATAAGCTCTTCTGCAATGTCGGGGTAGCCGTCGATATCTTCCCTGTAAGGGGGTACTTCAAGCTTCAATGTGTCGCCCGACTGCTCTACCTTAAAGTTAAGATTAGTTAAAATTTTAACAGCTTCTTCGGCAGGAATTTCAATGCCTAAAAGGGCATTGATTTTAGCAAGGCTGACTTTCATCTCCTTTTTGCCGTCGTGGGAGAATTCGGTCTTAACGTCGACGTGTACGTCGGTGACAATGCCGCAATTAAGCTCTTCGATAAGGTGAAGCGCCCTTGCCATACCGAGCTCGGTCATGTATTCGCACACGCCCTTTTCAAAGATTGCCGAAGAATCGGAGTGCTGACCCAAAGCTCTGGAAGTCTTTCTAACGCTATCCCTTGCAAATTTTGCCGCTTCGAATAAGAGCTCTTTGGTGTCGTCCTTAATCTCGCTGTTCTCGCCGCCCATAATGCCGGCTAAAGCGCAGGGCTTTTCCCCGTCGCAGATAACGAGATTATCGCTATTGAGTTTAAAACTTTTTTCGTCGAGAGTTACAATCTCTTCGCCGTCCAAAGCTCTTCTCACTACAATTTCACCGCCTTCGAGTTTAGCGCAGTCAAAGGCGTGCATGGGCTGCCCCATTTCTAAAAGTACAAAGTTGGTTATGTCAACCAACGTGTTTATGGAGCGTATTCCGCAAAGATTAAGCCTTTTTCTCATCCAAAGGGGGGATGTCTCAACCTTGACGTCCTTGACGTAGTGTGCGATGTATCTGGGGCACAAGTCGGGTGCCGTGACGCTGACTTTAATAACCTTATCGCAAGCGACTGCGTTATAGCTCGTATCGGGGGTTTTCATTTTCTTTCCGAGAACGGCTGCAACTTCTCTCGCCATGCCGACAATGCTCTGGCAGTCGGGGCGGTTGGCGGTTAAACCGATATCGAAAATATAGTCGTCTAATCCGACTAAAGGCTTGATATCTGCGCCGTTTTCAAATTGAGTGGGGAGAAGCAGTAATCCGCAGTAGTCGCCCCCGTCCATCATATCGCCGTTAACGCCAATCTCAACGCCGCTGCAAAGCATACCTTCGGACTCGATTCCACGGAGCTTGCCCTTTTTAATGGTCATAACGCCTTCAATCGTGACGTGGTCTTTAGCCGTTGCGTATACGGTTGCGCCGGGGAGAGCTACGGGTGCCTTAATGCCGACAGCAACGTTGTCTGCGCCGCAACAAATCTGTTTTGTGCCAAGCTCGCCGCAGTCCACCTTGCAGACGTGAAGGTGGGTTCCTTCAACGGGTTCGCACTCGATAACTTCGCCAACAACCACGCCGGAAATATCCTTTCCAACTTCAATTAATTCTTCAACTTCAAAACCGCAGTCGAAGAGCTTTTTCTGCAACTCGTCTGCAGTAACGTCAATATCTACGTAATCTTTTAACCAACTTAAAGGTAATAACATATATTCACACCTATCCTTTAGCCCTTGAACTGTTTTAAAAATCTGGTGTCGCCTTCGAACAACAGCTTCATATTGTTGATGCCGTACTTAAGCATAGCAATTCTCTCTATGCCCATACCGAAGGCAAAGCCTGAATATACGTCGGGGTCGACGCCGCACCCTTCCAAAACGTGCCTGTTTACCATACCTGCGCCGAGAACTTCAATCCAGCCCGTACCCTTGCACAGCCTGCAGCCCTTGCCGCCGCATTCGAAGCAGCTTACGTCTACTTCAACCGAAGGCTCGGTGAAGGGGAAGTAAGAGGGGCGGAGTCTTGTCTTAACGCCTTCGCCGAAAATCTTTCTCGCAAATTCGTCAAGCATACCCTTTAAATCGCAGAGCGTAATTCCCTTGTCAACGACAAGTCCTTCCATCTGGGAGAACATGGGGGAGTGGGTTGCGTCGTCGTCGCTGCGGTATACCTTGCCGGGCGATAAAATCTTAATGGGGGGTTGAGCCTTTTCCATAACCCTGATCTGCCCTGCACTCGTCTGGGTGCGAAGGAGCAAATCTTCGGTTATATAGAAGGTGTCCTGCATATCCCTTGCAGGGTGGTCTTTAGGTGTGTTAAGAGCCGTGAAGTTATAGTAATCGTTTTCGATTTCAGGCCCTTCGAATACGGTGAAGCCCATACCTGCAAAAATAGAGATGAGCTCACGCCTAACTAACGTGTTGGGGTGGTATGCACCCGTAGGCTTGGTAAGTCCGGGCATAGTAACGTCAATCGCTTCGGTCTTATACTGCGCCTTGAGCTCCAGCTGCTTAATGGTCTCTTCGAGCTTTGCAAATTGCTCTTCAGCCCAGGTTTTGAGTGCGTTAATAATTGCACCGACTGCAGGCTTGTCCTCTTTGGGTACGTCCTTCATAACCTTCATAAGCTCGGGCAGTTCTCCGCCCCTGCCCAAAAAGCCCATCTTAATCTGATAGAGCGTGTCGGAAGACTGCACGTTCTCAATGGATTCGGCAATCTTCTTTTTCATCTGCGTGATTTTTTCTTCAATCACCTGTTTAACGTCGTTCATAGTTCTTCCTTTTTATTATTAATTTTTATTTTCAACGGTAATAGCGGCGGTAGCGGTAGTTGCACAAAAAAACTCCCCGTGCAAAGCACAGGGAGCAAGTAAGCTCGGTACCACCTGATTTTACGGTTAAATTAACCGCCTTCATTCCCATTTTACGCACGGGATTACGGATTGTATTACTCTGCCCAAAAGCCAATATATAGCTAAATACGCATTTCCCCAATCGGCTCGCAAGTGAATAACGCAAGCAAAGCAAACGGTTGGTCTTTCAGCCGTGTCCGAACCAACCTCTCTGTGATTGCCAATAATAGCTAAACGTCTGTCTTGGTCAACGCCTTTTCAAACTGTCAATATAATATCATTTTGAAGGGGCGGTTGTCAAATAATTAAAAGACGTTTTCCAATTTAATAATATATGCGTCGGGCAGGTTTTTGGTTATTTCCAACAGCACTTCGATTTTACCTAACGCCAAATCGTACTCGCTTTTATAGATGAGCGAGCAAGCTTCCGAAAGCCAATAATCGACGTACGAGATATCGTTGTGCGGAATAAAGACATGCAGTTTTTCCTTTTTGTCCGCCCACATATCCCTTACGGCATAGGCGTCTTCACGGTTAGCTGTTTTTTCTTCAACCTTATCGTAAAGGGTCTCCAAAGCGTCGTGGAATTGCCCGAACTGGTTTGAAATGTAGACGTCCGTCCATATAAAAAAGCCTATGCACAGTAGTGTTGCCACGATGGTGTAAATAATAGACCTTACCATTTTTGCGCTACCTTGCAGTTGAGTATTTTATAGGGCTTGCCCTTAATTTGAAAGTAAACCCTTCCGTTTCCGTCAACCGTCATAACGAGTACTTTTTTAACGCCTGTATTCTCTTGCGATAAAATTCTGTTCAGCTCGCTTTCGTCAAGCCCTGCAAGCCCCATATTTTTAACGTTTTTCTTTCCGTTTTCTATAATGAGCATTGGCAAGGACTGCGTAATCTCTTCTTTCGGCAGTGCCGAAAAGCTCCCGTTAGATTCGTATAAGCCGTAATACACGTCGTCCAGATTGAAATATCCTGCCCCACGCATACTCTCGATAAGGTCTGCGATATCCAAATTATTCTTGCGCAGTTGATAGCTGTCAACGCCTTGCCTGTTAATTACAAGGCTGGGCTTTCCGCAGATGACCGTCTTCATAGGGGCAAACCACATATCGAGCAGCCAAACAATCTGGTGCAGAATGAAAATGGCTAAAATAGATATCACGCCGTATAGCAGCGGAATGGAGCTGTCCGCCATAGGTATACAGGCGAGCTCTGCAATAAGCAAGGTTATAACGAATTCGAACGGTTGCATTTCACCGATCTGACTCTTGCCCATAAGCCGCATTACAGACAGTAGCACGAAAAATATTATTGCCGTTCTTATAAATACCAAAGCCATAGAATAAGTATTAGTAAAACGGCGTGTAAAAATACGGAGTAAATCGTCCATAATATGTAATAAATATAAACTCAACGGTAAATTGATTGCATTTTATCAAGGCGTTGTGCTATAATAACAATATCCCGAGCAGCGTAAAGTGGCATTGGCAAGGACAGTCTTTGCACGAAAGGCGCACAGCCTGCGGTTGGTCGGGTGCGTCCTAAAGTTGCTTACTCAAACGGACGCCTTAATTTAAGGAGTCCGTTTTTTAATGGAAATTCGCAAATACGGAACGGAGCGCGCTGCGGAGCTGTTAGCTCTCTTGGGCAACCCCGACGAAAAACTCAAAATAATCCACATTGCAGGCACAAACGGCAAGGGCAGTACTGCGGAGTATATAACTTCGGTATTGATTGCCGCAGGCAAAAGGGTAGGCACGTTCACTTCGCCTTGCGTCTTTTGCTTTGAAGAGCAGTTCAGAGTAGACGGAAAATCCCTTGCAAAAGAGTGCTTAAACGGCTATTTTAACCAAGTTAAGCACGTTGCACAGGCAATTCAGGATACCCCGTCGCCCTTTGAATTACAGACGGCAACCGCCATCTTCGCTTTTTTCAAGGAAGGGTGCGAATACGCCGTTATTGAGTGCGGATTAGGCGGACGTGACGACGCAACCAACGCCGTAGCACAAAAGAGCGTTGCCGTAATAACTTCCATATCTAAAGAGCACACGGCGGAGCTCGGCACTACCTTGCAGAAGATTTGTTCGGCAAAGAGCGGCATAATAAAAAACTGCCCTGCGGTTGTGTCGGCGTATCAGGCGCAGGAAGTCAAAGATTTCTTTGCAAGGTTTAATCCCGTGTTCGCAGGTGAAAACTTAATCGAAGATAAATCTCAAACGTCAGGTCAGGCGTTTAGCTATAGGGGCAATAACTATCATATAAAGATGTTAGGCGAAGCCCAGCTCTATAACGCCGCAACAGCAATAGATACGGCTAAAATTTTAGGCATAGCCGATAAGTTTATAACAAAAGGTTTAAGCGAAGCGGAGCTTGACGGCAGATTGGAAGTTGAAGAGTGTAGCGGCGTTAAATATATTTTAGACGGCTCTCACAATCCGGGTGCGGTGGCGCAACTTGTCGGCGTGCTTCCGTCTGTGCAAGGGGAAAAGGAGCTCGTCTTCGGCTGTCTTTCGGATAAGGACGTCGAAGAGATTGCGTTTAAGCTTTCGCCTTATTTCAAAAGGGCAATACTTTTCAGTCCCGATAGCGACAGGGCTATGGCGATTGAAAGAATTATTAAGGCATTTTCAGAAAAACTGAATTATATAACCGCTGAAAACGTCATTTCCGCACTTGAAAAAACCGAGTGCAAAAATGTGGTTGTATGCGGTTCGTTTACGTTTATAAAGGAGGCAAGAGAGTGGATAAGAAAGCGGCAATGAAGGCGATAGAGGACTTACTTATAGCCATCGGCGAAGACCCTGAAAGGGAGGGGTTAAAGGATACCCCCAGAAGGGTTGCGGAAGCCTTTGCGGAGTTTACGTCAGGCTCCGACGCTGCGGCGAAGCTTGCGCTTTCCAAGACCTTTAACGTCGAAGGCGGCGATATGATAATCGAAAAGGACATCACCTTTTCATCTACCTGCGAACATCACCTTATGCCCTTTTTCGGCAAGGTGGCGATAGCGTATATCCCGAACGGTAAGGTTGTCGGGCTTTCAAAGCTTGCCCGTTGCGTGGAAGAGTATTCCAAAAATTTACAGCTTCAGGAGAGGTTAACGTCACAAATTGCCGAAGCGGTTATGTCGGAGCTTGCGCCTGAAGGCGTACTCGTCTACTGCGAAGCGGAGCATACCTGTATGACCTGCCGTGGCGTTAAAAAGCCGGGTACTAGCACTGTTACTTATAAAATTTTGGGTAATTTTCCCCAGGAAGAAGTGTCAAGGGCGCTTACAATTATTAAGGGTTAAACTATGATTATAGGCAATAAAAAGTTTGAAAATTACACCTATGTAATGGCTATAATAAACCTTACTCCCGACAGCTTTTATTCCCCCAGCAGAACGCTTTGCGACGACGTATTGTTCCGAACCGAAAGAGCGATAAAAGACGGCGCTTCAATTATTGATTTAGGTGCGCAATCGACGAGACCGAACTATAAGGAAGTGCCCGCCGAAGAAGAGCTTGCACGCCTTGAAAAGCCCTTGCAGGCGGTTTTAAAAAACTTCGATATTCCCGTATCCGTGGATACCTATTTCCCTGAAGTTGCAAAGGCTTCCTTTGAAATGGGTGCGCATTTACTCAATGATATATGGGGTTTAACGTATCCAGGTATGGCAGAAATAGTGGCAAAAGCCAACGGCTCGGTGTGTATTATGCACAATGCAAAGGCCAAGCTCGAAGGCGACATCTTTCCCCAGATTGAAAGTTTTCTTTCTTCTTCGGTACAAAAGGCGTTAGAGTCTGGCGTTGACGGGGATAAAATTTGTCTTGACGGCGGTATAGGCTTTGCAAAGGACAGGGAGCAAAATTGGCAATTATTAAATAACTACGACAGATTATCGTCGCTCGGCTATCCTCTGCTTTTAGGCACAAGCAGAAAATCTCTCTTCGGCGGAAACGTAGAAGACAGGCTTGCCCCCACGATAGAGTCTACCCGACTTGCGGTACGCAAAAAAATACTGTTTGTCAGGGTGCACGACGTTAAGGAAAACGTGCAGGCGATTAAGGAGGAGTATGAGCGTAATTAATATAAAGGGTATAAAGGTCTCCGCCTGCCACGGCGTGTTGGAGAGCGAGAAGTGCGACCCGCAGCCCTTCGTCTTTGACGTGGCGATCGACTGCGACATAACTGCGGCTTCTGTCTCCGACGACGTGTGCGATACGGTCAACTATGCCGAAGTGTGTACGCTTGTAGTTGATTTTTGTAAAAAGAATTGCTTCAATCTCATAGAACGCCTTGCTTTCGGCGCATCGAAAGAGATTATTAAGGCGTTCCCAAAGATTAAAGCGGTGGAAGTAACCGTTCACAAGCCGCACGCACCCATACCCCACCCGTTCGAAGACGTCTTCGTTACGGCAAGGGTGGAGAGAAACGAAGTGATTTTATCTCTCGGCTCCAGCCAGGGGGACAGGCAGGCGGCGTTAAACTTTGCTATAGATAAGCTGTCTGAAGTTGACGGAATAGAGATTTTAAAGGTCTCGTCATTTGTTGAAAGTCAGCCCTACGGCGGCGTTGCTCAAAATACGTTTTTAAACGGGGCAGTGCTTATCAGCACGATTTTAACCCCCCAAAGCCTTTTAAATGCAATCCACAAAATCGAAGAAGAGTGCGGAAGGGTTCGCACACAGCGTTGGGCGGACAGAACTCTGGATATAGATATAGTATTCTTCGGCGATAAAGTAATCGAAAGCGACGGGCTTTGCATACCCCATCCCGACTACGAAAACAGGGATTTCGTCCTGATTCCCGTTAAGGAAATCGCCCCGTTTTTCGTCTGTCCTTTGACCCATAAACGCATAGCGGATTTGTAAACAAAGGTACAAGAAAAAACTTATTATATCATTTTTGACTATACGGCGGCTTAAAGTTGCCGTATTTTTTGTGCAATCTGCACAATTATTTTAAAAATGTCTATACAAAATCTGCAATGAGTGCTATAATTCAACATAGTGGAAAGAAGTTTTTTCACATTTTATTTGTATTTATTTTAGGCGTTTCGGGCAATAATTTTGCCTGAAAAGGAGAGAAAATATTTTGGAAAAGATAGGCATTATTGACCTTGGGTCAAACTCGGCAAGGCTCGTCATAGTCAATCTCTTTGAACAGGGCTATTTCATGGTAGTTGACGAACTCAAAGAAAGCGTAAGATTGGGTCAGGATATGGAGCGTGACGGCTTCTTAAAACCCCAGAGAGTTGCCGAAACTATCAAGACGCTCCGCATGTTTAAAAGGCTGTGCGACGCAAGCGGTGCAACACGCATAATAGCCGTTGCAACCGAAGCCGTTCGCCGTGCTAAAAACCAGCGTTCGTTTTTGGATGAAATTCAGACGAGTTGCGGCATCAAGCTCCGTGTTCTGACGGCGGAAGAAGAGTGCACGTTGGTCTATCGTGGCGTTATCAATACTATGGATATCCCCAAGGGAATCATCTTGGAGATTGGCGGCGGTTGCACTAAAATCGTCTACTACAACCGCAGGAATATGTTAAACTACGCAACCATTCCTTTAGGTGCGGTTACGTTAACCGACCTGTTTGCAGACCCTGCTTTAAAACCTGAAGAGCAGGCGGCAAAGATGGAAGCGTACGTTGCGGAGCAGCTCAACGCCATCGAGTGGTTGAGCGAGCTCGACCCCGACACACAGCTCATCGGTGTGGGCGGTTCTTTCCGCAATCTCTTTAAAATCACAAAAATGGTACACAAGTACCCCTTGGATACCGTTCATAACTTCAACCTTGCGGCAGAGGACTTCTATCCCGTCTACGATATGATAAAGGTTCTCGATCTCGACAAGAAAAAGAAGATTAAGGGCTTGTCGGCAGAGAGGGCGGATATACTCCCCGCAGCGCTTGCTATCATCAAGGTATTCATCGGTAAGTGCGGATTCGATAACTTCACCATCTCCGGTTCGGGCTTAAGGGAAGGTATAATGTTCAATCAGGCATTGCCTTCAACGGTTGATAAACCCGTATCCGACGTTATGAATTATTCGCTCACAACGCTGGTTAAATACTACGACTGCGATGAAAAGCACGTTGAACACGTGGTAAATTTAAGCGTACAGCTCTTCAAACAGCTCCGTGTTCTGCACAAATTCCCCAGACAGTATCTGAAGGTGTTAAAGATTGCCGCAACGCTCCACGACTGCGGTATGAGAATTAAGTATTACAACCACCAACGCCACAGCTGTTATATGATTTTGAATTCCACGCTCTACGGCGTAAGCCACAGGGAGATAGTGCTTGCCGCATTCACGGCTTGTTGCCATAAGAAGGAAGACATCAACGCCTACGAGTGGAACCGCTACAGGGACGTATTGCAGGAAGACGACGTTGAAATCGTCAAGCGTCTCGGCGTAATGCTCCGTATAGCCGAAAGTTTAGACAGGAGTATGTCGGGCGTTGTCAAGGGAATAAACTGCGATATCCTGGGCGATTCGGTTATTATGAAGACCGAAGTCGACGGCGACGCAACTTTGGAGATAAGGGACGCCCTTGCCGCTTCAGGCGAATTTAAAAAGTCCTTCCGCAAGAATCTGGAAATTCTCTGATTAAACTATATTAAAGACACAGATGCCGCACCTTGCGGCATTTGTTTTAACGGCATAAATAACTATGGTTATATTGGCAAGTGCCTCACCACGCAGAAGAGAACTGCTTAAACAAATCGTTTCGGATTTTAAAATAATTCCTGCCGTCGGTCAGGAAAAGGCGGATGATACTCTTTCGCCTAAAGACTACGTTGCGGCTTTAGCGGCGCAAAAGTGCGACGAAGTGTTTGCTTTAAACGGCGACAGTCTTGTAATCGGTTGCGATACTATAGTCGTCTTCAACGGCAAAATATTGGGCAAGCCGAAGGACGAAGACGATGCGATAGATACGCTTTCGGTGTTGTCGGGCAGAACCCATCAGGTAATGACGGGCGTCTGTGTGCGCAATGCGCAAAAGCGGCTTGTAGACGTGGATATAACCGAAGTAACCTTCAACGAGCTGTCAAAGCAATTCATTAAAGAATACGTCGCAGGCGGTTCGCCGATGGATAAGGCGGGCAGCTACGGAATACAGGACGGCGGCGTGGTTAAAAGCTATCTCGGCAGTTATACCAACGTAGTGGGCTTGCCTGTGGAGCTTGTTAAAGAAATGATTAAGGACGTTTTAGAAAAATAGCGTTGAGTAACGATAATGAACAGACTTGTAATTGATTTGGGTAGTTGGACTACCAAAATATATATGTTGGGCTGCGGAGTAGTGCTCTCCGAAGCTACTTGCGTTGCCGTTGCGGAAGAAAACGGAGAGATAATAGTTAAGGCGTTTGGCGATACTGCAAGGGCGCTTTCGGGCAAAGCCGCAGAAGGAACACGCATTGTAAATCCCGTATTTGAAGGCGATATAGTTCACCCCGAACTTACGGCAAAGCTCTTGAGTTATTTTTTTGCAAAGATTGAAATTACCCCTAAAAAGGCACAAAAGACGGAGATTATGTTCGTCGTATCCTGCGGTGCGGATGAAAACGTAAGGCAAAAGTATATCGACCTTGCGTACGACTGCGGAGTAGGCAGGGTATATTTCACCCGCACGCCCTATGCGGCGGTGCTCGGTCATAATGCGACGGTGTCGAATACGCACCCCGTCTTCTGCCTTGATCTGGGCTACGGCAAAAGCGACGTTGCGGTCTTTTCATTGGACGGAATTATTTCAGGCTTCACGGTTAATTTAGGCGGTGGCAACATCGACGTGCATATTATGGATTTGATTGCGGAAAACTTCTCCGTAAGAATAGGTTCCAACACTGCCGAAAAGTTAAAGAACACCGTAGGGAGTTTAATCGAAGACGATAACAAAACCTTGGTTATAGGGGGTAGGGATATGCTAATTGGCAATCCCTCTCAAATAGCGGTAAACTCCACCGATTTGCAGGGGGTTATATGCCTGTATATCGATAAAATCTGCGAATATGTAAGGGATATTCTTTCTTCATTGCCTGCCGAAGTCGCTTCGGCTGTTGCGCAGGACGGCGTTTATCTTTCAGGCGGTCTTGCCAAGATGGACGGAATTGCCGACTATATATCTTCGAGATTGGAGATTCCCGTAAACGAGTGTGAAGAGCCTTCTCTCGCAGCGGTCATCGGTGGCTGTACCATACTTTCTTCGCCGCAGCTTTGCGAAAGGTTTGCAACGATAGATTGACATCAATCAAATTTATAACTTTTATATACTTTTTTTTATTTACATATTGCAATTATAAATTAAAGTGGTATAATTGTCTTTGTTAAATAATTAAAATGGTATTTAGCGTCGTTTTATTTAAAAAAGGGGGGAATAGCGTATGTTAGCACAACTGCCGTATTCAGTTGGTTTGCACAATTTGCCATATTTAAGCTTTACCATCTGCGCCATTGCGTTAAACGCCTTTGTTCTCATTAACTTTATTTTAAATAAAAAACTTAAAAACACTCTGACAAGGCTTTTCTATACGCTTGCCGTCTCGTCGTTATTGGCGTCGGTTTTCAATCTCGTCTGCATTATGCAGGGCGTGGTCGAAATGGGCTCGTTGATACCCGGCATTTTCAAAATCTTATTTGCAGCTTGCTACAACGTCGCAGGCATAGTATTCTTTATCTACGTTGTAAACCTGATCTACGGTAACGCCAATAAAATTGTTTGGTGTAATGTTGCGGTTGGAATACTCAGTGTAATAGTTGCTATAGGTCTTATTTTAAATATTTTAGACGTTTGCGGCGTTGTGACTATGCATCAGGGCGTCTACGTCTCTATTATGAACGGCTGTCAGCTGGTCTCAACTCTGTTTGCTACCGTACTCGTTATTGTTAATCACAAGAAGCTCAATAGAACCCAGCGTATCAACGTATATCTGTTCAGTTCGGTTAACGCCTTTGCAAACATATGGCAGATACTGTTAATTTTCGGCGTTCTCGCCATACAAATCCAGTTGGTATCGTTTGCGCTTTCGGTTGCGGTTTTGCTTGCCTACGTTACGCTCCAGCGTCCCGAAGACGAGTTGGATCCCGTAAGCGGAATGTTCAACACACGCACTCACCTGTACCGCACTAACGAAAGGCTCCGTTCGGGCAAACCCTTTGTAGCTTTTGTGTTCGAACTCTCTAATATGGCGATAGTCAACACGACTTTCGGCATAAAGGGTGGTAACGAAGTTATGAAGCAAATGGCAGACCGCATCAGGGGAATTCTCCCTAAAAAGCTGCTTTTATTCCGCCTTAACGGTGCACGTTTTGCAATTAACTTCAATGACGAGCACGAGTATAAGGATTTCGAACCCAAGTTTAAATCGGTATTCGAAGAGCCGGTTGAAATTAACGAGACAAAGATTCGTGTCGCTTATACGGGCTGCATAATTGCTATGCCTACCGTAACCGACCAGGTGTCCGACCTTGAAGAGATTTTAAAGTATTACCGCTCAACGTCAAAGGCGTCGGACAGGGTAATGGTTGCCGACGTGGAAGCTGTGGAGAAATCCCGCCGCAGGGAGCGTGTGGAATACGCAATTCAAAGTGCATTGAAGAACAGGGGATTCGAAGTTTATTATCAACCCATCTACTCTGTTGCGGACAAGCACATAAGCTCTTGCGAAGCGTTGATAAGACTCATTGACGCAGAGATTGGCTTTATCGGTCCCGACGAATTTATTCCCATTGCAGAAGAGACGGGTAAAATAGTAGAAATAGGTCACTTTGTAATCGAAGAAGTGTGTCGCTTTATCAAGGAAGAATGTCCGCAGAACTACGGCATAGAATTCATCGACGTAAACCTTTCCGTAATTCAGTGTATGCACCCTGAAATTACCGAAGATATAAACAAAATTCTCACCGACTACGACGTGCCGAGAGATATGGTTAACCTTGAAGTTACCGAAACGGCTTCGGCTAAATCTTATACGCTTTTGCAGTCGAGATTGAGAGAATTGCACAGAAGCGGTTTCACCATCTCTTTGGACGACTTCGGTTCAGGCTTCTCTTCGGTGGAATACTTAATAAACTTCCCGTTCGATATAGTCAAGTTGGATAAAGCTCTCGTCTGGGCGTATATGAGTACGCCGAAGTACGAACCGATCTTAAAACACTATATGCCTATGCTTCACGGTTTAGGGCTTAAGATAGTTGCTGAAGGCGTGGAGACGAAGGAGATGCTTGAAGCTCTGGAAGAGCTGGGCTGCGACTACATACAGGGTTATTATTTCTCCCGTCCAATACCTAAAGCAAAGTTTGTCGAGTATATCAAAAATGCCGCAAAGGGTATTTTAACGGCATAAAAGCTTATTTTCAAAACTTAAAATGTGTTCGGCGTTCTCAAAAAGAACGCCGAATTTTATTTACTTTTTTACGGCTTTTATATATAATGGTTAGTATGAAAAAGCCTAATCAATTTATCCGCAACTTTTGCATAGTTGCGCACATAGACCACGGCAAGTCCACGTTGGCGGACAGGCTTATGGAGCTTACGGGTCAGGTATCCAAAAGGGATATGGAAGACCAGCTTTTAGACAGTATGGATATCGAAAGGGAGAGGGGTATAACCATAAAGCTCACCCCTGTAAGAATGTTCTACTCTGCCGACGACGGCAACGAGTATATCTTCAATCTCATCGATACGCCGGGTCACGTCGACTTTACTTACGAAGTTTCCCGTTCGCTTGCCGCTTGCGAAGGCGCAATTTTAATAGTTGACGCAAGTCAGGGCATAGAGGCGCAGACGCTCGCAAACGTCTATCTTGCGCTCGACAACAATCTGGAAATTTTGCCCGTAATCAATAAGATTGACCTGCCTTCGGCACGCCCTGAAGAGGCAAAAAAGGAGATTGAGGACGTCATAGGTTTAGACGCTTCTTACGCACCTTTGATTTCCGCAAAGGACGGCACGAATATAAAAGAAGTTTTGGAAGCCTGCGTTAAGTACTTCCCCTCCCCCGACGGCGATTTAGACGCACCCTTAAAGGCTTTGATTTTCGACAGCTATTACGACAACTATAAGGGCGTAATGCTCTTCGTTAGGGTTAAAGACGGCAAGGTGGAAGTGGGCGATAAAATAACGACTTTCCGCTCGGACAAGGTTTATGAAGTAACCGAAGTCGGCGTCTTTGCCCCTGCGCAGCTGCCTAAAGACGGGCTTTATGCAGGCGAAGTCGGCTACATAGCCGCCTCAATAAAATCTATTCAGGACGTAGCCGTCGGCGATACGGTAATAAATGCCGACAACAGGGCTTCGGAGCCGCTACCCGGCTACAAAAAGGTTCAGCCCGTAGTGTTCTGCGGTATCTATCCTCTGGACGGCAGTAAGTTCGGCGATTTAAAGGACGCTCTCTTAAAGTTGCAGTTAAACGACGCATCGCTCACCTTCGAAGCCGATACGTCGCAAGCGTTGGGCTTCGGTTTCCGTTGCGGCTTTTTAGGGCTTTTGCATATGGAAATCATGCAGGAAAGGTTAGAGCGTGAATTCAATTTAGATATTATAACAACCGCACCTTCGGTCAGCTACAGGGTAATTAAGACCGATGGCAGCGAACTTTTTGTGGACAATCCTTCGCATCTTCCCCCCGTGTCCGAAATCGACTATATGGAAGAGCCGATAGTCCACACCGATATTTATTCACCCCCCGACTATCTCGGTCAGGTTATGGATTTGTGCAGGGATAAAAGGGGCGTATTCGAGCAGATGACCTATCTGGACGCCAACCGTGTCAAGCTTGAATACAGACTTCCGTTAAACGAAATAATTTTCGACTTTTTCGATCAGATTAAATCACGCACAAGGGGCTATGCAAGCTTTGACTACGAATTTCTGGGCTACGAACGCTCCAAGCTCGTCAAATTGGATATTCTTTTAAACGGCGACGTCTGCGATGCCCTTTCGATCATCGTACACGAAGACGGTGCGTATACAAGGGGCAGAACGCTTTGCGAAAACTTGAAAGACGCAATCCCCCGTCAGCTGTTCGAAATACCCGTTCAGGCGGCAATCGGTGGAAAGATTATCGCAAGAGAGACGGTTAAGGCGATGAGAAAGGACGTGCTTGCAAAGTGCTACGGCGGCGATATAACCCGTAAAAAGAAGCTTTTGGAAAAGCAGAAGGAGGGTAAAAAGCGTATGCGTACCATAGGCAGCGTGGAAGTCCCTTCCGAAGTGTTTATGCAAATTTTAAAGACTAATAAAGATTAAATGAAAGAGAATTTCTTCAACGCCGTATACGAAGCGGTTAAACAAATACCGCTCGGCAAGGTTGCAACCTACGGCGATATCGCAAGGGAAGTCGGTGCTCCATGTTGCGCCCGTCAGGTGGGCTGGGCTCTCCATAATAATCCACGCCCCATAGAGATACCCTGCCACCGTGTGGTGTTTGCGGACGGGTCTTTAAGCAAGGGGTTTGCCTTCGGCGGGGCGGAAGTTCAAAAGCAACTTCTTGAAAGCGAAGGCGTGGAAGTTTCTTCAGATTACAGAGTAGATTTAAAAAAGTACAGGTGTTAAATGGCAGGAATATACGTACATATACCCTTTTGTAAACAAAAATGCCGCTATTGCGACTTCACGTCCTTCCCCGACAAGTTAGGCTTTGCGGAGAGCTATATGACCTGCGTCTACCACGAGATGGCTATGCGCAGCGAAGAGTTAAAGGATTATACCTTCGATACGTTGTACATAGGCGGCGGCACCCCTTCGATTATCGACGAGAGCTATATAGCAATGCTCGTTGCGGCTGCAAAGAAGTACTTTAAACTTGCCGACAACGCCGAAATAACCATAGAGATGAATCCCGGCACCGTTAGCAAGGAGAAGATAGAGCTGTATAAAAAGGTGGGTATAAACCGCTTTTCGGTCGGCTTGCAGACGGCAATCGATTCCCAGCTTGAAGAGATAGGCAGGTGCCATACGCTCAACCAGTTCGTAACGTGCGCCAAGTATTTGAGCGGTGAGAATTTCAGCGTAGATATAATGATAGGTTTAAAGGGTCAGTCGCAGGACGATATCTGTAAATCGATTCAGGTAGCCACGTCTTTCGGCGCAAGCCATATAAGTATGTACGCTTTGACCCCCGAAGACGGCACACCCATCTATACCGACTATTTAAACGGCGAACTGCCCGACTCCGACGAAGTTGCGGCTATGTACGAGTGCGGAGTCAACAAGCTAAAGGAGCTCGGCTTCGAAAGGTACGAAGTTTCCAACTTCTGTAAAAACGGCAAGGAGAGCAGACATAATTTAAACTATTGGAAGCGTGGCGAATATATCGGCTTCGGTGTGTCGGCTTCATCGCATATCAAGGACGTTCGCTTTACCAACACCTTCGATTTAGACGAATACTTCAAATGCGTAATGACCAATCACTTCCCCGTAATCAGCAGTGAAAAGGTGGAAAAGCAGGGGGCAATGGAAGAGTGTATAATGCTTTCGATGCGTACGGCAAAGGGGCTTAACCTTGCAAAGTTTGAAAAGGAGTTTTCCTGTTCATTTCACACCGAGTACGCCGCAGCGCTTGAAAAGAATGCGGAGTATCTGGAAGAAGAGCAGGGCTTCCTTCGCATCAAGCCCGAATATCTCTACGTTCAAAACTCAATAATCTGTGATTTCTTCAAAGAGTAGGTAGACGCCCATATAATGAGCACCCCCCGACGTTTGTCGGGGGTTTAAATAAAAAAGAATAAAGAATAAATAATAAATAATAAATGCGGTTTTAATTATAAGAAATTATCAGCCCTTACTCTTGCTTTCCCTAAAGAATAGGGAAAGTGTTGCGGGCTTCAAGCCTGTGACGATAGAGTTTGATTATTCCTAAAAAATTAGAACCACAAAAAAATACAAGCGTTGGCTTCCACAGTCAACGCTTTTTTATAAAAAAAGATAAAAACTCACCAAACCCGTTGTTGATAACTATGCAAAAATTCAACCGAACGGCCAAATTTACGGCACTTTATGCACAAATAGTTATGAACAAAAGCGTTGTTGACAACAATAAAAAAACAAGAGTTTGTAAAAGTTATCAACAAAACGCCGAAAATACAACAAAAATCACCCGTTTTCGCTCACTAAAAATTAATAAATGTTAAAATTTACAAATAAGTTATCAACAATTTAAAAATTTATATTATGAATAAAGGTGTAAAAGCCGACTGTTTTATTCAGCCTGACTCTCTCTTTCGGTGATAATTCTCCCGTTTTTGCCGTCCACGAGGTAGGCTTTGACCTGTTTATCCCTGTCGCAAACGCTAACAAAGTAGTAGCACCCGTCGTCGTAGATAAGCCTGACGCCTATTTCCCCCAAAAAGGTATTTCGCCCCGTCAGGTTTTCAAATCTCTCCTTATCGTATTCTACCACGCTGTTTAATGCGCTCTTCCAATCAATAGTACCGTTTTCAAATACGTTTCTTACCGCAATCTCACTCTCTTTGCCGTCTACGGTTAATTTAACCGATAAACTCTCTTGGTTTCCCATATCGGCGGTAAAGCTTAAATAATAGCTGCCTGTTACCGACATATAGTTCATTTCTCCGCTATGTCCGTTAACTTCAACGCTCACTTGAGAAGGGGAAGAGTTGCACTTATAATACATTTCGCACACGGTTGTCATATTGCCCTTAACGCCGTCCTGGCAGAAGGGGGTTTCTTTTTCACTGCAAAAGATCTTAATTTCATAATTATCTTCTTTACAAAGGTAAACTTCCTTTCGGTTTTCGGAGACGTAGTCCGAATAATCTACGCCTTTATTGCACGCAGGCAAAACGGCAAGGCAACCTGTCATAATGCATAAACAGCAAATCGTCGCTTTAAAAATATTTTTCATATTTAAAATGTATTTAGCGAAAAGTAATAATATGATAAAGTATTTCAAACAGTTGCTTTTTTTTTGAGTAAGTGATAAAATGTGTAAAATATTATCTTATTCAATTCAGGGGCATTTAGTTGCAGAAGATTGTTGTTAAAACGGCGGTCAAAACCGTCTTAATCTTATTGGGAATAGTGATTGGTGCATTTGCAATTTTTAACTTCGCATTCCCACAGCATATGGCTACTGCTATGGAAAGTCTCGGCAACTACACTATGGCTGTCAAGTATGCCAATCTACGCTATATGTATACGAGCGATTGCTTCGATTTAGTGCGTTGCTATGACGACAGCGTTTTGGCAAACGATGACGAAAGTATCGTATATTATGCAGAAAAACTCATTGCAGATAAGAATTACGATAAAGTCTGCGCAGAGCGTAACGAGACGTATTCGGAACTGTTCGGCGTAAGCTATGATTTCGACTTAAGGTTGCGTTCCACTCTCGCCGTTTCCTATTATAACGAAGCGGTAAATATGAGTGGGGAGAAGAGAACTGCCTATACTCAAAAGGCGATTGACCTTGCAAAGGAGATTAACGGCACAAGTTCTTTCCCCTACGGCAATAAATTGATGACGCTGTCGATAAAGATTTCAAACAATAAAGACAAGTCTGCCGCAGCGAGCATGCTTGAAGTTCTGAACGGCATAACCCCTACTGAAGAAGATGAAAAGGAATACCTTGAATACTTCAAAAGTAAGTTAAGGGGAGTTTAACTTAAAAGAAAAAAACATAACCAAAGTTTAAGATATATAGAGGAGAAATAAAAATGAGTAAAATCGTAAAAGAGGCTCTTACTTTTGACGACGTGCTTTTAATACCTTCCGCATCGGAAGTCGTACCTGCAACTGCAGATTTGCGCACAACTCTGTGTGAAGGCATTAATTTGAACGTACCGCTTTTATCGGCTGCTATGGATACCGTAACCGAAAACCGTCTTGCAATCGCAATCGCAAGGGAAGGCGGTCTGGGCATTATTCACAAGAATATGTCCATTGAAGAACAGGCATTGCAGGTTGATAAGGTTAAAAGGAGTGAACACGGCGTCATTACCGACCCCTTCTTCTTAACCCCTGAAGAGCCCGTTTCCGCAGCGCAGGCGTTGATGGAAAAGTACCGCATTTCGGGCGTTCCCATCACAAAGGGCGGCAAGCTTGTGGGCATTTTAACCAATCGTGATTTGCGCTTTGAAACCGATTTTGACCAGCCTATCTCTGCTATAATGACCAAGGAAAACCTTGTCACTGCTCCCGAAGGCACTTCGCTTGAAGAAGCACAGAAGATATTAGGCAAACACCGTATAGAAAAGCTCCCTATTGTCGATAAAGACGGCTACTTAAAGGGTCTTATCACCATAAAGGATATCGAAAAATCAATCCAGTATCCCAATCGTGCAACCGATAAAAAGGGCAGGCTTTTGGTTGGTGCGGCAGTCGGCGCAACCGTCGATATGTTAGACAGAATTCAAGCGCTCGTAGACAGCCACGTTGACATCATCGTGCTTGACTCTGCACACGGCCACTCAAAGAATATTATCAACCACGTTGAAAAAGCAAAGAAGGCGTTCCCCAATCTTCCTTTAATAGCAGGCAACGTCGTAACTGCGGAAGCTACTCACGATTTAATGATGGCAGGCGCAGACGTGGTTAAGGTAGGTATAGGCCCCGGTTCAATCTGTACCACCCGTATCGTTGCAGGTATAGGTATGCCCCAGCTCACCGCAGTTATGGACTGCGCAGAAGAAGCTGACAAGCTCGGCAAGCGCATAATCGCAGACGGCGGTATCAAGTACTCCGGCGACATTGTAAAGGCTATTGCTGCAGGCGGCAGTGCGGTTATGCTCGGCTCACTCTTTGCCGGCACCACCGAAGCTCCCGGCGAACTTGAGATTTATCAAGGCAGAAGCTTCAAGTCCTACCGTGGTATGGGTTCGCTCCCCGCAATGGCAAAGGGCGGCAAGGACAGGTACTTCCAGTCAAACGCAAAGAAGTTCGTACCCGAAGGCGTAGAAGGTCGTGTTCCCTACAGGGGAGCGTTAGCCGACATTATCTTCCAGCTTATGGGCGGTTTGCGTTCGGGTATGGGCTATACAGGCAACGCAACCATAGAGGATTTGAGGAAGAACTGCAGGTTCGTCAAGATGACGGCAGCGTCGCTTGCAGAATCCCACCCTCACGATATCTCCATCACCAAGGAAGCTCCTAACTACTCACCCAAAGCTTAAAAAAATTGCGGAGGCTCTTGCCTCCGCTAACTTTGTTTTAAAAATAATATCTTATTTTAAAATAATTACGGAAGTTAAATATGGAACATCAAAAAGTATTAATTCTCGATTTCGGCGGACAGTACAACCAGCTTATAGCTCGCAGAGTGCGTGAACTCAACGTCTTTTGCGACCTTTTGCCCTGCGATATGTCGCTCGAAAAAATAAAGGCATATAACCCCATCGGCATCATCTTCACTGGTGGACCCAACAGCGTTTATGAAGATGGCAGCCCCAGAATAGACAAAGGTGTGTTCGAACTCGGTATTCCCGTACTCGGCATCTGCTACGGCTGTCAGCTTATGGCTCACACGCTCGGCGGAACGGTAGAACACGCAACCACTTCCGAATACGGCAAAGTGGAGATAGAGTATCTCTCTTCGCCCATCACAAAGGAAATGCCCGAAAAGGCCGTCTGCTGGATGAGCCACACGGACAGAATAACCGAACTGCCCAACGGCTTCGTCAAGATTGCCCAATCCGACAACTGCCCTTACGCAGCCTTCGGCGACGAAGGGAGAAAGCTGTACGGCGTACAGTTCCACCCCGAAGTAAACCACACCTTTATGGGTACGCAGATTCTTAAAAATTTCTTATACGAAGTCTGCAAAGCGGAAGGAGATTGGACAATGTCCAACTTCGTAGCCAACCAGATCACGGCTTTAAGGGAGAAAATCGGCAATAAAAAGGTGCTCTGCGCAATGTCAGGCGGAGTAGACTCCGCCGTAGCCGCAACCCTTTTACACAAGGCTGTAGGCGACCAGCTCACCTGCGTATTCGTCGACCACGGACTACTCCGAAAGTACGAGGCGGACGAAGTTATGTCCGTATTCAAAGACGGTTTAGGCATGAATTTAATCAAGGCTGACGACGGCGAAATCTTCCTTGAAAAATTAGTCGGCGTCTCCGACCCCGAAACCAAGAGAAAGATAATCGGCGAACAGTTCATCCGTTCTTTTGAAAAGCAGGCAAAGGCAATCGGCAAGGTAGACTTCCTTGTTCAAGGCACCATATATCCCGACGTAATCGAAAGCGGCAAGGGTAAATCGGCAGTAATCAAGAGCCATCACAACGTTGGCGGACTTCCTTCGGTAGTTGATTTTGAAGAGATTATCGAACCTTTAAGGGATCTGTTTAAGGACGAAGTGAGAAAGGTCGGTTTTGAATTGGGCTTACCTAAAAACGTGGTTATGCGCCAGCCCTTCCCCGGCCCCGGGCTTGCAATAAGAATAATGGGTGAAGTAACCAAGGAAAAGCTTGAAACCCTTCGTGACAGCGATTATATCCTTCGTGACGAGATTGCCAAGGCAGGATTAGATACTGAAATCTGGCAGTACTTTACGGTAATAACCAACTCTAAGACGGTAGGCGTTCAAGGCGACTTCAGGACGTACGAAAACGTGGTAGCTATCCGTGCGGTAACTTCACTTGACGCAATGACGGCGGATTGGGCAAGGATTCCCTACGACGTACTTGAAACCATTTCAACGAGAATAGTTAACGAAGTCAAGCACGTCAACAGGATAGTTTACGACATAACTTCCAAACCCCCCGCAACAATCGAGTGGGAGTAACTTAAAAAAGAATTTACGGGACGGGCAACCGCCCCGTATTTTTCACGGAGAACACTATGAATATCAAATGGAACGGAGATAATTACGATAAGAATTTTAATTTCGTATACGGCTACGGCGAAGGGGTTGCTGACCTTATAACCGAACCTGAAGGTTCGCTCGTCTGTGATCTGGGCTGCGGAACGGGTGCGCTGACCAAAAAGCTTGCGGATAAGGGTTATAACGTCATCGGCGTTGACGCATCCGAGCAAATGTTAAACAAGGCAAAGGCGGCATACCCCGATTTGCAGTTTGTTCAGGCAGACGCATTGAGCTTTACCTTAAAGGAAAAGGCGGACGTCATATTCTCCAACGCCGTATTTCATTGGATAGACGGGCGTAATCAGCCCACGCTGCTTAAAAATATAGCAAATAATTTAAAGCAGGGCGGACGTCTTGTCTGCGAGTTCGGCGGTTACGGCTGCGCCCAGACGGTGCATAACGCCTTAAAGACCTGTTTCGAGCGCAGAAATTTAACCTATAGACACCCGCATTACTTCCCCACGATAGGGGAGTATGCGCCCCTTTTAGAAGGTGCAGGGCTTAAGGTAACGTATGCTTCGCTCTTCGATAGACCGACAAAGCAAGTGGGCGAACACGGCGTTGCCGATTGGATAAATATGTTCTTGCCTGCGGTATTTAAAGGCATAGACGAGCAGGAGAAAAACGCAATCATTGCGGAAGCGGAAGAGCTTACGAAGCCGACTTTATATAACGAAGACGGTTGGTTAGTGGACTACGTCCGTATTCGCCTGACCGCAGTAAAATGCGACTTTTAACCGTCCGCACATCCATTATTAAGCTTTTTACAATTTCTCTTGCAATTTTTATATATTGATGTTATACTTATGTTTCAAGGCAGGTTAATGAGCAAATAGGTTAAATCTGCCCCAAAGCAAAACTATGACAGAGTTGGAAAGAATTAAAAGCATTTTAAATCCCCATAAAGAGACGGATAAACAGTTTTATCTCGACCTTTTGGACGGCGAAACGCAAGTTAAGTGGGAAAACGCCCACATCGCCGCCGTTCTTTCTATGCTCAAAATTCTGTATATATCCAAGCTCACTAAAAAAATCAAGGATTCGGAAAGCGAAAAATTCATTTTAACCCATTCTTCCGACTACGATGCGGAAAAGTATCAAAAGGTTCTGCAGTTAAGCGCATTGATAGAGAGCTGTAAACAAAAGAGAGAAAGTTATAAGTGCTTTTTCGACGAGCCCTACTTTGCCAGAATGGATTTAACCGACGATAAGGACGGGTATAATTCCTACTATATCGGCAAACACGGCGACGAAGGGTTAGAGATAGTCGACTGGCGTGCCCCTATGGCAAGGCGGTATTATCAGAAGAGTAAGTTGGAATTTTCTATCAACGAGTTCAACTATAAGCTCGTTCTCCGCCGAGCAATCCGCACCTTAAACGGAAAGGTGGAAGATTTTAAAAACGAGTATCTGTCCGTAGGCGACAACCTGACCAAGGAAGAGATAGGCGGCAGAGACGCTTCCGTAATATTCGACCCGTTTTTAAAGGAAATTCTCTCTTCCCGTAAGGACAAGCAGGAGATTTGCGACATAATCGAAACCATACAGGAAAAGCAGTATGAGATTATAACCGCCCCTGCCGACGCAAAGTTTATAGTTCAGGGCGTTGCGGGCAGCGGTAAGACGATGATACTTCTGCACCGCCTGTCCTATCTGCTCTATAACGACGAAAACTTAAAGCCTTCCTCGGTTTTAGTAATCACTCCGTCGGACAGCTTCAACGCATTCATCGACGAGCTTGCAAAGATTTTGGAGCTTGAAAGGGTTAAAACGGTCACTTTAGAGACCTATTATTTACGCCTTTTGAAGAGTGCGGGTATAGAGCTTGATAAAAAAATCGACTATACGTTTGAGCCGAGTGTGGAGTATCTCCAATATATCTACTCGCCGGCGTTTGTTTCTGACCTGCGCAAAAAGCTCAAAAACGTATACTCAAGCGTGCGTGCAATGTTGCCTAAAGAGCAGGACGACGAGTTTGTCGCCGCAATATTAAAGGCGCTATCCACTCAAAAAGCGCACTACGAAAGAATTAAAAACGCAGGCTTAAGGGTACGCCGTTGCGTGCTCGGTGAGATAAAGGAAAAGCCCGACGGCGGAATTGCCTATACCAAGCGTATGAGAGAGTTGTTCAACTGCGTAGAAGAGATTGAAGAATTCTTAAAGGTCAATCGAAGCGACGCCCGTATGGACAATTACTATTACTTCTACAAACAGCTTTTATCGTTTTACAAGGCTCTGCGCTTTATTCAATCGCAGGCATATAGGATTTGCGAAGGTGCTATAACCGATTTAAACCACCTTAAAAACACCGTATGCAAGGAGATTGAAGACTTAAAACGCTATAAACAACGCATCGACGACAGAATGGAATACACCTATCCCGACCGTATGTTAAAGCGTGAAGAAACGTTGAAAGAGATAGAAAATACCATTAATTCTATCCAAAAAATCTCTTCGCTTTTTGACGTAACGTGCGATTTTGCGCAAGTAGTCCGCAGTGAAAACTACCTTGTAAAAATAGGTAAATGTGAAAATACCGTTCAGCTTGCACGCTTCTTTTTCAAGAAGATTGTGGGCGATATCAAGAAGAAATTCGGTCTGCCTTCAGGCAAGCTAATTCGTGGCGACGCCTACGTTTTATGCAGGCTTTTAACCGATCTCGGATACAAATTGACCCCCGCATATGCCTATGTTTTCGTGGATGAAGCACAGGATATATCCCCCTGCGAATACGAAATTTTGCGCACCGTAAACGATAACGCAAAGTTTAACGTGTTCGGCGATTTAAAGCAGAATATTACTGCCTTCAGGGGTGTGGGCGACTGGTCGGCGCTGCCCTTTGAAATGTACGAATTAGACTTAAATTACCGCAATACAAACCAGATAGTTTCGTATGTAAAGGAAAATTTAAACGTACAGATGCAGGCGATAGGGCTCGGCGGTGAAGAAGTAAAGATTATAACTCCCCGTCAGATTTCTTCATACCTTTCCGACAAGGTGGGCTTAAGGGCGGTAATTACCAGCGATAAGAATTTAGCCGAGTACACAAAAAAGAGTTATAACGTCGTAAGGGAGAGCGGTAAAATCTCCAAGAGCAAGATAAACGTCCTGACCGTCTACGAGAGCAAGGGGCTGGAGTTTACAGCCGTTGCCGTAGTCGACAGCGATATGACGGATAACGAAAAATATATAGCTTACACAAGGGCGTTAAAACGCCTTGCGGTTGTAAGGAGCAAAAATTGATATAAAACGGCTTCCGAGTAAAATAATATCGGAAGCTATTTTTTATAAAAAATAGAAATTTCAATAAACGGCAAAAAAAGCGGTATATAAGGCATTTTTATTCACGGACAATCTGTCAATAATATTTGAAAAATGCGTTTGAGCGTGGTATAATAAATTTGGAAAAATATAATTAGTTTTGAAATAATTGTAAGAGGAAGATAAATGGCTGCAAACAAAAAGGCAAAGGAGAATTTTGAAGCGTTAGATTTAGACGCCGATTTATTAGATTGCGTATCCTACGCAACCTACTATAATCGTATACCGCTTTTCACGTCCTTCCGTTTGATAAACAGCGGAGACGTCGATTTTGAAGGGTTGACTCTCTTAATTTCAGGCGGGAATAAGCTTATTATGCCTGCAAAGGTCGTAATAGACGCTCTTGCGGCACAGAGCAGTATGGAGATTAAAACTCCACCGCTGCTCAATCCCAAGTTCCTTGCCGATTTAACAGAACCTGTAGATTGCAACGTAAACATCACCGTATTAAGCAATAAGGCGGTGGTCTGTTCTATAGATGCCTGCGTCAAGGCAATTTCGATGGAGGGCTGGTCAGGGCTTAACGGCAATGCTGAAATGCTCTCCGCATTCGTTCGTCCCCGCCTTTCAGACTGTCAGAAGGTTTTAGCTGAAGCCGGGCTCCAGCTTAAAACCTGGGGATACTCAAAGGAGTGGAGCGGCTACGCAGGCAGCGATAAAAACGGGGTTAACTTTGCATTCGCTTCAATCTTTTCAGCCGTTCGCAATCTCAATATCGAAAAAGTGGAGGGCGGCGACCCCACAGACCTTGTTAAAATTGGCAACGTTGCGGAAGTCGTAACCGAGAGAAAAGCCAATCCGCTTTTAATGGCGGTATTCGTCGCTTCGTGTCTGGAAGCGGCAAAGCTCAATCCCGTGATAATGGTGGGCAAGGGTAAGATAGGCGTAGGCGTATGGCTTACCGAAAGCTGTTTTAACAGCCCCACGCAGGACGATTTGTCGGTTATAGAACGCTATGTATCTTCAGGCGTCAACAATATTGCCGCCGTCGACTGCGAAGATTTATTCGCCCATAAAAACGCAAGCTACTCAACGAGCGCCGCTCACTTCGTATCCGCACTTCAGACAGAAGCTTTCGAGCTGTGTATAGATATCCGCCGTTGCAGAATAGGCGGAATCTTCCCTATGCCTATAAAGGTTGTAAGCGGTGCTTCCTACGAAATTTTAGGCGATAAGAATTACTCGTACGAAGCAAAGCCCGAACAGCTTATAGATGCCGATAAGCTCTCTTTAAGCAGAAAATCTTCCAAGGACAGAAATTGGGAGAGAAGGCTTTTAGACTTAACGCTTAAAAACAACCTTTTAAACTTCCGTTATACGACGGACAGCGTTCACCTTCTCGTCCCCGACTTAGAAGGGTTTGTTTCAGGCATCAGCGAAAAGAGTACGCTTACCATGTTTGCAAGCGCAGACAAATCTGAAAAGACTGCGCCCTTCGGCTTAAGCTCTACCCATGCCAATCTTGCCGAGCTTGTAAAAATAGAGCTTAACGCCAACATCGTCCGTGCTTGCAGCGGCGAAAACGCTTTGGCGGAAAGCGTGCAAAATCTCATAAGAAAGGGCAGAGCTTCCAGCGAAGAAGTGGGCGCAAATACGCTGTATTTGGCACTCGGCTTTTTAAAGTGGAAGAAGTTGGACGAAAAGGAGTTTAAGTACGCCCCTATCGTCCTTTTGCCCGTAACCGTAAAGCGTACAAAAACGCAGGGTGTTACCATAGAGCTTGGCGAAGGCTACAGCCCCAACACCACGCTTTTGGAGTTTTTAAAGCAGGAGTTCGGCATAGACATAAGGGGGTTGGAGGACCAGAAGCTCACGCCTTCTCAAATGCTTGCCGTATTCCGCTCCAAAACTGCTAATATGAAGGGCTGGTTCGTCTATGAAGACGTATACCTTGCCCAGTTTACTTTTGCCGGTTATGCCGTTTGGAAGGACGTTAAGGATAATATGTCCCGCTACAAGTCCAACCCGCTCATTGGCAGCCTTTTAGAGAACAAGAATAAATTCGAAGACAATAAGTTATGCGGAGTGGACGAAGACAGGGCTTCTCCCGATGAGGTGTTAACGCCCCTGCCTTGTGATTCTTCGCAGTTTTCAGCCATTGCAGAGTCTGATAAAGGTACTACTTTCGTCCTTCACGGTCCCCCCGGGACGGGCAAGAGCCAGACTATAACCAACATAATCGCCAACGCTCTCGACAAGGGTAAAAGGGTGCTATTCGTTGCGGAAAAGCAAGCCGCTTTGCAGGTCGTTAAAAAGAGATTGAACGAAATAGGCATTGGCGAATTCTGCCTTGAACTCCACAGCGGTAAGGCGGATAAGGGAGAAGTGGTGCGTTCAATCGAAAACACTCTCTCCTTGAAATTAAGCTACGACGATTCCCGTTTTAAAGCCGACTGTGAGAGCGTTAAGGAGTACAGGGATACGCTTTCACGCCCTTTAAAGGCACTGCATAAAAAGCGTGGTTTGGGCTTCTCGGTATATCAGGGTATAATTAACTATCTCGCCAATTCTTCCGCCCCCGAACTCGTAAATATAGAGAGCACGTTCTACGACAATTTAACGGCTAAAAAGCTCTCCGAATACGAGAATATGTTGCTTACCGCACAGGCGGCGGCAAAGGAGTGCGGCGGTGCGTACCGCTCACCCTTCACAAACGTCAATCTGACATACTGCGACGAAAAGGTAAAACGCTCCGTTCAGTTTTCAGCTGAAGTCGTATTGGCGGAATTGAAGCATTTAAAGAACTATCTTGCGCTCTTTTTAGATACGTTCAACCAAAAGATATCCACCTTTACGTCCAAGAAGCTTTCCGCTTTATGCGAGATTGTGCGTATACTTTCAGACGGCGAATTGAAGGTATTCTTCAGCTGTGACGAAAGGGAATTTCACCAGTTCTATAACGCAAATATCCGCTACGACGCAGGCGTTAAAAATTGGCTTGTTAAGTTTAAAGATATAGTAGATTTGTCCAAATCGTATGAAGAGCTTGAGTCCGAACTCAACAAGTGTAACGGCGATTGGCAATCTTCTAAGTTGCTTGTTGCAACCGTAAAAAGGCTCGCAAAGGTTGCGCGCAACCCTATAAAAAATGCCGAAGTTTGCGACCTTATCAAGTCGGCAATCGAAATTGAAAAGGATAAACGTTCCATTCTCACTTCCACAAAGTTAAGCTCTAACTTCGTGGGAATTATGGGTTCGATGAACGATAAGAAGAGAGTGGAATTCTTAAGACCCTTACATTCCTTCCACGAGCTGTGTTCAGCCGTATTTATGGACTACAACGTAGACACGTTCAACTCCGTGTGCATAAGGGCAAACGACGGGCATCTCCGTCCCCTGTTCAACGGCATTTTAGGTGCCGCCAAGGCGTTCTCCGACAGTTGTAACTACTTCAATAAAGCCGTTAAAGCAAACCCTGAAGCCATCTCGGATGCAGACATCTACGACTACTATAACGACAAATGCTCCGCCCTTGTGGACAATATCGATATGCTCCCTGCCTGGTGTATGTATAAGGCAACGGCAAAGAAGCTCAACGACAACGGCTTAACCTTCATAACCGACGCAATGGAGAGCGGTCAAATTTCAAGCGAAAAAATTCTCTCCGCATTCAGGAAGACGGTGTATCGTAATTTCGTGGCGAAGAATATCCCTGCCGACCCTGCATTGTCGTGTTTTTCTGCAACGGTGTTGGACGATACGGCAAGCAGCTTCTCGCAGATAATGGAAGAGTACTACAAACTCACCCGTGAGAAAATCCGCTGCGACTTAATTTCAAGGCTGCCCGGCGAAGGTACGGAAGGACCTATCGCTTTGGAGCTTATGTCTTTCCGCCGTCAGACCAAGAACAACTTAAGGGGTATCAATCTTCGTACGCTCTTTGCGGAAATACCCGAAATATTAAAGGTTTGCGCACCCTGTATGCTGATGAGCCCCTTCACCGTCTCGCAGTATTTGCAGCCTTCGCCCGATATGTTCGACATAGTCGTATTCGACGAAGCGTCGCAGATGCCGACGTGCGAAGCCGTTCCTTCGCTTTCAAGGGCAAAGAGTGCGGTAATAGTAGGCGACCCCAAGCAGATGCCGCCGACGTCCTTCTTTATGTCGGTCGGTTACGACGAAGACGAGCCTGAAATCGAAGATTTGGATAGTGTGTTGGACGACTGCCTTGCGTTGGGTATGCCCGAAAAGCACTTAACCTGGCACTACCGTTCCAAGCACGAAAGCTTGATTGCATTCAGCAACATCAATTACTATTCGTCAAAGCTCTGCACATTCCCTTCCCCCGATGCGCTCGACTCAAAGGTTAAGTTTACTTACGTTCAGGGCGGCGTATACCAAAGGGGTGGCTCGAAGTGCAATAGGGAAGAAGCCGACGCTTTGATTGAAGAAGTCGTCCGCAGATTGTCCGACCCGATTCTTCGCCGCTCGTCGATAGGAATAGTAACTTTCTCCACGCCTCAACAGGTGTATATAGAAAAACTGCTCTCAAAAGTTCTTGCCGACAAGGGGTTAGAGAGTGCCGCATACGACGGTGAAGAACCGCTATTTGTTAAAAACCTTGAAAACGTTCAGGGCGATGAGAGAGACGTAATACTCTTCTCCGTCTGCTACGGTCCCGATTCAATGGGCAAGATTTCGTTAAACTTCGGTCCACTCAACCAGCTCGGCGGCTGGCGTAGGCTTAACGTTGCCGTATCAAGGGCAAGGGAAGAGATGGTGGTCTTCTCTTCGATGCGCTACTCTATGATTGACCTTTCCCGTACGACGTCTAAAGGCGTTGCAGGCTTGAAGGCGTTTTTAGAGTTTGCAGAAAAGGGCAGGACGAGTATCGCCGCACCCAGCGATGAAGTAATAATAAACAGGAGCGGCATAGGCAAATACGTTGCGGCAGAGTTGTCGTCGTACGGCTATGAGTGCCGTTGCGACATAGGCGTGTCCGACTTCAAGATAGACGTCGGCGTACTCGACCCCAACAATAAACACAACTTCATTCTTGCAATTCTCTGCGACGGCAATTCGGAATTCTCAATAAAAGATAAGTACGTTATGCAGTCCAACATCTTAAAGAGAAACAACTGGAACGTTATAAGGCTGTATTCGGTAAACTTCTTTAACAATCCCAAGAGAGAGATTAAGAAGATTAAAGATTACTTGGATAAACTTACGTCGTCTTCAGGCGGTGTGTCAGGCGGTTATAAACGCCCCTATAGGCTTGCAAAGCTCAACGTAAGCCAGGCCGACGCTGCGGCTCTCGTCAGCGGAAATATGGATGCGGAGCTTATCAAGACCATTAAAGCGGTAGTAACCGCCGAAGAGCCTATCTCGGCAAGATTTTTGGTTAAAAGGGTGCTTGCTGCCTACGGCATACAAAAGTTCGGCACAAGGTTGGAGAGTAAGATTAATTCTTTGATTCCCGCCTGCTCGTTCAAGTCGAAAGAGCTTTTGGGTACCACCCATTACTATAAAAACGAGAAGGTCTGCTCTTTCGAAAGGTATAGGGTTGAAGATGAAAATCCCGTCCGCATAGCCGAAAGCGATTTTTCGCCCTTTGACGTGATTTCACTTGTCAAGGCTATCTTAATGGAAAACGTCAGCATGTATCGTGACGAGCTCATTTTAGCCGTAGCCGCCCACTTCAAGGTAAGGCGTACGGAAAAATTTGCTTCCTATATCTCTTCGTGCATAGACGAAGGCTGTACTATGGGTATGTTTATTCGCAGTGTTTCAGACAGAATATCTTTAGGCTAATTAAATTTTCAACAAAACGGCGGTGCAATAAAAATGATATGCACCGCCTACATTTTTTTATACTTTCAGCGTATTTTTTTAATCGGTTAACCCAAACTGCTAATATGAAAGCAACAGGAATTGTAAGAAGAATTGACGAACTTGGCAGGGTAGTAATACCCAAGGAGATAAGGTCAACCTTGCGATTAAAGTCGGGTGACCCATTAGAGATATTTACCGAGCGTGACGAGCTTATGCTTAAAAAGTATTCGCCAATCGCTTCGCTTGATAAATTTTCCGAAGGTACGGCAAAAAGCCTTTCAGACCTTTCGGGGCACCTTGCAATAGTTTGCGACACTGACGAAGTGTTACACGCTTCAGGCAGCGGAAGAAGGGAGGTTGCCGGCAAAGCTATCTCGCAGAGAATGGATAAATTAATGCAGGATAGGCGCAGCTATATTGCCAATCTTTCCGAAGGCGGTGACATCGTACCCATTTGTGAAGGCACTCAAAGCGACATAACTGCACAGATAATCGTGCCCATAGTCGCAGGCGGCGATTGCCTTGGCGCAGTTGCGCTCGTCTCCTGCGAACAAGGGGCAAAGATGGAGCCTGCCGCATGCAAGCTTGCACAGCTTTCGGCAACGATATTAGCTGCCCAATTCGAGTGAGTAAACAAAGTTATATAAAGGGTGCGCTTATAATTTCTGCAGGCGGACTAATCTCAAAGCTGTTAGGCGCCATATACCGCATACCCCTCGTTGCCTATCTCGGCGGCGAGGGCATGGGCATTTATCAGCTCGTATATCCGCTGTATTGCATACTCTTGACGATATCTGCAAGCGGAATACCCACAGGTATAGCAAGGTTAATCTCGTCAGGCGGACAAAAGGGGGCGGAGCGCAAGGCGTTTTACTTATACGGCTGTATCGGGCTTATAGGCTCGCTTATTATGTTTGCGCTGTCCGCTCCGCTTGCCGCCGCCCAAGGCGAAAGCGGAGTAGCGCTTTGTTGCAAGTTGCTCTCTCCTTCTGTATTTTTTGTGGCGATAATATCCGTAGTAAGGGGTTATTTTCAGGGCAAGTCAAATATGTATCCGACGGCTTTTACAGAAGTAATAGAGCAGTTCGTAAAGGTAATAGTCGGCATACTTTTGGCAGGGCTGTTTAAGGGGAACCCCCTATACGCAACGGCGGCGGCAGTACTTGCCGTAACCGTAAGCGAGATAATTGCCTGCGTGTTTGCAATAATAATCTACACAACTGCGCAAAAAGGGGTTAAACCGTTATTTAAAGTGGCTTCGCCGTCGGCAAAGAAGATATTTGCCTACACTATTCCGCTCACTTTTTCGGCAATAGCCCTGCCCGTAGGTCAGCTTTTGGAGAGCATAGCGGTAGTAAACATCTTAAGGAGGACTGCCGAGAACGCCACAGCCTTATACGGCATATTTTCGGGCTGTGCCATAACTCTTATAAATCTGCCCGTGTCCGTAACGTACGGCTTGGCGGCGGCGAGCGTTCCGCATATTTCACCGCTCGCTTCAAAGGGGGATATGAAAGGGGCAATAGACGGGGTTAAAAAATCACTGTTTTACACGGCTATAACCTCATTGCCCTTTGCCGTGGGGCTGTATGTGTTTGCGCCTCTTGCGGTAAGGCTTTTCTTTCCGTCCCTGCTTGTGGCGGAAAAGGAGCTTTTGATAAGATTAGTCCGAATAATGAGCATTAACGCTGTAACTTCATCTCTCGTACAGACTTCGTCTGCGTGCATAACGTCTTTGGGTAAACCCGTTTGGGGAATGGTAACGCAGTGGACGTGCGCCGTGTTACGGGTGCTGCTATCGTCTGCACTAATTGCCTTTACACAGTTGTCTATTGCAGGTGCCGCCGTTTCTGCAAACGTGTGCTATTTTGTTGCGATAATTATAAATTTGTGTTATATTACTAACGTAAAAAAGTCAAACGGCGGTAATAAAAATGTCAATAACTTTAATAGGCTTGGGGGTACAAGAAGGCGATTTAACGCTTTCGGCTAAAGCGGCGTTAGATAGGGCGGATAAAATACTTGCACGCACCGACAAGTGCGCAGGCTTTGCAAATTTAAACGGCTATGAAGTTCAGACGCTTGATAGTGTCTTTGAACGCTCACGCAATTTCGATACGCTCAATAAAAATCTCGCAAAGGCGGTGCTTGATGAGGGTAAAGGGCAGAACGTCTGCTACTGTGTAGACGGCGCCGTCAGCGAAGATACCGCCTGCAAGATAATTCTCTCCAAGTGTAAGGGGGTTACGGTCTGCGAAGGCGTATCCCGTATTTCGCATATTAAAAACCTTGCCAACTTAAAGTGTGAGCAGGTGACTTCACTCTCTGCCTACGAGATTCGCTCTTTAAAGAGCTGCCGATCGGCTGTCGTGTACGATATTGACGACTTCTATGCCGCAAGCGAAGTTAAATTAACCCTTTCAGATCTCTTTGGAGAAGAGAGTGCGTGCGTGTTTATTAAGGGCAATACGGCAAAGAAAATGCCCGTCTATGAAATCGATAGGCAGAAGGAGTACGATTTAACCTGCGCCGTAGCCATTGAAGAAGACGAGTTTTTGAAAAAGCAGCGCTACGACTTTGCCGATCTCGTTCACCTTGTAGAGCTTCTTCGTGCTCCCGGCGGTTGCCCTTGGGACAGGGTGCAGACGTGTGAGAGTATTAAGTCCAACGTCGTTGAAGAAGCCTATGAATTGGAAGACGCCATAGAGCGCAAGGATGACGACGGTATATTAGAAGAGACGGGGGATATACTGCTTCAAGCGGCATTCCACTCCGTGTTAAAGCAGGAAGAAGGTGTGTTTAACGCCAATGACGCAATAACGGGCAACGTTAAAAAACTCATCTTCAGACATTCGCATATCTTCGGGGCAGACAAGGCTTCTTCCGAGAGCGAAGCGTTAGGCGTCTGGGATAAGAATAAGCTTAAAGAAAAGCATATGACCACATTCGGCGAGAGCGTTATGGCAGTACCTAAAAACTTCCCTGCGTGTATGAGAGCGCAAAAGGTAGGTAAGCGTGCCGGCAAGAGCGGTATGGATTTCCTGTCCCCCGTATCGGCTTCGGAAAAGATTTGGGAAGAAGTCAAAGAGATGGTGGAAGCAATGCAGGCAGGAAATAAAGAAGCAGTGTTTGACGAAGCAGGCGACGTGCTGTTTGCCGCAGTGAACACCTGCCGCCTTGCAGGGGTGGACTGCGAAGAAGCTCTCCGCTGTGCTACCGACAAGTTTGTAAAACGCTTCGTTGCGTGTGAACAGCTAATTCTTGCAGACGGCAAAACTATGACCGAATTGGACGGTTTAACTCTCGATTATTACTGGGTAAAGGCGAAAGATGCAGTTAAAGGCAATTAATATAGGCGGCTATATAACGCCGAACAACGTATTCGTCGCACCGTTGGCAGGCTACACCAACTCGCCGTTCAGAGTGCTCTGCCAATCGCTTGGCGCAGGACTCACCTATACCGAAATGGTCAGCGCAAAGGGGTTGTGCTACGGCAGCGAGAATACGGCAGAACTACTCAAAATAACCGACGGTTACAGCGGAATAAAAGCCGTTCAACTCTTCGGCAGCGAGCCCGACTTTATGCAAAGGGCGGCGACGAGTGAAGAGATTGCACCCTTTGATTTAATAGATTTAAATATGGGTTGCCCCGTTCCTAAAATCTTCAAAAACGGAGAGGGGAGCGCTCTGCTCGCAGATATAAAAAAGGCGCAAAGCCTTGTAAAAGCTGCAAAGCAGAGCGGTAAAGCCGTTTCGGTTAAATTCCGCATAGGCATAACCGAAGGTAATTTCGTTACCCGTGATTTTGCAGTCGCAATGGAAGACGCAGGTGCGGATCTGATAACCGTCCACGGCAGGACGAGAGATAGAATATACGCAGGGGAAGTAAACTTTGAAGAGATTGCAAAGGCGAAATCGGCGGTTAAAATCCCCGTAATAGCCAACGGCGGAGTGTTTAGCAAAGATGACGCCGACTTGCTTTTAAATCAAACGGGGGCGGACGGTGTAATGGTGGCAAGGGGAGCGTTGTACAATCCCTTTCTCATTGCAGAGTTGACAAACACTCCCGTTCCCGACAAAAAGCAACTGATACTTAAGCAGATTGAAGACTGCTATGAAAATTACGATTACCGTTTCAGTACCGTAACGTTGAGAAAGATGCTGGCAATGTACGCAAAAGGGGCAAAGCATGCAACCAAGCTCCGCACGTCGCTCATCGCCTGTACTACAAAGGAGCAGATAACAGATATACTTTTTTCAGATGAATACACGGTATAAAAAAGTCCCTTGCATTTCAAAATGCAAGGGACTAAACTTTTAAATAATTTTAAATTGTTTCGACGTTGACGAGATTGGAGTTACCGCTCTTGCCGTTGGGGGTTCCGCCGGTTAAGACAATCTTGTCGCCTTTTTGAACTAATCCCGAATCTATAGCCGCACGTTTAGCGTAGTGGAAAAGGACGTCTACCGAATAGAACTCTTCGCTCATTACGGGTAATACACCCCAGCTCAAGCCAAGCTTTCTGAACGCCTTTTCGTTGGTGGTCATACCGATAATATCAATCATAGGTCTGAAACGGGAAACCGTCCTTGCGGTGCCGCCCGTTCTCGTGCAGACGACTATAACCTTTGCGCCTATATCCCTTGCAAGCGTGCAAGCCGAGTGGGAAAGGGCGGATGCGGAAGAGCTGATATGGAACTTGCTGTCTTCAATGTATGCAATATATTCGGTATTCTTTTCTGCCTCTATTGCAATCTTGGACATGGCCTTAACCGCTTCAACGGGGTATGCGCCTGCCGCCGTCTCGCCCGAAAGCATAATTGCGGAAGAGCCGTCGAATACTGCGTTAGCAACGTCGGAAATCTCTGCTCTGGTAGGGCGGGGGTTTTTAATCATAGACTCAAGCATTTCGGTTGCGGTTATGGAACGCTTGCCCTTAATACGGCATTTATTGATTATGGTCTTCTGAATTGCAGGCAGCTCTTCAAAGGGTACTTCAACGCCCAGGTCGCCTCTTGCAACCATTATGCCGTTACTCGCTTCAATAATGCTGTCAAGGTTGTTTACGCCGGCTCTGCTTTCAATCTTTGCAATAAGCTCGATATCGTCGTTTACGTCACCGCACTCTCTTAAATAATTTCTTACGTCTAAAATGTCTTGAGCCTTGGAAACAAAGGAACAAGCAATGAAGTCAACGCCCTGCTCAACGCCGAACTTAAGGTCTGCCTTGTCTTGTTCGGAAAGGTATTCCATCTCCAATTCCTTATCGGGGAAGAACATAGATTTCCTGTTGGAGAGCTCACCGCCAACTAAAACCTTACAGATTACGTTGGGGGCTTCAACTTTTACTACTTCAAATATGATAAGACCGTTATTAAGTAAAATCTTATCACCGGGAACCATCTGCTCGCACAGCCCCTTGAATGATACGGAAACTTTAGTCTTATCACCGATAATCTCATCGGTGGTAAAGGTGAAGGTATCGCCTTCTTTTAAATTGACCTTGCCCTTTGCAAAGGTCTTAATTCGAAATTCAGGACCTTTAGTATCGAGCAGTATGGGGATAGGTGCTTTTTTTGCTTCCCTGACCTTTTTAATCGTGTTTATCTTAACTAAATGCTCTTCGTGTGTTCCGTGAGAAAAGTTAAGCCTTGCAACGTTCATGCCTGCGTCTATTAATGCAGACAAAACTTCTTCGCTGTCGCTTGCAGGGCCGATTGTGCATATAATTTTAGTTTTCTTCATATGGTTTACCTCATAGGAAAATTTCATTAAGGAATATCTTTCTTTTATTGTAAAATAAAATGCGATAAAAATCAATAAATAATGATAAAAAAAGTTTTGCAAAAAAGATAATAAGTGTTAAAATTATTTCACCGAGTCGGTTATACGGTTGCGGGCAAAGAAATTTGCGTGAGGAAAGTCCGGGCGTCACAGGACAGGGTGCCTGCTAACGGCAGGTGGAGGCGACTTTAAGGAAAGTGAACAGAAATACACCGCACTGCGCATTTTGCGTGGTGTAAGGTTGGAATGGCGAGGTAAGAGCTCACCGCAAGGGCGGTAACGTCTTTGGCTAATTAAACCCCACCCGACGCAAGATTGGGATTAAGGCAGTATTAATTTACAGGGCTGCCCGTCCGTCTTAATCCGTTAACATCGCTTAAGCTTACAGGCGACTGTAAGATTAGATAGATAACCGTACACGACAGAACCCGGCTTACAGACCGATCTCGGTAAATTGAACAAAGTTTGCAGGTAATCCTGCATAAATATAATTAGATAGTGATCTTAAGAGGATTTTATGAAAATTTTAGTTACAGGCGGTGCGGGATATATCGGCAGTCATACCTGCGTAGAACTTTTAGAGAAGGGTCACGACGTGGTGGTCATAGACAACTTTTCAAATTCCTGTGAAGAGAGCTTGAAAAGGGTTAAGAAGATTACGGGCAAAAAGGTGGAGTTGTATGAAGGCGACGTAAGGAACGCAAGTCTTCTCAATAAAATCTTTTGCGAAAATAAAATCGATTGGGTAATACACTTTGCCGGGCTTAAGGCTGTAGGCGAGAGTTGTCAAAAACCCATCGAATACTACGATAATAATTTAAACGGTACTTTGGTTTTGTTGCAGGCGATGCGCTCTCACGGCTGTAAAAAGATAGTATTTTCATCTTCAGCAACCGTATACGGCGACCCTGAAGTTCTGCCTTTGACAGAAGAGTGTAAGACCGGAGGTACGACTAATCCCTACGGCACAAGCAAATACTTTCAGGAAATTATGCTCAACGACGTCTACAAGGCTGATAACGAGTGGACGGTAGTGTTGCTTCGCTATTTCAACCCAGTAGGTGCGCACGAAAGCGGGCTTATCGGCGAAGACCCCAAAGGTATACCGAACAACCTTACGCCGTACATTGCACAAGTTGCTATCGGTTTGCGTAAGGAAGTGGGTGTATTCGGTAACGACTATCCTACCCCCGACGGTACGGGCGTTAGAGATTACATTCACGTTGTCGACCTTGCGAAGGGGCATGTAGCTGCAATAGAAGGCGTTAATACTTCAGGCGTCTACACATATAATCTCGGTACGGGCAAAGGCTATAGCGTATTAGACGTCATTCACGCCTATGAAAAGGCTTGCGGTCACGCAATCCCCTACGTCATTAAAGATAGACGTGCCGGTGACATTGCAGCATGCTACGCAGACGCATCTAAAGCTAAAGCAGAGCTCGGCTGGGAAGCAAAGCTCGGCATTGAAGAGATGTGCGCAAGCAGTTGGAATTGGCAATCGAAGAATCCTGAAGGCTATAAAAAGTAATCAATCAACACAAAAAGAACGGCTGAACAAGCCGTTCTTATTTTTGTAATTCATTCGCTAAAGTGAATCACCACTTTACCCACGTTACTCTGCAACGATTGAATAAAATCGTCTTTATAATACGTCTTTGCCTTAATAGTTAAAATATCGTCTTCTCTGATTTCTGTAGTTCCGCTGGGAACAAAGCTTTCCCCGTTTCTCTCAATCAAGGCGACTACTGCGCCGTTAGGCCACATAATGTTTCGTATCTGCCTGTCAACTGCGCTTAAGCTTGCGCTAACCTTAATCTTTACCGTAAAATACTGTATGGGGTGTTCTCGCCTTTCGCTTGCAACCATCTCGTCAAAGAGCCTGTCGTATAGCGGTTGAGTGCGGAATAATATCCCTGCAAAATACCCTATCGCAACGCCGCAAATCAAGGGCAGCAGGAAGGTAAACTTCCAGGTCAATTCAAGCACTAACACCACGCTGGTTAAAGGCGAACGCACGACGGTGGAAAAGAAGGTAGCCATACATATGATGATTAATGCACATTGATAGCCTTCGTCCATACCGATTAAACGGCAAAGGTAGGAAATGAGATAGCCGATGCCTGCACCGATTGCAAGAATGGGCACTAATGCACCGCTCGGCACTCCGCTGCTCACGTTGATAACCGTTGCTATAAATTTAACGACGACGGCTATCAGTACGGTTATAACTACAGGCGTAGCAAAATTTCCTACTATATCACCCGAACCCAACGCTTCGATAAAATGAACGCCGCCGCCCATCGAATAACTGCTTATAAGTCCGAAAACTCCCGCAAGCAGAAAAGCGATACTGAAGCCGAATATCCCTTTAAAAAACTTGAATTTTGCAATAAGTTTTCTTAATGCGAATATGAGATAATAAAATCCAACGCCTGCAAGAGCAACTATCACTGCACAGGGTACGGCGTATAAAAGAAAGTACAGGGAAGAGACGTCCGCCCCTTCAAAGGAGAAGCTGGCTAAAATGGGGGTCATGGAAAGCCCCATTAAAGGGCGCAGTGTGTTCCTGACGATAACCGCAACGCAAACGGAAGCAAAGGAGCTGATAAACAGTTCTGGGGAAAAACGCCTGTGCGTATCTTCGAATGCGTGAATAATTCCTGCAAGGGGTGCGTTAAAAGCTACTGCAAGTCCTGCGCACGCACCGCCGGAAATTAAGTAACGCCTGATAACGGCATTGCGCTTGAAGGCATTGCTCGTCAAAGCTCCGCAGGAGCCTCCGATAAACACGCTCGGCCCTTCGCAACCTGCCGAAAGCCCTAAAAATACCGAAAGCAGACTTGCGGCAAACATAGCCATAAGGGATTGAAGCCATTTAAAATGGAAAACGCCCCTTGCCGCACCTTCAATCTGCGGAATGCCGCTGCCCGAGATTACGGGTAAAGCCTTCCTGATTCCGCCTGCAATGACTGCCCCTAAAAACAGTGCTACGAAGAGCAGGGGGATAAAGGCAGGGTGGGTAAAAAAGAAGTTATAATAGTTTTGAGAAAACTCTTCCGCAATGCTCGCTATGGCGTTGTATAGGGTTACGGTAACACCGCAAAACAGCCCCGTAAACAGACTTATAAATATTAACTGTAAGGACAAGTCATACTTGTTAGTTTGTCTATCCATACATAACATTTTATATTTTTTTCAAAAAAAATAAAGCGTTTAAGCCCCAAAACGGCTCTTTTGAACGTCAATGATATTTTATCCTTAATATTAGTTTTTCTAATACTTAAAATGCCGTACGGCTTATTAAACCGTACGGCGTATTTTTATGCGTAATCGTGTTCAACCTTGATAATGGCGTTTATGCTCTCGTTCTCAGCTTTAAATTTTGTCAGAAGGTCTTCCGTAATCTCCTGTGCGGTACGCTTTTCGTCATAGGGAATAACCAACTCGAAGATGAGCGTAACGCCTTCGTCTTTCTTGATTATTCGAAAGTCGTGGAAGGTGTAGTCCTTGCAGTACTCTGTCAAAATCTTTTCGGTCAACGCCCTGTATTTTTCCGTGTCGGCGTCGTTTAAGAGTACGGGGTCGATATGTATACACATATCCACATTCAGTTCGCTGCCTATCTTCTTTTCAGCCCTGTCTATTGCGGAGTGCAGTTTAATGACGTCTACGTCGGCAGGCATCTCTGCGTGGGCGGAAGCGATGACGTGCGTCGCTCCGTATTCGTGAACAATAACGTCGTGCACGCCGACTATGTATTCTTCTTCAAGCATTATTCGCTTAATATTGTCTATCAGCTCTTTAGGCGGTGCCTGACCGATTAACGGACCCAACACGTCTTTCAAAATTCCGATACCCGAGAAGAGTACGAAGATAGAAACGCCAAGACCGATTGCACCGTCAATCCATACAAGGCTTGTCAAACTTGAAACGAGTAAAGCAACTATAGTACCCGCAGTTGCAATGCAGTCGTTTATGCTGTCCTGACGAACGGCTTTTAGGTTTAAATTGCCCGTCTTTTTGTAAAGAACGTGGTTAAATATCGCAAATCCTGCCTTGATTACAATAGAGCCTATAGGCACAAAGACGAATATTAACTGATAGTTTATCTCACTCGGGGTTATAATTCTCTCGATAGAACTCTTTCCCAGCTCAAAGCCCATCATTAAAATGAGAAAGGCAACAATCAATGCAGAAATATATTCCATTCTGCCGTGACCGAAGGGGTGTTCCCTGTCGACGGGTTTGCCCGAAATGCTGCTGCCGATGATTGTCACTACGTTGGAAATTGCATCGGACAGGTTGTTAAAACCGTCAGCCATGATAGATATGGACGCCGTGAGCACACCCACTAAAATTTTAAAGGTACATAATACGACGTTTAATACGATTCCGCAGATTCCGCTTATCACGCCTGCCCGTTCTCTTGTCAATTTCATTTTAACCCCTTGTTCGGTCGGTATGTAAAACCGATTTCGCAACATTATAACACGCTTATAGGTATAATGCAATACGTTCTATAAAAAACCTTTAATAAAACATAAACGGGTCCTTTAACCCGTTTAGTCTGAATTATTAAAATCTATGAAAAAAGATTATTTTCTGTTACGCCTGCCGAATATGGTCAGAACGTACAGTAAGAACCTTAAGAAGTAGATGAGCGACGTAAGCATTGCGGCAACGTACGTCATAGCCGCTGCGTTAAGCACCTTGCTCGCCCCCTGCAATTCGTCGGCGGTGAGTATATTCTCTTCAACCAACATCTTTTTCGCCCTTCTGCTCGCATTGAGTTCGACGGGGAGAGTAACTAAAGTGAATAAAAACGAACAACCGTATAAAACCACGCCTACAAGAGCAATGTAAAAGCCTACGCTTTGAGTCGTCGCTTGTGTTGCAAGGTCAATGATAAGCCCGACAAGAACCAAAGGGAGAGCCAATCTCGCCCCAAAGTTGGCTACGGGTACCAATGCAGTGCGGATATTGTAAAAGATATAGCCACGTTGTTTTTGCATAACGTGTCCCATCTCGTGTGCGGCGACTGCAACCGACGCAACCGATGAAGAAGAGTAGGTCGAATCCGAAAGATTGACAACGGCTTTTTTGGGGTCGTAGTGGTCGGTCAGCTTTCCGCTTACACGCTCGACGTGAATGCCCTGAATGTCGTTAGAGCGCATAAGGCGCAAATCGGTATCGTAGCCTGTCATACCGCTTTTTGTGGAAACCGTGTTATATTTGTCGAAGGTGGAATTAACCTTACTGCTCGCAAAGCCTGCAAAAACCGCACAGACCAGCAAAGCGCAAGCAAACCAAAGGTAGTCTAAAAAATACATAATATACCCTGCCTGTAAGTTTGTAATTTACTATATTTTTAACCACGTTTTGCGTGTTTTAAACACATCTGTTGATTTAACGATTTTTTTTACAAAGTATCTGAATGCGTCACCGCTCAAACTTCTCGCAACCAACAGTGTCGCAAAACAAAACTCCCGTAGTCAAAAATGACTACGGGAGTTGTTGGTGAACTTCAACCCAAGAAAGTCGAACCCCTATACGGGAATACTTCGCACTTCGTGCTCGTGCCGTTGCACAGCAACAGGGCGAACCGCTCTTGCTCCTCGCAACTGACAGGATAAACAAAAAATGTCTAAGTCGGGTTCGACTTAGACATTTTTTGGTGAAATACTTGGTACGTAAATCGAAACAAATTTGGTTGCGTTTGTTTATGTCGCAAAACTTGCTACTATTTCTTTTTACAAAATTCTATCATCATATCTATTATTTTTTCTGCCATAAATGTTGGTACGGGAAGAATTGCACTTTTTGACATTTTACCACCAACACTTTTACCTAAATCAGTTAAAGCCCAATCTCCAAATTTATCTTTAATTACTAACCCCATATCTTTCCAACATTCATATACATCTGCCGTAGTAAAATTCAAAAGCCTTTTGCCAATATATCGTGCTGATGCCCTACAATCAATCATAATTTCTCCTAATAATCATTTTTACCCAAAGAACTGATATTCCCATCCCTGCATTTTATTAAAAAATCATAATAATAATTATTTCCATTCCAATCACTATAACTATAATTCCAAAATGCTTCTTTATTTATATTTAGCCATTGTGAAGTAGTGCCTACAAAAACAATTTCTAAAAGAGCAGAACAACCCATAAAAGCATTGTTTTTAATTGAAAGTAAACTCGACGGCAAGGATAATTGAGATAAAGAGTCGCAGTCTGCAAAAGCTAAATGTTCAATTATAGTTATTGTGTTAGGCAGACTTATTTTTCTAATTGAACTACAACCTTGAAATGCCATTATTGAAACAACATTACCATTGCGTATTTCTACTTCACGGAGAGTGTTGGGAACAATATAATTATAATACTCTGTTGTTTTATCGTTTATATCCTTATACACATATTGAGAATACTCAGTAATAAGAGTTGTGTTTGGAATACCTACATATGCTATTTCAGATTTTATCCCAGAACTTGAATTCTCGTAAGACACACTATAAAAACTATAGCCAAAAATATACCCAAAAATTTGGTCATACATATTATTAGCACTATTACTTTTACCAAGAAATGGTAAGGAAATTTTATTTACAGACTTGCAGGAATATAAGGCACCTGCCGATATACTACTAATAGGCAAGCCATTATAATTGTCAGGTATAATTATTTCTGATAAATCTGTATTTTTTACGCCCGTTAATGTATAGGACATTTTATCTTCAGACAATTGAAAATAAAATGGGCTATTTTCATCAATTTCTCCATTATCATTTCCGTTGTCAGTATTTGTACTATTAAACTCAACTTTGGCTATTTTTAACGGGCCATTGTTTTTACCGATATTGATTTGTTCCCATTCTGTCTCTGACCCTTCAAAATAAACATTAGTCAGCAAATCGCATTTATAGAAAGTATAATCTTCTATTTGCTTAATCAATTTAGGAATATGTATTGATTTTAGAGAAATGCAATTAGAGAAAGCTGATGACCCTATACTTCCAACGCTTTGCGGCAATACTATTTCTTCAAAACTCATACATACAGCAAAAGCCGATGAGCCAATTCTTACAAGGTTTTTTGATAATTGAATATCCTTTAGGTTATTGCAACCACTAAAAGCATCATCACCTATAGCAGTAACATTATCTGACATATATAAAAATTTGAGATTTGTACAATTAGCAAATGAATATGAGCCTATTTGATGTACACTATCCAAAATTGTAAACTCGCTATTATTTTGCCCGACTGCATATTGAATTAAAATAGTTTTTGTTTTGTTATATAAATTATTTCCATCAGAGCTATAAAAACTATTATTTTCATCAACCATAATTGCTTTTAGGTTTTTACATAACTGAAAGGCATTATAACCTATTTCATTTACAGTTTTGGGTATATTTATTTCGCTTAATAGCGAACAACCTGAAAATGCAAACTTTCCTATACTTCTTAAATTTAATGGAATATTTATATTCCTTAATTGCCTACAAAAATAGAAAGCTTTATCTTCAATCGAAGTTACTGTATTTGGTAAAATAATTTCCGAATAATTTGTTTCGGCAAAAGCTTCATTTCCAATAATCGATACGGGCTTTCCTTTATATGTATTTGGAATAGAAATACTATCTTGATTATTGCTTATTACACTAACAACTTTATAAGTATTGTCATCTTCATTCAATGAAAATGTAATTGCTTCAGTTTCATTATTTTCGTGGTCGTCAGTATTACTATTGCCGTCTTGACTACAAGCAATAAACAATAAAGATAGTATCAAAATTAAAACTGCAGAAAACAATATTATAATACGTTTCATTATTCTCTCCTATAACATAACACACATAAAGCAATTTACATAATAAGCATATCACGTTATAAGAGATTTTTCAATATTTTATCTAATTAAAACTCATAAAATCTAAAATGGCACTGTGGCGGGTGCTTGATAAAACGAGCGGCGCACTTCGTGCGCCGTCAAGCACCCGCCACAAACAAAAAGAACTTAACAAAAAATAGATTAAAACGCCGCACGAAAGGGGGCGTTTGCGCTAAACCGCTTGCAAATCGCCCCTTTCTTCGTGTGTCGGCAAGATTTTTAACCTTATGCCTTTTTTGGTATAAGGTTGTTTTTTTATTTTATCGGCGTAGTGTCCTTAACTTACAACACGGCACTGCGCCTTTTTTATGTCCAAATTAAAAATTCTTCACCCAAAACCGTCAATCTCATAAGTTTTTTTATCAAAAAGGTTGCATTATTAAAATTTTTGTCCGTTAAGAGTTGAGAGCATTTCAAAAATTTTTTTCAACTTCTTTCACGTTAGACCGTCAGTAAATTCAAATAAGTGTCCTTGGGATAATGTGGGGATAATTTTTTTTAGACAAATTTTCTCAAAAATACGAACTTTTACAAATTTTTGTACTGAAAGAATTGAAAGCGTTTCAAAAAAATTTTCAACTTTTTGCCGTTAGACCGTCAACTATTTCAATCTCGTGTCCTTGGTAATATGAAGGGTAAAAATATTTTTCTCAAAAATACGATATTTTTCAAATTTGTGTCCTTGGGATAGTGAAAGGAAAAATTTTTTATAAGAAATTTTTTCAAAAACGTAATATTTTTAAAAGTTTTGTACTGAAAGAGTTGAGAACGTTTTCACAAATAAATTTTAGGGGGTGATAGGAAGTGCTGAAAACCGAATTAGAAATTGAAACGATAGGCGAGCCAAACGTGTCAGCGTTGCCTGATGCCGAACAGCGTACCTTTTTTGAAACGCTTTTGGCACGCATTATGCAGTTGAAAGAAAGCGATAACAATGAGTAAATAACCTATATTTTTTTACCTTTCAAGCAAACATATGTTTGTATATATTAACTAAAAATAAGGAGGAATTTATGCCATTTAAAGAAACAAAAATCTACTATGACGGAAGTCATTACATTGGAATACCCAAAGAAAATTTTCCAAGCAGTAACCGCAAAGGTCGGAGAGCAAAGCCTAAATTGCTACCCGAAGAACCTACTACCGCTACACCAAAGGACAAGTTTGAAACAGCTTATAAGGAGTGTCAAGCTCTGCCCAAGAGAGAGCGAAAAAAGTACATAGCCGACAAACTTCAAGGCGAGTTTGAGAGCAAACAGGAAACAAGCGAGTTCATAGCCAAGAATATGGAGCGAAAGAAAACCAATGCTATCAAGCGCAATACAAGGCTATGGCGAAAAATCTACACGCAGGGCGAATGGAATTATTTCGTAACGTTCACCTATGACGGAGCTATGCACACGGAAGAGAGTTTTAAAAAGAAGTTGCAGAACACTTTAAAACACCTTGTAAGCCGTAAGGGTTGGAAGTACGTTGGGGTGTGGGAGCGAAGTCCTGAAAAGCAACGCCTGCACTTCCACGGGATTTTCTACACACCTGAAATGACAGGCGAGATTGTAGAAGTTAAAGATTACAGCACCAAGAGCAAGCGTATGCAGACAACCTATCAAAATACGCATTTCTTAAAGCACTTCGGGCGAAACGATTTTAAGCCAATAGAGTTGCCGAGAGATATAACACAGTCGGTTAAATACCTGCTCAAATACATTGAGAAATCGGGGGAAAGATTGGTTTACGGCGGTAAACTGCCTACTTATATCAAGAGCGATATTCTGGACGACGACGTTCTTTGTCCTTATGGCGTTGACGATAGAAAACTGATACTTGCAGACGATTTTGAATGTATCGACCAAGGCGTACTAATGGGCAAGGTATGCCCCGAAGTCATTAAGCAAATGCCCAAGTGTAATTGAACGTTTTGTCTATCGACCGGCGGAGCTTAAACGAAAACCCACTTTCCGTCAAGTGTAAAGTGTATTGCCATTCGGCAACACTTGACGGAAAGCAAGTTAAGGACAGGCAACTATAAAGCCATTGTGTTTCCGTTTGTTCGCCCCTTGTCGAAAGACAAAAGTTAAAAATCAATTTTAAAGGAGTTTAAATTAACAATGAAAACAGCAGTTATCTATGCCCGTTACAGTTGCGACCAGCAGTCCGAACAATCTATTGAAGGTCAGTTGCGTGTATGTGAAGATTATGCAAAATCTCACGATATACTTATACTTGATACATATATAGACCGAGCAATGACAGGCACAAACGACAACCGAGCGGACTTTCAACGTATGATTAAAGACAGTTCTCGCAAGGAATGGGACTATGTTTTAGTTTACAAATTAGACCGTTTTAGCCGTGATAAATACGCTACCGCTATTCACAAAAAGACATTAAGAGATAATGGCGTTAAGGTATTATCAGCTATGGAAAATATACCCGACACACCCGAAGGAATTATACTTGAAAGTTTGTTAGAAGGTATGAACCAATATTACAGCGCAGAACTCTCGCAAAAGGTTAAACGTGGTATGCGTGAAACCCGATTAAAAGGCAACTACCAAGGCGGTGGCGTTCCATACGGATATAAAGTTGACGGACGAAAAGTTGTCATTGACGAAGAAAGAGCCGAAAATGTAAGATTTATGTACGCTCAATTTGCAGGCGGTGTTTACGTTAAGGACATAATCAAACAATTAACCTTGAATGGTAAGCAGTACAAAGGCAAGCCTTTTGCAAGGAATACCGTTTACAATATTCTTAAAAACAACAAGTATTTAGGCGTGTATAAATGCGGTGATGAAGTAGTTGATAATATGTATCCACAAATCGTACCCACTGAAACGTTTGAAAAAGTACAGGCGATTATCAATGCAAACAAGCACGGTAAACGTAGCGTTGAAGTAGTTTATCTTTTAAGGCACAAATTAAAGTGCGGATATTGCGGACAGTCCATTATTGCAGAAAACGGCACAGGGCGTAACGGTGAGAAAAGATATTACTACAAATGCCGTGGCAGAAAAGCAAGAGTAAACAATTGTAATAAGTCAGTCATACCCAAAGACGCTTTGGAAAATATGATTATCAATACCACCATTGACATTATGAGCAGACCGCATATAATCGAGTATATTATTCATAATTTGCTTAATTTACAGGAGCAGAAATGCAAGGCAAATTCGACGCTAAATGCTCTTTACAGGGAGCAAAAGCAGAATGAAACGGCGTTGAACAATTTAGTTACTGCCATTGAAAACGGTATTGTAAGCAACACCACCAATAAGCGTTTACACGAGCTTGAAAATGAACAGCAAGACATTGAACGGCGCATACTGTTAGAGAAAAGTAAAACGGTAGTTCGCTATACCGAAAAAGAACTACGAACTTATATAGAGCAGTCGTTAAAATTAGAACCGCAGTTGCTTATCAATTACTTTATAAAAGAAGTCGTGTTATATGACGATAAAATTCAAATATATTACAACTTCCCTATAACAAATAGTCCTGACCACGAAAACGGTCAGGGCTTTTTATTTTACTCTGAAACTATTGAAAATAGAGTATTTGAAAGTTTGACGATAGAATTTTATATATAGCCATAGACAAACGGCTATTTATTCCACAGTGCTATTGACCGAAACTTGGCTTGCGGTGTGTTGGTAGGCAAATAAGGGCGAAACACAGCAACCCGACTGATTAACAGTCGGGTTTTGGTTTGCCTTTGGCACACGAGCCTAACACACCGCAATTTCAGTCAATAGCCTTTTGCGGCATAAACCGCCGTTATGCTTGATTTGAGTAAATACACGTCCTAAATAATAGCGAGCCTACAAAAGCCCATTTATGCCATTTACAGGACATTACCGAAAAAAGAGCAAACAAAAAACCTAAACCGACTTCCACTAAATAATAGTGGTTCGATTTAGGTTTCAAGTGGTGACCCTGCCGGGAATCGAACCCGGGATTGAGCCTTGAGAGGGCTCCGTCTTAACCGCTTGACCACAAGGCCATATAATTTACAAAACCGATAGGGCGGTGGTGCGCTCAACCGATATTACTTTGTGATTATAGCACATCTGTTTAATGTTTGCAAGCAAATTTTAAGTGGTGGATAATATTTATTTCAATAATTCTTACTGAAACTGAAATTATTGCATAAAAAACAACCCGAAAGCTATCGGGTTGTCTGTAAGAAAAATATTTGTCTTTAATTTTGGTTATCGATTTCGTCGTTGTGTTTTTTGGAATCCTTGTTCTCTTCTTCGAGCTTTTCTTGTTCAGCCTTGCGTTCCCAATAATTCTTGTAGCCGGGCTCCTGATTGTCGCCTGCATCCCATTTCTTGCCACGGACAAACAGGGTTGAAATTAAAAGTCCTGCAGAGATTACTACGGCAACTATAGGCAGAGCGATTTCCGCCGAGGGAATAAACGTTCCAATGAGAGCGCAAACGCTGGCGACGAGAAAAAGAACGCCCAAAAGAATGTAGAATTTTCTTATTGAAATAAGGTCCTTATCCAAAATGCCCCTGCCGATAAATATCAATCCCATACCGAAAGCAAAGATTGCTATAAGCCAGGCAAGATTAAGTCCGCCGAACGCATCGGGAAGAACGGCAGAAAGTAACCAAAGAACTGAAACGGCTACGAATAAAACGCAGACCAACACTTTAAAAATAATATTCTTATTCATTTTTTTCTCCTTATTTAAACGTTATTGCACACCCAGGAAGTATATCAATGCGCCAATGCCTGCAACGGCGACAAGCCCGAGCAAGACGGCAAGACATACTCGCAAAGGCGAGACGGGAGCCTTGCCCGTAACCTTACCGCTTCTGCCGTTTACGAAGAAATTGTAGGTTTTCTTTGAATAGGCGTAATGTCCGACGTAAAGTGGCAACAGAACGTATTTGTATGTTATATCGCTACAGCTCATATTCATTGAAAACGAGCCTTCTCTGTCATACTGATACTGGCTTAAGATCGCAGACTTAACCAACCGCTGCATTTCGCCTTTTGCGTATTCCCAACACTGTTGACCGCTCTTTGTATAATGAGATGCGGTAAAGCCCATAAGGTAGTCGGACGAATACACTTGCGACTGGTTGGTGTCGAACGGGCTTAATTTGTCTATGTTTTTTTGACTTACCGATTCGGAAGCCTGAACCAAAAAGTCGTCGAATGACATACTGTAAGTTCCGCTAATATTAAACCATTCGGTATAGGTCTCCGTAACCGTTTTGCCGTTAACCCTTTTGGTACGGGTTCTCGTACGCCCCAATCTCCCAGAATAGCGTGTAGACGTGTTGGCATCGAAGGTAAAGGCGGGTATGTAGTTTCCGTCAATCTCTTCGGGGTACACGTTTTTCTTGAATTTTCTCGGTGAAAACAGACGCTTTTTTGCCCATTTAACGGCAGACTCGCAAGCCTGAACTTTATCCAGAAGGAAGGGGAGTACGGCGTTAGGTTTAATGCCGCATAACTCATCGGACTGCACGACGTTGGTGGTACCGCAGAAAGGACATTTCTTGCTTATATCGCTTTTAGAGATAACCGTCTTTGCTCCGCAGTTATTGCATTTAAAAACGTGGGTGTCGTTAGCCCAGGTATTGTTGTTGGCGTTCATTAAATCGTAAAAATTCAATTCTTCGCCGTATCTCGACATATCAATCTGCCCTTTGCCGCCGCAGTATTCGCACTTTAGCGCACGGTCGGCAGGGGAGTATACCAATCTACCGCCGCATAACGGGCAGGATAAAGTATCGGTAACGTCTTCTTCTGCGTTAAAAAGGTCGGCAGAAGCTATTTCGTTCTCTTCAGACATTGTCATTCTCCAATATTATAACTTTTCTCCGCATTCGGGGCAGAATTTAGCGTCGGCACGCACGCTCTTTCCGCACTTGGGGCAAACCGAAGCGACCTTGTTGCCGCATTCAGGGCAGAACTTTGTGCCTGCAGGAAGCGCAGTGCCGCAGTTGGTGCAGAATGAACCGCCCGAAGTCTTTGCAGAGTTGTTAGCGTTATTATTCTGATTGTTAATGTTTTGATTGTTCATGTTCTGGTTGTACATATTGCCGAACATAGAGCCCATAGTCATACCCATGCCCACGCCCATGCCTGCGCCCATAGTGGAGCCTGCGCCGGGGTTTTTAGCAGCTGCAATCATGGCGTCGGCTTGAGCTTTTTGCATATATACGTTCATATTCTTACCTAAAATGCCGAGCGATGCGCTCTGGTCGAGTGCCTTTTCAAGCTCTTCAGGCATAGAGAAGTTCTCAAAGTTAAAGCGAAGGAGTTTTAAACCGATCTGCTTAAACGCTTCGCCAAGCTGTTCTTGAACGATTTCGCCGAACTCCACAAGGTTGCCTGCCATATCCAGAACGGGAATCTTGCTCTCGCCTACGATGTCGGAAACTCTCGTTACGACAAGGCTGCGAAGCCAGTCGTTGATGTCGCTGGTTTTAAAGGTAGAGTTTGTGCCCGAAAGCTCGGATAAAAAGACGTAGGGGTCGTCAACCTTGTATGAGTAAGTGCCGAATGCCCTGACCCTGACTGCGCCGTAGTCTGCGTCACGGATAATGATGGGATTAACAGTTCCCCATTTGCAACCTGTGAACTGCTTGGTGTTTACGAAATAAACGTCCGACTTGAAGGGGCTTTCAAAGCCGTACTTCCAGCTCATCAGCTTGGTTAAAACGGGTACGTTGTCCGTCGACAGCTTGTAATAGCCGGGCAGGAATACGTCCGCCATTCTGCCCTTATCGCAAAATACTGCTGCCTGACTTTCACGTACCGTAAGGGTGGAACCCCTGGTTATATAATCTTTTTTAAGGTCGATTTTATAGACGAGAGTGTCCCTTGTGTCGTCCTTCCATTCAATGATTTTTAACATTCCCATAGTAAAAATTACCTCTCTAACATTAATATATGCTCTTCATTAATGTATAAATATTTTATCATATATCGTTTTGATAGTCAAATGTTGAATACATAATTATCAATAAAGCATATGCCGTTGTTTTTTTAGAATTTACTTGAACAGACTAAAAAATAGTGATAGAATTTAAATATAAAGCCAAATAAACTTACAGAAAAAAAGCCTGAAGACGACTTATGAAAATAATCAATGAAATTATAGACGCACTATTCCCAAAGCATTACGCCTGTCTTTTGTGCGGAAGGGAGATTTTTGACGGCAAAGACTTCTGCCCAAAATGTGAAAAGACGGTGGTTTTAAACAATAAAATGACCTGTCCCGTATGTGGAAGAAAGACGGATAACGAGCAGATATGTTTAGAGTGCAAGGCGCAAGCTCCGTTGTTTGATAAGGGCGTATCCGCATTTGTCTACGATGGCGGGATACAGAATTTAATTTTAAGGTTTAAAAAGGACGGTGCGTATCTGAAAGAGTACTTTGCCAAACACATGTATGAAAAGTGCGCAACCTTCGCCGACGCAGACGCAATCTGCTTTGTGCCGATGACGAAAAAGGCTCTGCGCAACAGGGGATATAATCAGGCAGAGCTCCTTGCCGAAGAGCTTTCTGAAATGCTCTCACTGCCCGTTTTAAAAACTGCGATAGAAAAGGTTAAATCAACAAGTTCCCAGAAGTCCTTGTCGAGAGCGGAGAGATTAGAAAATTTACACGGCTGTTTTAAGGCGGATAAAGGACAAGTAAAGGGGAAAACGCTCATCGTTGTCGACGACGTCTTGACTACAGGCGCAACTGCCGAAGCGGTTTGTAAGGAGCTTAAAAAGAGTGGTGCGGAAAAGATATATTACGCAACGTTTGCATCGGTTGAATACAAAGCTCAATTAACTTAAAAATAAAGCCCGAAGATAATTCTTCGGGCATTTTTTTATGCGTTATTCATAACTTTAACTATGTGTTCGGCATATGCCTTTGCGACGTTGACTTCAGTTGCGCTTTCGAATCCGTAGAAGAATGCGTTGGAGTTGACTTCGCAGATAAACGGTTTGCCGCCTTTGCCGAACAAAATATCTATACCGCAATAGTCCAACCCTAAAAGGCGAGCGCACCTTATGCAAAGCTCTTCAATTTCCGGCGAGACAGGGTAGGGGGTTGCGCTTCCGCCTAACGCCACGTTGGAGCGGAAGTCGTTTTCCGACTGCCTTAACATACCACCCAATACCTTACCGCCAATGACGATTACTCTCAAGTCTTTTCCCCTGCTTTCGGGTATAAATTTTTGATAAAGGTGGGGGACGGTCTTTAGTCCGTTCATCTTTTCTAAAAGCTGTTGCCTGTCTTCAATCAGGTAAACTCCCGCCCCACGGGAGCCGTAACTGTTTTTAACGATAAGGGGATAGCCGAGCTTGTTTTCAATCAACTCCGCCATATCTTCGTTAATTTTAACGTTACCGTCGTAACACAGTGTCCCGGGTATAGTAAGCGGTAAATCGATACCGCTTCGGCTTAAGGCAAGGTACGTCGCCATCTTATCGTCGCAAATTTCAATGGCTTCAGGTCGGTTAAACGTGCGAACACCCGTTTTTTCAAGAGCCCTTAAAAGATATTTGTCTTTATCGAGATACACGCAAAAATCATAGCCGTCAAAGGCAGTTGAAATATCCTTATCGACTTCAACACAGCCGTTATAGTTGCGGATAATTTCGCACTCAACGTTGAGCTTATTCAATTCTTCTTTAATTCGCCGTGCTTGAGTTCGGTATTCTACAATATCAAAATAGGCGTTTTGTAAAATAAATCCCTTCATTTCTTACCTTGCCAGGATATTATACCATTAATTCAAGCTTTACGCAATAAGCTTTGAACAATTTCCTATAATGTAAAATAATTAATTAAAGATATCTGCAAAAACGGCATACATTACTTAACATTTTCCAAAATAGTTATGATTGAGTCCCTTGTCTGCTTATTTGCATTATTGAACAGTTTTAAAAGTTTCAATTCTTCATTAGTCAATTTCCCCTGCGAAACGGTGCCGAAATCATCGGAAAAGCCGATTAAATAATCAACTGAAACACCGAAGAATAGCGCAAGCTGAACAAGCTGTTCTATGGAAGGTTGCGTATTTTCATTTTCCCAATTATTGTAAGTTCCTTGGCTTACGTTAAATTCTTTTGCGATTTGTCTTTGAGATAGTTCTTTTTCGGTACGAAGTTCAAGTAATCTAATCATTTAATTTATTTTCTCCATATTTTTAATTAAATATAATCAAAAAATTTAGTCAAAGGGCTTGACAGATTAGATTTTTTAGTTATAAAATATAAATAGTGATTAATTTATTTAATCACACACGGAGGAAAAAGAAAATGAATGATGAACGTAGGGAAAACTTGTTTAAAAAATTGGCACGAGTAATACCTAAAAGCAAAAGAGACTCGCTTAAGTCTGCTTTGGATGAAGCTGACGACGGAAAGGTTGAAATGCTTGAAAAGGTAAAGTTACAGAGAACGAAGTCTGAAAAGAAATTCAGGAGTATTGTATCTGTTTTCGGTACGGCTTTAGGTGTTATTATGCTTGTTTTAAATATGGTTTTTACTATGGCAATAAGCCCTATTTATCAACGTTGTAGCACTTTTTCAATACGAATTAGCGGTGAGATGCAGCAAATTTACTCCAATACTGCAAATTACGGTAATATCAACCCTGATAACGTGATCGATGTACCGAGTGACGGTGGCGAAACGGCTTCGGCAGATACAATAGAGACGCTGTCGGCAATTGAAAGGGTATCGGGTAACGACGTGATTTTTAACGAGATTACAAACGGGCTTTTTGAAGGTTGTGAATATTCTGACTTCAAAGTTTTGTTAGATAATTATTATGATTATTTAACCGATTTAGAAACGTGCAGAAATGATTACAACACGGCAAAGAATGCATATTTCAGCGACGCTAATTATGTGAATAATAAAACTAATAATTACTTAAAATACGTTGTTGCGCTCAACAGTCTTACCGAACCTGACGAAGGAAAAGAGCAAGCATATCAAAACAGTATTCAGACTTACGAAGAAAAGAGAGACGGTTTAACTGAAAAGTACAATATACTCACGGAGAAGTATAATGCTCTTGAGAATTGTTTGCAGAATTGTACTAATGCCCGCCAGCTTATGTGCGATTTTATCGTTAATAATGAAAGCGCCATGGTTGATGAGTTAAGGGTAGCATTGTATTCAAACGATTCGGAAATTAAGAATTACGGTGCTTTACAATATTTAAAGAACTGTCTGCAGGCTTTAGATAATTACAATTCTGTTTATACGGTTGAAATGGATAAATATTCTGCAGATTCTACAGCGTATACCAATGCGGTTGATGGTCTTGCAGAACTTAACGTCGATTATGAAAAGAAATATCTTTCTTATCAGACGGCGATAAATGACTTCAGCGGTTTTACGGCAAGTTATGTTTCAGAAGTTGATGATTACTACGTCGCTCTTAATGCTAACGATGAAGAAAGAAGCCTTGAAATCGCAAATAGCTTAAGCTACAGCGAATATGTTTTAACAGCTTTTGGATTGAATAGTTATATTTCAGCAATTAGGTCAAAGACTCAATCTGTCAAAACAGTAGAAACACTTCAGCAAGAACTTGTTGGCGAGACTGACGCTGAAAAGATATATTCCATCAATAGTGAGATTGAAAAGGAGAACCAAAAGATTTCAGATGCGCAAGAAATAATTGACGAAGCAAATATTAAGATTGCCTTGATAGATGAAATGCTCACGTCGAATGTCTGGACGGACGAGTACTATTCAAATATGTGCGTAACTTTTAACGGGGTAGAAAATCCTACCGATGAAGAAAAGGCAGAATTCGAATTGAAGAAAGGCACCTACGAAACTGTACAAAACGCATTAATTTCACTTTCTGCAAGGGTTACCGAAAAACAGAACATTTTTACCCAACAGGTACAAGTTAGCACGTTGCCGTACAATATAAAAGACGATGAGTTTAACAGCATAGTAGCTTACTATAATACGGAGCACACCCTGTTAAAATTGCAAAGCGCATTGAACTTGGTGCCCGACTTGGTTGATATTGCCGCTGACGGTTATAAAAAAATAATCGACAACGTTGACAATGCAATGTTTGTAGATAATAAGACGCACGAGAGAGTTTTAAACGATTTGTCGTTGGAAGAAACTTATGCATATTTGCGCAACTATTCAAATACGGCACAAACGGTTGAGTTGGAGACTTTATTATTTGATGAATTCGATATTAATGATTTGGTTACAGCTGAAAGCCATACGATCATCAGTAACGAATATTATAAACAGCTTACCAAAGAAGTTTCTGCGTTTGATTCCGCAACGGCGAGCGTAAGTTCAACGCAGAGTAAAGCCAGTCAATTAACCCACGACTACTATTTCGCTCCCAATTATATCTATATGTTCTTAATGGTCGTTGATATAGTGGTTGCAGTTATAGCGGCATGCTACTTTGCATATCTTTTATATGCTGAAATCATCGAACGTAAAGAAGAGTATTACGAAATTATTTTAGATATGCTTGCAGAGTAACAACAGGTATTTATAATAAAGTAAATATCCCCCACTAAAGTGGGGGCTTTATTTTGCACTAAAGTGCAATGTT
>JBJEVC010000035.1:0-16512 GCA_051884135.1 Candidatus Coproplasma sp. | reverse complement strand
AACCGTACAGGGATTGACCGTCTGAAAAGATATGACGGCAGATAGGAACACCGCCGAAGACGTGCGGTATACAAATAGTTATAAAATATGTATTTAGGTTGAGCCGAAGATAATAAACCTAACAAATAACGGCAGAGCCGATAGAGTGTGATTGCTCTATCGGCTCTATTTTCATTTGCGGAAGTTTTTAAATTCCTCAATATAGCAAAATAGCCCGAACGTCTTTCTTATAGTAAAGAAGTTCAAGCTATTAAGACTTGGTGCGGATGACAGGAGTTGAACCTGCACGGTCGCCCACAGGAACCTGAAGCGCTCCAGGGGCGACAATTACGCAAAAAACGCTTAAAATGGGCGTTTTTTTATTAAAAAAGCGGTGTTTTTCTCGTTTTTCAAGCAAATTGAAGTTGGGAACGTCTTGGGAATTGCTATTTTACCTTATTATAATAGTCAATTTTTGCGCCCTCTTTAATCATAAAATCGGCTGAAAAATGAGTGTAAACGGTTGACGTCATAGTGCTATCTGCAGCGTGACCTGCCCAGACTGAAACGACTTCACGAGCAACGCCACATTCCTGGCAGCGAGTGACGAACGTGTGCCGTAACTCGTGCAGGTGATGAGAAGGGCAAAGCTCCTTAAATGCACGGCTTAACGTATCAGAACTAAAGCTGATTGCTTCTTTAAATTCTTTAGCCGTTGCACCGTTCAAATACCTTTTAAGCATTGGCGTAATTGGAATACGTCGCACGCTCTCCAGGTCGGAGAGCCTTTTTTTACCGTTTTTAACTGCGATAAACTCGCCGTCAATAGTGGCGGTGTAGAGTTCACCACGTCGCATACCACAAAAAAGCATTAACGTAAAGGTTAACCTGTAGCGGCTATTCTCAAGCTTTTTTAAAAACTCTCGTTCTTCGTCATACGTTAAAGCGGTACCGTTTTTGTAGTGGTGTTTTAGAACCTTTACACCGTCCATAGGGTTAAAGGTAATAAGCCGTTCTGCAATAGCTGCTTTAAAGACCTGATTTAACAGCACTTTGACATTTTGCGCAGTGCGTGTTTTGCCTTGGCTGAATAGCTTTGTAAATAGTGGCTGTATCTGCATAGCCGTAATATCGCTTATTAGCTGTTTTTTAAAAAACGGTTTAACATGCGCTCGATACAATATGACCAATGAATCGAACGTTATAGGTTTGACCGTCGGCTTTTTCACCTGTTCAAGGTAAGCTTCGGTAAATTCGTTCAACGTAACAGGTTTAACCTTTTTATTTTTATGTTTAGCTCTGCTTTGGAAGTTGGCGAGCTGTGCAATAAACTTTTCTGCAGCAATTTCAGGGGAAGCTCCTGAACCTGATATTGCAACTTTATCTATTGTACAGCGTGTTTCATACGTCTTGCCGTTGGGTTTAAGGCGTGTATGTGCCTTGAACCACTCATCATTAAAAATTTCTCTAAATTTTATAGGCATTTTCTTAATCTCCTTTTCGGTTAGATGAAATGCCGTCCGTCCTTCAGTATTATTTACCCCCTTGTTTAAAAATTTTAATACTTTACAGCTATTTTTTTTACTTCAGAATTCGCAGGCACGGGTGCGCCCACGAAATGCAGCTGCGGCAGCTCATCAGACAGTTCGCCGTAAAGCTCCGCAAGTTCGGAGATTATCTCTCCAAGCCTATTTAGTTTTTCATAAGTGTTCATAAAAAATTACTCCTTCGGCAAATTCGCCTTCAGAGTAAATTCTACAACACAAAAACGGTAAAAAATTACCCACTTTTTTATGTAAAAAGTGGGTACCAAAAATGCGTTGACAAACGCTGCTTTTTTAAGTAATATATCAAACGGCAGGGGCGACCTGGCGGTTAGCACTCTCTATAAAAGGGGGTGATACTTATGACAGATGATGAAATTTACCTTTTACTGCGACTTGTTCGCAGCGGAATTATTTTCTCCGTAACGGTAAATCAAAACACCGTAATCATTCGTATAAAAAAATAACTGCCTCGTGTCCTACGTGAGGCAGTTACTTAAAAAATTGCTAAACTCAGGCTAACCGCCTACTCCGGTTTCGCCCTTGCTCACTTAAATTATACTCAAACCGCCCGTGTTTGTCAATATATTTATCCACTTTTTTTGCTCGGTTGTAACCGGGCATTTTATATTTTCTTTTTCTCAAGGCTCTCTGCTTCAGCAGGGAGTTTAATAATCATAAATTCAAATTACCAATATTCGGAAGGATATTTTGAATTTAATAATATTTTACCTTCTTCTACATCTTTTCGATATTGTCTAAATTTAGTGTTCCAATCATTATACTCTTGTGTTTTCTTATCTAAAATTAGGCGGGCAGATATATCTTCAAATTTCATCTGCACTTCCCTTTTTATGTTATAATCGTACAATTGTCTAATAACCTGCCATTTAGCTAATTCTTTTCTGTAATGCATTCCGTATTCTTCATACGAAACAGGTTCAGAACCGTTATCTAAATGCTTATGATTAAAATCTACCTGACGCCACTCATTAGCGTGTTCGTCTCTCATATAAACATCAAAACCAATTCCCTTATAGCTTTGGTGTGGTATATCGGTTAAAAGAGGCATAGTTTTTGGATAATAGATTACTAACTTTAGATATTCTCCGTTTTCAATGGGTGGAATAAATACTAATTCTGAAAAGTAATGCAGATAGTGTCGATTGCCTTCAAAAAAATCACTTAAGTTATATAAATTGACCCACGCTTTATATGGTGAGTGAATAAAACCGCTTGAAATTTTACCGCCAATGTTCTTCAAAATTACGTTATAGCTATCCCAAAAATCATCTTCAAAAATTTCAGGTGGGTAATCGAATAATAATTCGTCTTCGTAGGGACTCTCAAGTATATTATTAATCGTAAAATTAACGAACGGCAAAAGTTTAACAGCTAAAGTATTGTCTATTCGTTCAGCGTCATCAACAATAATTAGCTGGGGTTTGCCTTGCATTATTACTTCATTCTTTTCTTTGTTTTCTTTCCATTGTTGTCTTTTACGTTCTTCTTCTCTCTCTTGAAACTCTTTTTTGAACATTTTATTAGAGTGACATATTGTAATAATAACACCAACAAGCGTAAGCCCACCGCTAATGAAAGCCCCAATTAAAGGAATGACTACGTCATTTAAACAACTCATAATTACCCTCTCTTTTTCTGTTCGCTCTCTGTTTCGGCAGGGAGCATTGCTTTTATGTTGTTTTTTATAAGCTGTTGCTTGTAATAGTTTAGCTTCCTGAAATCTTCAATTAGTTGTCGTTCTTCGGCTGTAATATCGATAGAGTTTGTCCCCATCGGCGCAACCTTAGCCCCGAAGTCATCTTCAAGACCCGTCAAATAATCTATTGATACATTAAAATAAGTTGCTATTGCAATTAGGGCTGATTCTTTAGGTTCAACAGTGCCTTTTTCCCATTCAGAGATATTACTCTGAGTATATTGCAGTTCTTTAGCTAATTGCGCTTGGGTTAAGTTTTTATCTTGTCTTAATTCTCTTAGTAATTGAGGGAAATTTCTCTTCATAGAAAAACTTTACCACAAATATCGATTTAGCAATTGACAAATTGATAAATCAATGTTATATTATTGATAAATCGATAGAAATGGCAGGCAACCAATATGAAGAAAATCCGTAAATTTAGAAAAGTGTCCGTGAAAGATATTGAGAAAGAGTTTAATAGACTGTTAGATATAGATAAAAACTTAAATAGAAGCTTATTTGAATTGTCTAGAGTCTTTTGTGATGTTTGGGAATCTGCATTAGTTCTGTCCAAGAAATTAGACACGATTAATGAAAATGAAGATAAAACGTTAGATAAGAATATTTCAGAATTTGCAGAAAGAATGTATCGAATAAAAGAGGTTCTTACTGATTTATATCTTGCCTATTGGAGCATTGACAGAAGTTCTTATTTCAAGTCTGATTTTGAAATTCCAGTATATTTTATTCCACATTGTGAAACAGAAAAATCTACTCCGATGAACTAAGAGGCAATCATATGAACTACACACGGATAGGGCAGGACGGGAAGCAGTACTTTTATTACGGATTAGGTCAGACGTGGAAGTTTGATAAAAAGAGCAAGCTTGATGAGTGGGCAGAAACTTTGGAACGTTACGAAAGCGGAAAATCTAAATTTGATTACAAGTCAATCAGGATTGAACGCTGTGAGCTTGTCGGCGACGTGCAGTATTACTACGTTGAAATCAATGGAATTAGCTCTATGAAGCCTATGTCGGCTGCGAGATTGCATTTCATTTTAAATTCTCTACGTGACCGCATAGCCGAATCGATAAGCGGTCAGCTTGTGCCTTTACCCAAACAGGGTGTGATAGCTATTTAAATTTAGGGGTGAATACCGATGAAAGGAATGAAAGTAACAACCTATTGTGTTAACAAGGGAACGAATAGCGAGTATTACGGGCTAATAAACCCAAAAGAGAACCAGGTTATAGCGTATGCACCAAACAATTGGAAAACAGAGAGAGGTGCGCTGAATTGGGCAAAAAAGCACGGATATGAAATAGCTAAAAAACGAGGTACCAAATCTCGCAAAACATAATATGCCGAAGTAGGTTACGTGACGGAATCTCCTCTAAATATTTTTTCGACTAAAGCAATTTTTTTCGTCACAGGCGGTTTGATTCCGCCAATCGGCAAATATCTTCCTAAAATCCCCGTGCAACGACGGTTGGACGGGGTACGGGAAGGATAAAGGCAATTATCCCTTGGAGGGTAAAATAAAATTTTAGGAAGGTAAAAATTATGGAACAATTAACTTTCGCTTCGGCAGAACACAAAAGGTTTTATGCCGAGCAATTAGCAAAATGTCAAAGCAAAGACTGCTATCACCGTGCATTGATTTACACGTTGGGAATCTCTGAAGATATCCGCAACCATATTAATCAGGTGTTCGACGTTGCAACTGACAGAATTAACCCCAATGCAATAAGACAGGGGTGGGTAACAGGAACGGACGTAAGAATTCTAAAGCTTGCGTTTAATCTTTATAACAGCAATAACAAGTGCGACGTAAGCGACGCATTCCGCTTTTATGATGAAGTTTCAGAATATCTCCTGCAGGGCATAGCGTTGGGGTATGAGGTGTTAAGATGACTATTTATGACAACCGCCCCGATAAGGTTAAGGTTATCGGAGAATTAAAAGCTTTCACTGTTGACGAGCTCGTCGGAGAAATCAACGATAACAACTACCAAGAACTTGACGACAACGACTATACAATCAAAGTTTTTGACAACGCCTACTTTGAAGAAGATATGGTTGCTCCCTTATTCAGATTAATTGAACTTGACGAGCTCCAGAGCACAGCACAAGTTTTGGTTATGCACATTTTCCCTGGCTTAATCGTGTTGGTGATTGCTTGAGGTGACGACTATGGACGAGAAAGTAAAAGTAACCTTAGATTTTAACGGTGAGCTTGTTACAGATATTAACAAGGTAGTAGCTGTAGTTTCACTAAATAGAAATATCATTGCTGGTAATTGTAACGGAATAGACCTTCTTATGTTAGCAGCACAACTTGATATAGCTTTAGATACGATAGTAAAAATGTTAAGTGAAGACTACGCTATGAGCCACGAAGAAATACTAACTAACATAGTAAGGTTCAAAAAGCTGTTAAAAAAGGTAAAAGAATAATGCTGAAAATCAGGTTACACGGTGAAAGCCACGAAATTGAGACTATGGTAGAGCATATCTGCAACAATATGCCGAACGTTCGAGTTCTCTCGGTAAGCGGACACTATAAAGACCGTGGTGCAAGCGTTTACGAGCGTTGCTATCTTGACGTTGTGTTGAACGAGGTGCAGCCTTCAGAGGCACAATGCATTAAGCAGATAACGGGAAAAACAGAAAAATGAGCATTGACACAATCATAGAGCACAGAACACAAGCGAAAGAAATTCGACTATCGGGTGAATTATGTTTGACACGTGAGCAATGGCAGAAAAGTGGCGGAATATATCACGGCACAATAAGCCAGGCAAGAAAAGAGGGCTATTACACGGTGAGACGTTGCGAGCTTATGGGGGAACCCGTAAGCTCGGACGAGTTTATTCGCTGCAAAGACTACGCAATGTATAAGAATGTTTACGTTGAAAATATGATACAAATCAGCTCATCAGAAAAAGTCTGCCCTTGCTTGCCGGTGTTTTATAGAGGCAATCAGTAAAATCAAACGAGGTGCAAAATGAAAAAGACGAACAATTCACAGACCACGCAGAAAGCAGGGAACAGCAAAAAAGGCAAGTTAAAGGAAACTGCAAATAATGCAGCAAGTAAGACGAAGACGGCGGCAAAGAACGCAGGTACCAAGATTAAGGCATATAAGCAGCAGATTCAAAAATCGTATAACGACGGGTTCGCTGCAGGTTATGAAGCTGCACTTAATATCCCCGACGTATTAGGCGCCCGTGCAGCTGCTTCGGTTGGATTTAACCACGGAGCAAAGGCAAAGCACAAGAGCGATAAGGCAAAGACGAAAGTCACCCGAATCAAAGCAAACGCAAAGAACTGATTATGACTATAAGAAAAACGGTTGCAAACTTCATAACGTCAATAACTGCAATAGTAGTAATACTGCTATGCAGTGTTGCTAATTCTTTTGTTTTTGCCGCTGAAACGGGCAATATTATGCAGGACTTAAGCACGCTGACGGTAGACGGCAAGGCGTTCAACGTGGAAGACTATCCTGCCGATGCAGAAGGTACACCGCAGATTCTAACCTTATACGAGCAAGGTTACAGTTTTTACATAAATTCCCAAACAGACTATTCATTGTATGTATACTTATACAATCCAAGCCAGATTAACATTAAAGACGATACACGAAATACGATACAGTTTTATTACGAAACTGACAGCGAAAAGTATACATTGAAGCTTATTGAGTTAAGTGAAGACAAGCTCTTTTGCAAGTTTAAAGTAAACTTCACGGACGAAGAGAAAACGAACCATTTAGCAAAGCTTAATAGGGAGTCGAGAGTTTACGATATAAGCACGATTGAGATATATGAAGGTGGTGTTAATGCAACAAGTTACCCTATAGAGCGAAAGTTTATTTACACAGGGTTTAGTAAAGGTTACGGTCAGGTGGACGATGAAAGTACGTTAAGCGGTACCTTAACTTATACGGAAGAGGGCGGAACCGAAACAAAGCATCTCGATGTGCATCACACAACGTGGCGCCCTGAAGGGACTTCACAAAACGGTGATAAGTATACTCAAGACAGTATCCACAGCGTTTACTTTGCTGTAAAAAATGATGTTGCGGTACAGTATGACTATCTAAACTCCGTAAAATGCGAGTGGTTAGAGGCGTATACAGCACCCATATTTGTAACAGGTAATTCCGAAATATATAAGGCAGTAAATGATTTAATCACATTTCAATCGGTTATAAACACTGACCCTTTAAATAAAGCTCCCGAAGAGTTCGATTTTAGCAACTTTAACTATGCGATAGCAGGTGGCTATGAAGTTATTAACCAGATTCAAACCATGGACGATTATTACTGTACGTTAACAGTTAATATGGCTTACGCAAATGATGGCAATATAAATAATTACGTTTACTTATTAATGAAAGATGGCGGTAAAGAATTAAAAACACTTTTTTGGAATATGTTCGCTGGTCAAATAGAGAATGGTAACTTTATCGATAATTATGATGTTGAGCATTACACGGTATCTTCAGGCGAAGTTGCATACTATGCTAAAAACGTACACCCATTCTATAACGACAATAAAGTTGCAGGCAAATATCCAAGTTATCTCTTTGAAAGTTGGGAAACTGAAAAGCATACTGAAATAATACCTGTTGGAAAAGAGTATACACTAACAAGTCAGGAGATAAAGCAAGATTTTTGGGAAAAGGTGTTCGGCGGAAGCCATATTGAAAACAAAGAAGACTTTAAAGCTTCCGCTATTGAGGAAGTAAAGAGCTTGACAGATGACAAGGCGATTGACTGTGCAAGATACTATATATCAGAACAAGATTACGAAGAATTCTCAAATTTTTATAAAGCTAATAAAGATGACTCAATAATTTATCTATTAAGATTTGCTGTAAGCGAATATACGGCTATGCAAGCCATGATAGTTGGTGAAGCTAATAGTTGGTTAGTTGGACCTCATAAAGAAGGAATAGCCAACAATGCATTTTTTGCACAGACAAACACATATCTGGACTTTGACATAATAGACCTTGAATATGTAAAAGACGGTAAAAGTTACGTTTTACCTATCGATATGTCGCCTATAGATATATTCCCCAATTTATCACCGCCAGCTTATTGGAGTAACCCTGAATTCTGGCCATACGGTGTAGGAATAATAGCAGGGCTAATTGCTTTTTACGTTGTTTATATCAAAGTAGGTGAAGCCATAAGGGGGAGAAGATGATGGTAGGCAGTTTTATCATTTTAGCAATAGCAATTATTCTACGGGTAATTGCAGGAACGTTGGTACCGCAATTCTACTGGTTGGAAAAAGTTATTCCGTACATAAATTACGCTATATACGGTTTAGCAGCCCTATTCGCATTTTTTATCATAATCGCAGTTATAAGGGCGATTATGAGAATGGGTAAGTAATTAAAATTATTTTATAAGGAGATATAAAATTTATGACAAACAAGACTTATTATTCGCAGCCTAAAAAGGGCGTAGGAAAAATTGTTGCAGCTACAGCTTGCGCACTTGCGCTTACAGTAGGAGTTAGTGCAATCGGCGTTGGAACGTCAGGGTTTAAGGATTGGTCGTTCTCCCGTTGGTTCCCTAAAGACGAAGTAGTTCAAACTACGCCCGACGCAAACGAGAATGGCGGCGCATCTATAACCGAAGGCGAATCAAGCGGTATGTCTTTAGCGGCAACTGCTATTCCCCTTGCTTCTTACGAAGAGTATGGAGTATCTGCTTTAGCTGAAAATGCGTACAGTCTTAACGTAACGTATACTCCTGAAGATACAACTTTTCAGGAAACTACCTATACTATAGCCTTTAAAAACCCTTCTTCAAGTTGGGCAACGGGTAAAACTGTAACGGACTATGCAACGATTGAACAGTCTGCAGTCGGCAGTAAAGATGCGGTTTTAACAGTTTTGAAACCATTCTCGGAGCAGATTATTGTTACGGCAACTAATAACCGCAATACTTCCATTAAGGCAACCACAACGGTTGATTACGTCTGTACGCAATTAAGGATAACTGCTGAAGATGCATATTGTGATGTTCGTGATGATATATTCTTTAGTTATCGTGGTTGGTCTGAAGGAACGTTAACCCCTGAAACTTATCAAACTATAACGTTTGTATATGACGTAGGTGAATTTTTCGTTTCTCAAGCGGCGGCGTCAGGCTTTACCGTAAACCGTTATTTTACTTATGTTTTGGAAAACCCTGCAGATTTGGATATTGATTGCTGTGCAACTTCTATTTATACTATTTATCACGAGATAGCAGATTACTATAATATGACAGCCGAAGATAAAAAGGCATACGATTTATTTTTAGGTCGTAGACTTGCTAATAATGAAGACGGCGCAGGCGTCGGTGTGTATGGATTCTCATATAACCGTGTATACAACGGCGTAACTTACAGCACATATGATATTACTCAAGATAGTAGTGCTGATTGGATGGATTATGACAGAGGCACTAATTTTGCAGAAGCTTTCGAGATTGTGGCGACTTCCGCATCGAGTAACATCCCTTCAATTATCGTAGGATAAACGGAGTGAATTATGAAAATCTCACTGACAACCCGTATATGCATGGTTATAGTCTTTTTGGCTTTAGTAGCGTTTTGGGTGTTAGTCGGGTGCGGCGTTTACACGAACGGTTTTCAGAGTATTAAATTACAATACATAACTTGTGACAACCAGGTTATGAAGTCGGGAAACGTGGTTAATCTTTGTGACCGTTCGCCTGTATTCGCTTTAACAGGCGCAGGGTTTAAGGCGGTAGATTGGGGAGAGTACAAACTCTCCATAACCGCTAACCCGAAAGCAGAAATAACGTATGAAGCAGACGGTAAGGCTTATAAGGCTGAAGATACCGACTTAACCGCAGGGTTTGGAATTGAAAAGCAGGGGAACAAATTCACCATAAGTTGCGGTGATTATTCGCTGCAAAACGTGCTTAAAAGTGTAATAGGTGATGGTGTAACCATAACAAACATTGCCGAGAATGTAGCCCCGTATCTTATGACTGTGACTGATGGGAACGGTAAGAGCTTCTCCTATATGCTAAATTACTTAAGGGAATGTAAGGGGATAACGATTGAGCCTGACGGCATTATAGTTGGATAAAATGGATAATTTAGACCCTTTAAAAGAACGCAGGCGCAGGGTACGCCGTGTTGTAATAGTTGAAATAATTTTTATGACAATCGGCGTAATATGCGTGCTGTTGCCGCTTGAATGGCGGCTTATAACACTCGTTATACTTGGAACTCGGAGCATAATAGTAGAAGCATATGCCCAACTTAAACAGCCGATGAATACGGGGGAATACGTAGGATATGGCAAATATTACAAAGAAGGCAAACGCACGGAAAAGTGCGAAGAGCGCAAGCGCAGAAAAGCGCAAAACGCAAATAAAAAAGACCAAGGCAAGCAAGGGTAAATGTGTAAAGCCCACCCTTGCCGCCACAAGGTCCAAAAGGAGCGGTCAGACGTCGGATTCAACTGCATGCGCTCGGCAACGTAGTCAATCATCGAAGTCAACGCCCGGGGCGAATAAGCTGCGCCAACAAGCTGCGCCGAAGAACAGCAAAGAAAAACAAAGCATTTTAAAACGTCTTATAGAAACGTTAAAACGAATTATAGGTTATAAAAAGGGTGAACGTGATGAGTTCAGATATAATTACGACGAGAGACACCCTGGTTATATATTTAAAGAAGAACAAGGCAAATTAAAGTCTTTTGGGGTTACACATAGTGACGTTACGTTTGGAAAGAAGAATATGCCACTTGAAGAAAATCCAGACCCTAAAGATAATCATTCCGCATACATAAGAAACGGTGTGATTACAAGTAAGAAAAAACGGAATAGCGGTAGAATTAAAAATATGAAGTTGTCTCAACAAGACAAAGCGAGAGTAAAGAGCAAAAAGCGCAACTATAAAAAGATAGCAAAACAACAAAATAAAAAAAGCAAGTAAGCGACGCAGTACTACCTGCAACATTACACTTACTTGCCAACAGCAATATAACCATTGCTACAACTATTATACGCAATCAAAGCGCAAAAGTCAATAGATAAGGAGCCAATATTTTATGGAAAAGAAGAAACAAACTGCTTCAAAGCCGAAGAAGGCAAGTGCTAAAAAGCCTTATGTTAAATACAGTACTATTTGGAATAGTGTCGGTGGTGGTTTTTCTAACCCCGGACAATCAAAAATAATCAAGGTAGGAAATCATAAAGTTCTTTTAACCCGTGCCGATAAATTAGACCGCTATGGTAATCCCGTACATACTGCAACCGTAATAAACGAAGACGGCAGTCTTGGGAAATCTTATAGAAGCAATGGTTCGGCTACTATTGTCGTGTCTGGAGCACTAAAGAAAAGTGGAGTCGAAACAAAATATCCCACACAAAAACCAAAGATTAAGAAAAAATAACCTTATACAAGGGGTAAATATTTTATGGAAAAGCAAAAGACGTGCAAACATAAGACGGCTAAACCTGCACCTTCAGCCCCTGCAAAGAATAAGCCAACGTCACCTAAGACGGCCAAGCCTGCGCAGACGTCACCTAAGACGACGTCTAAGCCTTTAGAGGGGAAGTCTTACACCGTCAGACAGGGCAGAACGTGCAAGACCTTTGCAACTGAAGATGAAGCAAAAGCTTATAAAGAACAATGTAAAAACAAAAACATTACAATAATCAAGGGTACCAAAAAGCCCACACATAGGGTTGTGAAATTTACTGCAAGAAAATGATTGAAGATGAGAGCTTAATTATCTTCTTCGGCGAGTGCGGAACGGGCAAAACGTCGCTCATGATGCACTTTGCGGACGAATATGTAAAAAAGCTTTGGGGCGAACGTCTGGAGCTTAACGAATACGTTATCCGTGGTCTAAACGTAGACCGCAAAAAGCCGTTAAACGCTCCAACAGTACCGCCCATATACTCGAATACGGAATTTATCCTGCATGACCATAATGGGCGAACGGTCAAGCCTATACACATAAAAGGTAATGAATTAGGTCTTAACAATAACGAAGAGAGCGACTATAAATATATTTATCCTGCCTCATTGATTTTGCTTGACGAAGCGCATAATGAATTTAATTCCAAGGGAGAGTCTCTCGCAAGGGGACAGCGAGATTTTTTCAATAAGCGAAGACATAATCGGCTTAAAATAATGCTTGCAAGTCCACGAGCGGTGCTAATACATAAGGACATAAGGGGGAGTGGAGCCTACGGCGTAGAAGTGCGACGTATGGTCAACTCTTACAGCCGATTCGGAACGTTGATTTCATCTAAATGGTATTGCAGGGAGTTTACCGAAGAGTGCGAGCTGGAGCGTTATATAAAGTCTGACGGAGCTGAAGGACGTTCTATTCAGACCGTTTACGAGCATAAAGGCAACGTCTTCGATTTATACGACAGTTTTGCCTTTGTGACGGACTTTGCACCGCCTGACGGCAAGGAGTACTACAAGTGATATTTTTCAAAAAGAAACACAACGAAGAACAGCAAGGCGAAATGCAAAGAGAATCTCTTTCGTCCGAAGAAATAGAAGTTTTAGATAATCTCATAAAGAAAAACTTGAAAGATTTTTTCAAGCAAAATAAAAAGCTTATGAGTGATGAAGAAGAGCTCTGCTACCTTTTACCTAACGATATTAAGGATATAATAGATGAGTTTTCAGACCTTGAACGGCAGATTAAAACGTGTGAAACCGTGGCTTCAGATAGCTATATAAATCTATTATCCGATATCGTGGAAATTACGATACGAACACGCATAAAAGAGTTGTCCCGTCAGCGTATGACGGAAAAAATAAAAGAGAGAGCTTCTGCAGATGCGAAGGACTATTACCAAACGCCGAGATATTACCGACCTTGGCGTAGATTCTTCCGTTTAACGCCTAACAGGGCAATGCAGCTTATACTTGAGCAGGAAGAGCTTGAAGCAAGGAAATTACATTTGCAGCAGCAAATAAATAACGATAATACACGCCGCCAGGCAGAGCAACAAGAAGAATTGTATGCAAGCGGTTTATCGGAAGAAGACAACGATAATCCGATTGAAGAAGTTGCTACGTTACCCATTCGCAGAGTGCGTTCGGCAAAACCTGACGAAGTTAACGAAGAAGAACAGGGCGAGTAAGCCCTTAAAAAAATAATTTAATGGTGGACAACAACTATGGATAATATGATGAAGTATAAATTCATTTGTAAAGATTGCGGTGAAACTGAAGTGTTTGCAGGCAGAAGCCTTCGACGTATTCACGATTTAGCACGAGATAAAGGCTGGTCGATATCCCGTGATTGTAAAAATCAATGGTGCCCGAAGTGTGCTTCAAAGCATAGGCACACCGGGAAAAAATCGGAAGATTAAGGGGGCTATTATGTACGGTTGCGAGTTTTGTGTGATGGATAAAAAGAAGCTAATTGAATACTGCGCCATAACGGGCGAGCCTACAAATGGTGCGGTCATGTGCGACTTTGAGTTCGAGCGTTGCGAGCATCGTTCATCTGCGCAAGCGCAGGAACAGAATAAACACGCTTCGGAAGAATTAATTCAAACAAGCATATTTGGAGTAGACGACGAAAAACCGTTTAAGGCAAATTAAAATGAACGCTATTTTAAAGTATCCAGGCGCAAAGTGGCGTATAGCAGATTGGATAATTTCACATTTTCCGCCCCATAAAGTTTATTGTGAGCCTTTTTTCGGTTCTGGTGGTGTATTCTTCAGTAAGCAACCGTCTTACATTGAAACAATAAACGACGTAAACGGCGATATAATTAATTTGTTTCGTGTGTGCAGGGAACGTCCTGCAGAGCTTGCGGCCGTAATTGAGTTTACGCCGTGGTCGAGAGAAGAGTATATCAACTGTTACTCAATTGAGGGCGACGATGTGGAACGTGCAAGGCGTTTTCTCGTTCGGCATCACCAATCTTTTGGAACTACTAATAGCACTCTTAATACTTGGCGGAACAGTCAAACGTATAACAGCCCCCGTACGGCAGCGCAATGGAACTGCTTACCTGAAATAGTCGTGCATGCATACAGACGTCTTAAAGAAGCTCAAATTGAGAACGCGGATGCATGCACACTTATAGAACGTTATAATGACCCTCAAACGCTTTTATACCTTGACCCTCCTTATCTTCAAGAGCTTCGTAAGAAGTCAATGTACAAGTACGAGATGACAACCGAACAGCACGAACAGCTGTTAGAACTTGTAATTAGGAGTAAGTCTAAAATATGCCTTTCAGCGTACGATAACGAGCTATACAACAGCACGCTTAAAGGTTGGTTTACAGACGAAATTAAAACTATAGCGCAAATGGGCAAGCATAGAACAGAAAAGCTGTATATGAACTATGCTCCCGACTTACTTGCGTTAAGCAAACAGAAATAAAAAAGGTTAAGAAAATGACAGCCACAACAAATGCTAATGCACAATTAAATAGTTATATTCGATTGCCACGCATTTTAAACGGGCTGTCATTTTCCGTTCAACAGGTCATAGGCGAGATATTCAGCTTTACGGGTACCGCTGCAGGCGGTAAGCAATTAACGTGTTACCGCAGTTATGAAAAGTTTACAGAGCGCTGTCACGTCAGCAGAGCTACAGTCGCTCGTGCGCTCAAAATCGGGCGTAATAAAGGTTTGATTAAGGGCAATCACAAAAACGGCTATGAGAGCTTAATTTCGGCTTCTAACGGCGAATTTTTGCGCTTGCCTAATTGGGTAATGCTTGACAGGTTTTTAGTTCGTGAAAACATAGAACGTAAACTTACGAAGTCTGAACAGTATATCTACGCCTTCTTATTCACACGTTGCACTAACAAGAAAAACGGCAAGCATACTATTAAAATCTCAATTTCAAAGCTTGCATCAGAATTAAATATATCTGAACGCACTGTACAATCTGCGCTCTGGACGTTGATTAGAGCAGGTCTGATATATCGTCCAAAGGAAGATAAAGGTATAAACGCTTATAAGGTAAGCAAATATACGCTTAACTATAAGCTTGTACTTGTAAAAAAGAAAAACGAAAGGAAGATTAGGAAAGAAGCGGAAAAAGCTTTAAGAGAGCAGAACTCTTCAGACCCTTTCCCTGAATTCAATCAAGAATATACCAAAGGTAAAGATGAGTTCCTGTACGATAACAACGAAACAAAGGTAGAATTCTTTTTACATACTCCACCGAAATCTACTCCCGAGTCTTCTACAACTTCACATAAACAGAAGCCGTTATTGGAGATTGACAGTCTGAAGAAATATGTTGACCCGAATGATAGACTTAATTTAAATTTAAAACTTGCGCCTACGGCGGAGTTGGAAGAAGTTATAACGCTGTACAAGCCCATTTTTGGTCAATTATCAATAGTTAGCCAAGCTTGGTATGATTTTGTAAGGTATGAGCTAAAACGACGTAACGGGGAGGATATCCCGTGAACGTATTTTCATTTGTAGGTGTAGGTAATTGAAAAATTTAATGAGCCCGAAACAGTCGGGCTTTTAGTCGTTCATAAAAACATAAAATTCCCTGTCATTTAGGCAGGGAATTATTTTATGCACTTTGCCTATGCAAATATGATACTTTACAAGTATTAAAAGTGCATAGGTAAAGTATCAAAATTGCACCGCTACGCTACATATTATATATAACTAACTTTATAAGAATGATTAAATTAGGTAAAGGCGGCGTGAATTTTTCGCCGCAAGCGGCAGAAACAGTGGACGGTGGGAGTTGCTGGGGCGGTTTAGTGGTTGTCAACCACTTTCTTCTATGCGGCAGGGCTAAAGCCCTTGACCCCGTTATTACAAGAAGAACACGCAACCGCAATTATTGCGGTTGCGTATCCACTTATAATAAGAATTCGCCGTCAGAACGCCGCACCTTGTATAGTAGTTGACAACTACTTTAAATATAAGAAAGCGGTGATTATAATTAGAAGTATTCTTTGACTACGTCGTTTAACCATACGCTTTGACTATGTACCAGAACCCAGGGCGGCGGCGCAGCTCATTGGCTCCGACTGCTCGCCCCAGGCGTTGACTTCGAAGAGTGACCAAAGCTATTACATATTTATAATAATACTGAAGAACGGCGGCAAATTTAAGTTGGGAACGACTTGGGAATAACTCAATAATTTACAATTATAACAGATAACAAAAAGCGGTAATTGAACGATTTTTCGTACTTTTACCGCTTTTTTGTTTGTTTGGTGCGGATGACAGGAGTTGAACCTGCACGGTCGCCCACAGGAACCTGAAACC
>JBJEVC010000034.1:0-3776 GCA_051884135.1 Candidatus Coproplasma sp. | reverse complement strand
TATCTGCACCCATTCTGCAACGCTTTGTTGCAAAACTTACGGATAAATACGCCTCCAACACGGTGATGGGCGTTATAGCCGTTATAAAAAACTCGTTGGTTGTAGCGCAAAATACGGGTGTCGTTGAAAAGCAATTTTCAGCTGCTATCCAAAGACCAAAAGCTACAGAAAAAGTTATGCATTTCGTCTGTTTAAAATTTATCTGGACTATTCGTTGGACTTGATTGAGCTTGAAAAAGCATATAAACGCATTTGCCGTAAAAAGTTTGCCTTTCAGGATAAACACGGGAATAGTTACACCCTTGCAGTAATTAACGTAAAATTTAATTATACATATAAGCCACAAGATGAAGGACAAAATAAATTTCGGAGGTAAAAATTATCAGCAAGACAGCAAAAAGAACAAGACCGTATTCCTACTCATTCAGGGTATCGGAAACGGAAAAACAACTCATCGACGACAAAGTCAAAACAAGCGGATTGAGCCGTACGGATTTTCTTATCCGAGCCTTATCGGATAAACCCGTCGTGCAAGTTGAGAACGGCAACGAGATATTGGCGGAACTCAAACGGCAGGGGAACAACCTCAATCAGGCGGTGAAGAACAACTACTTCGGCAACGCTACCGAACGAGAGATTATCTCCGCCGTGGAAGAATGTAAGAAGGTATACCGTAAACTATCTTCCGCCATAGGAGGTGAATAATGCCACTATTTAAAGGAGTGTCAAGCAAGAGTTCACCAAAGAAAGCAATCGACTACATAACGAGAGAGGATAAAGCCGCTCACGTTTCGGTGAGGAACCTGTTTGAAGATGAGGACTACGCAGGGCAATTCGAACAAACGGCAATCCGATTCCACAAGGGCGGCAAGTTCAATGAGCGCAAGTACTACCATTTCAAATTGTCGTGTGCAAGGAGCGATAACGTCAATTCTCAGGAAGCGCATATCTATGCAACCGAGTTGGCGGCAAGACTGTTCAAAGACCTTGAATGCGTCATAGCCACGCATACGGATACGCAGACGGTTCACAGTCATATAATCGTAAATGCCGTCAACCCCGTAACAGGTAAGAAGTTGCGGATAGGTAAAGGCGATTACACGGCAATGAAGGACGAGGCAAACCGTTTGGGCGAAGAAATGGGCTTTACCCCTTTAAACTACCGTAAGAAGCCAAAGGACAAGCGCACTACTGAGGAGCATCACATAATTCTCAAAGGTGGTACGAGCTGGAAGGAAGATTTAAGGGAAGTAATCGAAGAAGCAAAGCGGACGGCAACAACCGAGAGTGAGTTTATCTCTCATCTCAAAAAGTACGGAGTTGAAGTTACAAGGAGCAAAACAGAATACTCCTACCTTCACCCTGAAAAGAAGAAAGCCATCCGAGGGCGCAATCTCGGAGAAAATTATACAAAAAGCGAGGTATTAAATGTCATTAGTAAACAGAGAAACGGGGCAGACGGCAACGCCGCTTGCCGAACTACAAGCGAGGAATGCGGAACGCAGAGAACAGACGGACAATGCACTACTCAAAGAAGCGTTGGCGATATCGAACGAGAAATGCAACGGCTTGATAAGCGAGCAGAATACGCTCGTCAAGGACTTGACCTACCAAGTGGGGAACATGAACTCGGACAACGATTATCACCAGAGGCGGATACGGGAAACGGTGCAGTCGGCGGTAACGGAAATGCGGGAGATAACTCGGGAAGAGAGAACTTTCAAAGCGGAAATCAGTCAAACCATAAAGACCGCAGTGACGACTTCTGCAAATGAGGTTAAATCTTACGCCATAAAAGCGGTTGACGAGAGCGTTAAAGAAGTCAAAGAGGAATTGAAAGAAACGGCTACGGAAATCAAAAAACAACGCATTGAAATGCAGGTTGAAGGCGGTTTCCGTAAATTTATGTTCTGGGCAACTCCTATTCTTCTGCTTGCACAGGCAGTGGCAACGGCGTTTCTGCTCTTAACGTAAAAAACAACTTAATAAAGTAAAAGCAAAGCGCGTGAACGTGTGTCCTACAAAAATAAGGGATTGAGGATTGAAAGAGTTTCACGGCTTTTTTATTTGTCATAGCAATGTGGCTATGAAATGAGAACACCGCCATAAAGCGGTCTCGAAAATGCTTTAGGCATTAAAAGGAGAAAAATATTATGAAAACTGAATATCTATAAAAATTAAAAAATCAGGAGGAAAATGATACGAATATAAACAATATGAAAATAGGAGAAACGGCGGTATTTAGCGATACTGCCGTTAAAATTATAGGAGATAGAGAGTTCTATGTAAAAAGGCATTTTACAGGTGAGAAAAATTTAGACGAGGTTTTAACAAGAATTGCCGTTTCCAAAGTTTATGCAACTATGAGAGCGGATAAGATTAAGAAAAATACACCAAAGAATTCTAAACATAACCTTGCAAAAAGCGGGGCAATATGATAGAATACACTCAACAGAATGGTACTCGCTTTGATTCGGGAGGCAAAAAATTGAAATCAAAGCGAAAAAATTACATAGTCGGTATTTACGTCAGATTGAGCAGAGACGATGAACGTGCAGGCGAATCGTTATCAATCGAAAATCAAAAGGCAATGCTTATAAAATACGTTAAGGATAAGGGCTGGACTCTACACGATATCTACGTTGACGACGGAATATCGGGAACGACGTTTGAACGAGAAGGCGTGCAGAGACTGCTTAGCGATGCTAAAAGCGGAATAATCAATACTATAGTCGTAAAAGATTTGTCTCGTTTCGGAAGAAACTACATACAGGTCGGGCAGTACATTGATTACATATTTCCTTCGTTCGGCATCCGCTTTATTGCGGTCAGCGATAACATAGATACGGCAGGTGCAAACTCGACTGCTATGGATATGATGCCCATAACAAACGTGTTTAACGAATGGTATGCCGCCAATACGAGCCGAAAGGTCAGGGCTATATTTTCGTCGAATGCGAGAAGAGGTAAGAGTAATATGGCTTATCCTCCGTATGGTTACGTTTTCAGCGATGATGGCAATCGTACTTTTGTAATCAATGACGAGGTCAGCTGTAACATCGTAAGGATTTTTGAAATGAGGGCAAAAGGCATTTCGCCAAGCCAGATCGCCGCAAGGTTCAACGAGGAGAAGATACAGACTCCGCAGGATTACAAGGTGGAAAAGCTTGGCGGTAAGTATGCTTCGTTAAAGAGCTTTCACTTGTGGACTGACTCTACGGTAAGAAAGATATTGGCAAATCCTGCGTATATCGGCAATCTTGCACTTCAGCGAAGAACGACGGTTTCGTACAAAAATCATAAAGCTATTTTACGCCCCGAAGAAGAGTGGATTGTTACGGAGAATACTCACCCTGCAATAGTTTCAAAGGAACTTTGGGACAGGGTCAGGGAAGTCGAAAGCTCTGTAAGTCAAGGCAAAAAGACCCGCAGAGGTTACACCCATCCCCTTTCAGGTCTGATGTTCTGTGCAGATTGCGGCGGAAAAATGAAATTGGAGTATTATCCGCTCAAACGCAACGGCGAGGTAGTCGATATCGTCTACAGCTACAACTGCGGTTGTCATAAGCGTTTAGGGAAAGCCTACTGTTTTAACCACCATATAAAGGCTTCCGACGTGGAGAGTATATTGCTTGACGATATAAAAAGCAAGGCAAACTTTATTATTGCAGATGAAGCTCAGGTCAGGAAGGGCTATTTGCTAAGCCAGACTCAATCAGACGAAAAAGTCCAAGCTGAGAAGATTTACGAGCTTGAACGCAAAAGAAATAGGCTTG
>JBJEVC010000033.1:0-4045 GCA_051884135.1 Candidatus Coproplasma sp. | reverse complement strand
TCGTAAAGTTCGTCGTTGAGCTTTTTGAAGTTCTCCCTTGCAACGCCTTCGTGACAGAATACCTTAATAACCTTCTGACCGTTGGTCATCTCTTCAACGTAGCCGTTGACCGCACCGAGAGCCTTCTGGTTTTTAACGTAGTACTTTGCCGCACCGCCGCCAATCTTTTTGGTTACGATGAATACTACCGCTACCATTATTACAACTACAAACATAAGAGTTACGCTGTAGTAAATCATGAAGGCAAGCACTGCAATCAGGGTCAGGAATGAGGATATTAATTGAGGTATAGTCTGCGACAAGAGCTGACGCATTGTATCCACGTCGTTGGTGTAAAGGCTCATAACGTCGCCGTGCGTGTGTCCGTCGAAATACTTCAAGGGCAGATTCTGCATGGTTGAGAACATATCGTTACGGAGCTTCTTCAACGTCCTGTTACATATGAGCATCATTATAAGGCTATAGGTAAGCGACGAAGCGGCACCTATGAAATAGATGATCGCCATTGCGATTATGTTGGGGTAGATAACCCCGTACATATCTGCGTTTAAACCGTTATCAATAAGTTCGTCAGCAATATACGACACTCTCGACGCCGCCAAAACGTTAGCGACCGATGAGAGCAATACGCACACGACCACGACAGCCGTTGCAAACTTGTTGTTTGAAAAGGCATACTTTAATAGTCTTCCCAGCGTTTTCATGGGGTTTTTTGCGGGCTTACCCCCACGCATTTTGATAGGCGGCATTACTCTTCACCCCCTTCCGTTTCTACTTTTGAATCTTTAGTTTTGCTCTCGGTCTGCGACTCGTAAACTTCCCTGTAGATTTCGTTAGAAGCAATAAGCTCGTCATGGGTACCGATGCCGTTTATTCTGCCGTTATCCAGAACTATGATCTTGTCGGCGTCCTGAACGGATGCGATACGCTGGGCTATTATTATCTTGGTTACTTCGGGAGCGTATTTTCTTAACGCACCCCTTATCTCTGCGTCGGTCTTGGTATCTACTGCCGACGTGGAGTCGTCGAAGATTAAAATTTTAGGCTTTTTCAGCAATGCCCTTGCAATGCAAAGACGTTGTTTCTGACCGCCCGAAACGTTTACGCCGCCCTGACCTAAATCGTAGTCGTACTTGCCGGGCAAGCTCTCTATAAACTCTTCGGCGCAAGCCTGTTTGCAGGCAAGGCGCAAATCTTCGTCGGTGGCGTTTTCATCGCCCCAACGCAGGTTTTCGGCAATAGAGCCGGAGAACAATACGTTCTTCTGCAATACCATTGCAACGCTGTTTCTCAAGGTGTCCAAATCGTAGTTTTTAACGTCTACTCCGCCAACGTACACGCTTCCCCTTTCGGCGTCGTAAAGGCGGGGAATTAAGGACACGAGCGAAGTCTTGCCCGAACCCGTAGCGCCTATAATTCCCACCGTTTCACCCGAATTGATGGTAAAAGTCAAATCCTGCAACACCATTAAATCTGCCTTTTGCGAATAGCAGAAGTCTACGTCATCGAACACGATTGAGCCGTCTGCAACTTCCTTTACGGGGTCGGTTGCCTTGGGCAGTGTTGTGCGTTCGTTTAAAACTTCGCATATACGGTCGGCAGAGCCTTTGGACATAGAGATGAAGGTCAGACACATTGCAACCATCATTACGCCTGAAAGGATTTGAGCGGAATACTGAATAAGCGTCTGAAGTTGAGAAGGCTTTACGCTTGCGAACGTGATATTGCCTACAACCATATTGGAGCCGAGCGTTAATATTAAAATGTTGACTGTGAACATTATTAAAGTAACCGCAGGCATAAGGCTGGTTAAAAACGATTCCGCCTTTACGGAATAGTGATAGAGCTCTTGAGAAGCAACCTTCATCTTGCTCTTTTCCTTATCTTCCCTGACGTAGCTTTTAACCACACGGATAGCCGTTAAGTCTTCCTGTACGACTTCGTTGAGCTTATCGTACTTTTTAAACATCGTTTTAAAATAGGGAATGGCTTTAATCATAAAGATCGACACGAGCACGCCCAATACCAATGCCGCACAGCCGAACAACAGTGCCATTAACGGTTCTATGAACAACGTCATAACTATGGACGTAATAAACAGAACCGGTGCCCTTACCAACATTCTTAAACACATCTGATATGCGTTCTGCACGTTGGTTACGTCGGTCGTGATTCTCGTAATCAAGCTGGAAGTCGAATAGTTGTCTATGTTTGCAAAAGAGAAGGTCTGCAAATTGTTGTACATATCCTCTCTTAAGTTATGGGCAAACCCGCAGGAAGCCTTTGCCGCAAGCTTTGCGCCAAAAATGCCGCAGAGCATTGCAAACAGCGCACACAATACCATAAGGCAGGAATAAAGTGCGATATTTCCGCCGTTTACGGGGTTTCCTGCAGCCATACTCTCCAGCTCTCCGACAATGAAAGTCATCAAGAAGGGAATAATTATTTCCATAACCGCCTCACCTACCATGAGTATAGGCGTTAGTATGGAATAGAATTTATATTCCCTTACGCTTTTAAGTAACGTCTTTAACATTTATTACCTCAATTTCATTTAATTCAATTAAGTATTATAACAAAGATGATTTTTTTAGTCAATCGATATACCGAATTATTATATTGTCAAAAAGTGAAATATTGTATAGCAAAACGGTGAAAATAATGTGTAATATTTATTCGGCAAAGAAAAAGCACTGCGACGAAAATTCGTCGCAGTGCTTTTTGGGCGCAGAGAAGAGGATTACTTCGCCGATACTTGCCCCGATATTAATACAAACCAAGTCTGCGGCTCGTGCCGTTGCAAGCAACGGGGTGAACCTACGGAGTTTCTGCAATCTCTTCGGCACAAAATAATAGCACAAGCCGACTTACGTTCGACTTGCGCTATTTCTGGCGCAGAGAAGAGGATTTGAACCTCCGGACGGGTATTAGCCGTCACACGATTTCCAATCGTGCGCCTTAAACCACTCAGCCATCTCTGCATCGTGCTTTTTTCAAGCTTTAATATAATATTAAATTGCGAGAAAAAAATCAAGCAATTTTACACGTCATTTTATTATTTACTCTTTTTTTGTAATATTTTTTATATAATTATTGAACAGAATTTAAAAACGTGCTATACTGATTACAGGTTATTCAAGGAGACAAAAATGATTATAAACGAGACCTACACCCTGTCAAACGGCGTAAAGATACCCAAAGTCGGCTTCGGCACCTGGCAGACGAAGAGCGGCGAAGAAGCCTACAACTCCGTAAAATGGGCGCTTGAAGCAGGATACAGGCACATAGATACGGCATATGCCTACGGCAACGAGCAGAGCGTGGGCAGGGCGATAGCAGACAGCGGCATTGCAAGGGAAGATATTTTTATCGTCACCAAACTGCCTGCGGAAATTAAAACCTACGAAGGCGCAACGGAGCATTTCGAAAGCTCTTTAAAGGCGTTAGGCGTGGCATATATAGACCTCTATCTCATTCATGCACCCTGGCCATGGAGCGATGTCGGAAAGGATTGTACACAGGGAAACATAGAAGTCTGGAAGGCGTTTTGCGAGCTTTATAATAGCGGTAAAGTCAGATCTATCGGCGTTTCCAACTTCCACCCTGAAGACATAGAACCGCTTATCAAGGCGACGGGCGTTAAACCCATGGTCAACCAGATACGCTATTTCGTGGGCAATACTCAAGACAGAATTTGTGAGTACTGCGAGAGTCAAAACATCTTAATCGAAGCCTACTCCCCACTCGCTACGGGGGAGCTTTTGGAAAGCGGAAAGCTTGACGCCCTTGCGGCTAAATACGGCAAGAGCGTTGCAAAAATCTGCCTGCGCTACTGCCTGCAGAAGGGCACTCTCCCCTTGCCTAAAAGCACGCACAAGGAGAGAATTTTCGACAATACCGATTTGGACTTTGTCATCTCGGCAGAAGATATGGCGTATCTCGACTCACTGCACCACATCGCTTCGACGAGAAAATTAAGAGATTAAATTATTTAAGACCTGCAAATAAAAGTCAAGCGCAGGGATGAAGAAATTCAAAGAAAAAT
>JBJEVC010000032.1:0-62986 GCA_051884135.1 Candidatus Coproplasma sp. | reverse complement strand
ACGCTGAAGGTTATGAAATCGTAGCTATCAACGATTTAACAAGCCCCAAGATGCTTGCTCATCTTCTCAAGTACGATTCTGCACAGGGTAGATACAAGTATGCAGAAGCAGTAGAAGCAGGTGAGGATTGCATCACCGTTAACGGCAAGACCATTAAGATCTATGCTGAAAAGGATGCTGCTAATCTTCCTTGGGCAGAAGTCGGTGTAGACGTTGTTTTGGAGTGCACCGGTTTCTATACTTCAAAGGAAAAGGCTTCCGCACACATCACCGCCGGCGCAAAGAAAGTCGTTATTTCTGCACCTGCAGGCAACGACCTTCCTACCATCGTTTACAGCGTAAACGAAGATACTTTGAAGGCAACAGATACCGTTATCTCCGCAGCAAGCTGCACGACCAACTGCCTTGCACCTATGGCAGCTGCATTGAACAAGCTCTGCAAGATTAAGAAGGGTTATATGACCACCATTCACGCTTACACCGGTGACCAGATGGTTCTTGACGGACCTCACCGTAAGGGCGATTTAAGGAGAGCAAGGGCTGCAGCCGTTAATATCGTTCCCAACTCTACCGGCGCTGCAAAGGCTATCGGTCTTGTTATTCCCGAACTCAACGGCGTTCTTGACGGTTGCGCACAGCGTGTACCCGTTCCCACCGGTTCGCTTACCCAGCTCATCGCAGTTTGCGAAGGCGAAATCGATGCTGACAGCGTAAATGCTGCAATGAAGGCTGCATCTTCTGCTTCCTATGGCTACACCGAAGATCAGATCGTTTCCAGCGACGTTATTGGTATCACCTACGGTTCACTTTTCGACGCTACCCAGACCAAGTGCATGAGCCTTGGCGACGGCACTACGCTCGTTAAGGTTGTTTCTTGGTACGACAACGAGAATTCCTACACATCCCAGATGGTTAGGACTATCAAGTACTTCGCTGAACTTTAATCTTTAACTTAAATTAAAATTACGCTCGGACAGACAGTTCTGCTCGGGCGTTTTTTATTGCAAGTAATTAAACCTAAAGGTATATAAAAAAGGACTGCTTGAAGCAGTCCTTTTAATATGCTAAAAATTAATTAAATTACCCTTCGTAAATATAATAAGCCTCATTAAATGCACCTGAATATAAAGATAAAACAATTTCGTCACCAATTTCATAATTATTGTATGAGGTTTCATCTATTGAAATCGAGAAGGAGGTGTTGCTATTCTTTACGTACACGTCATACGATGTGATTGTTCTTGCCCCAGAAATAACCTTTTTGTCAGTGATGATAAAAGCTTCCTGTTTGGGGGTGGAGTAGTCTAAACAGTAGTTCATTGTGCCAAGTGTCGACCAGGTCATAAAAAACCCGCAAAATAGTGCTATAAGCGGTATACAAATAAGGTGTTCTAATTTTTTCTTTTTCTTATATGAAATGATTGAATAGAGCAGTACTGGGATAAAGATAACAAGGCAAACAATTAAAGAGGGAATCCAGAAAGGGAATGGGTTGATTGTCTTGATATTCAATACCGGCAATAACGTGATTAAGTAGGAAAACCCTAAAGTTATAATAACGACGATATTCCATTCCTTTTTCTTAACGTATACAAATATATTGACGAGTGACCCGATAAACGCATATATCCAGAATACAACCGGCGAAACTCTCCTGATGCTTAACAGGCTAAATATTGCTATCAACAGGCAAAAAACAGCAATTGTAATAATGCCAAAGATATTTATTGGGTTTTTATTAAGAAAAACACTAAAGAACTCCAATGAACAAATAATCAATATCATTATTATCGTTCCGCCGATTCCTTCAAAGAACGGAATAAATCTACTTAATATGGTTAATGTGATAAACAATATGAAATGAGCAAATATAACCAAATAATAGGTAATAGAGTTTTTTGTTCTATGTTTTTCTTTCATATTTTTATTATACCATAATTATTTATTTTAACAATTAAATTTTAAATAAAAAAGGTTTGATTTTATTTAATCAAACCTTTGCTTTACATATGGTAGTCCCGGCGGGAATCGAACCCACAACGGCCCCTTAGGAGGGGGCTGTTATATCCATTTAACTACGGAACCGTTTATAGCCAAACGCCAACTTGCCTTTGACTATAATATAATACACCACATTTGCCTAAAAATCAACCTTTTTTAAAGCAAAAATACGACCTTGAAAGGCCGTATTTTAATTAATTTAATTTATTTTATTTTGTGCTGCTTTTTCTGATAAATATTCTGTAGCGAAGCTTATATAACGTCAAAGCAACACCGCCGGCGACAACTATTCCGACAATCGTCCAGACGACTGCAGGGTTAAAATCTTTTATGTCCAAACACCTTACGTTTATCCACATTTGGTTTATATCGGAGAGCTTTTCGCCAAAGTCAAGCATAACGACGCTACGTTCAATTACGCTATCGGTGGGGTATTGCGCAAATGCCTGTCTGCCCTTGCTGATATCGCCTGCAGAATAAACGGTATAGTTAATCGTGTTTCCGTATTCTTCTAACCCGAGCTGTTCTTCCCTTGTGGTGCCGCCTTCGATAATGAACTGACTTGCATCGATGTAAAGGGAGTAGTCTTCTCCGAAGAAGTAGCTTAAATCATACTCGTAAACTTCGGTAATCTCTGCGTCAAACCACTCTTCGTCGGTTTGGTCGAAGGTCATACCGTAGTTCCAATCGAGGTATTCAAACACGGTGTCGCCTGCAATAGCGGAAGTGTAGCCGATATAGTACATATTTCTTATTGCATTGTCGGGGCGGGAGATGAAGTTAACGAAAGCTTCAGCGGCTTGCTTCTTGCGTGCATCGCCGTTAATGCCGTCTTTAAGCATTACCCAGCCGTCAAACCAAAGGTTGGTACACTCTTCGGGAACGGAATACCAAAGCTCCGTATCGTCTTCTTCAGCCAAATCCATAATATAGACGCCGTCGCCCGACCATTGAAAGTTTGCAACGACTTTGCCCGTAATCATATCGGCTTTGCCGCTGTCCGTCTCAAAAGAGTATACGTTTTCTTTAATCTCTTTCAAAATGTCTTCTGCCGCAGCAATCGTCTCGTCATCGGTAGCGTTTAATAACTGACTACGCAGTTCTGCGGTAGTTGTTTCCCCTAAAAGAGTGTCGGCGTTATAGATGCCGAGTGCGGCAAAATAAGCGTCTCTTACGTTGTCCTTTATCGTAACCTTTCTCTGGTAATCTTTATTTTGAAGTATATCCCAATGTGAAACGGCGTCTTCGTCGGCAAGTTCGGGGTTATAGACAAGCCCCGTCGTTCCCCACATATAGCAGGCTGCGTATTCCTGCCAGTCGTTTTCTTCGAACACGTTTGAAATATAGGGTGAAACGTTATTCACATAGTAGTTGTCTTCGTTTTCCGTGTTTAAAAATTCAGGGGAAAACTTTTCAAGCATATCCGCATCTTTGAGTTTCATTATCATATAGTCCGAAGGGCAGACTAAATCGTATTTATCGCCTAAATTCAAACGGTTGTATAAATCTTCGTTAGTGCCGAAGGTGGAGTACTCAACCTTGACTTTAAATCCGAAGTCGGAAGAATTAAACCATTCGGTGAAGTCGTCAACCATTTTATTGACGCCGATTATTCCGCCGGCTTCTTCATCATACGGATTATCTATATCGATTAACTCATCTTCGTCCCATTTGCCCAAGTCGATGTATTCTTCCCAGTTGGACACCTTTAAAACGAGCGTGTCGTCCGTTTGTGAACAAGCCGCCATAGGGAGAATGGATAATGAAAGCACTCCTGCAGAAAGGACGCAAATTGTTCTTTTAAAAAACTTTTTCATTTGTTTTTTTCTCCTTACGCCTTGAGAGTACGTTCATTAAAACCACGAAGACTACTACGATTATGAATATCAACGTGCTTAACGCCCAGAGTGCGGTCTTAATATCGGTTTGGCTTCCCTTGGTTGCGTTTACAACGTAGGTTGAAATGGTATCAAAAGAAGAGGGCTTTGTGTAAGTTGTAATAAAATAGTCGTCTAAAGAGAGCGTAACAGCCAACATAAAGCCCGAAAGAATTCCGGGGATAAGCTGTGGAATAACCACTTTAAACAATGCCTGTGCAGGCGTTGCGCCTAAATCCAACGCCGCTTCGTACATACTGTTGTCAAGTTGTTTAAGCTTGGGCAGAATGGAAAGGTATACGAAGGGAGCGCAGAGAACTACATGACCGATAACCAAAGGGATATAGGTATCCTTATTGATGCCGAAGAGAATTATGAGCAATACGCATACCGAAAAACCTGTCACGACGTCTGCATTTACGACGGGGATTTGATTTGCGGTATTGATAAGCCCTTTAACGACACGCTTTGAATAGAACGTGCCGATTGCACCGAACGTTGCCAAAAGGGTTGCAATCAATGCAGAGCCGAGAGCAAGCATTACAGTGCCGAAAATCATATTGCGCAACTCTTCGTTTTTGAACAGGGTTATATAGTTTTGAAACGAAATTGAACCTATTGCGCCGCCGACCATAGTTGCGTCGGTAAAGCTGTACACGGCGAGAATTAAAATAGGGACGTATAAAGCAAGGAGAACTAAACCGAGCCAAATGCCGTATAATGCTTTTTTCATAATAAGTTCCTCCTTGAAGAACTGCCATCCTTATCGCCGAAGCGGTTGGTAATGAGCGTTACGACTAAGATAATCCCAAGCAGGATTAACGAAATCATTGAGCCGTTGTGCCAGTCGTAAGCGCTGAAGTAACTGCCGATAAGGCTACCCATAATATAGGTGCTGTTATACAGCATATCGAGTACTACATAGTTGGTCATAGAGGGCAACAACACCATAGTTATACCCGAGATTATGCCGGGTACGGATAGGGGAAGAGTTACCCTTAAAAACACGATGAACTTGTTAGCCCCCAAGTCCGACGCCGCTTCTAAAAGGTTTTTATCGAGCTTTTGGAAGCAGGTATAAAGGGGTAAAATCATAAACGGCAAAAAGTCGTACGTCATGCCGATTACGGAGTTTAAGAAGGGGTATTGAGAGATATTGCCTTCAATAACCGTTAATACTTCCTTTAAGGCGGTAATACGAAGGGTGAAGTTTATCCACATAGGGAGAACTAAAAGCATAAGTATTACATACTGCTTTTTAAAACCGCTTCTCGCAAGGATATATGCGGTGGGGTAGGCGATTAAAAGGCAGATTAACGTGGTTGTGCCTGCAAGCAAAAGGCTGTACAAAAGCGTACCGATCGTGTTGGTGTTCGAGAAGAAGGATAGGAAATTATTTATAGTGAATTGTCCTTCTCCGTTCGTGAATGCGTAATATACGATGACCAAAAGCGGCGCTATTACGAACAGTATTAAAAACAGTGCGTAAGGAATGCAGAGCTGGCTGCGTGAAAAACGGAAACGAAATTTATTCATCTTACTTTTCGTCCTCCGACTTAACCGTAACAAGCTTCATCTTTATCTTATCTGCAGGAATGATAAGGCTTACCAAGTCGTCCGTGTTCCATAAATCGTCGCAGGCGAGAACGTAATCTTCTTCGTTTTCCTCCGTTCTTACGATATAGCGGTAGTGGTCGCCTTTATATATCATTGAAATAATATTGCCTACAACTCCGCCGGCTTCCTTATCGTCGTTCATCTCGATGTCGTGGGGGTCAATCTCAACTTCGACTTCAACGCCCGTCAAGTCAATCTTTTCACCGTTTTCGGTAATTAAGTAACCTTCGTTGTCCAAATGGGAGTTGGGGTAAAGGGTGGTGACGTCGCAGTCAAATTCACCGTCGCCGAACTTAACGGTATTGTTCTTGGTTATTTCGCCGACGTACTTGTTGACGGTGTAAACCTTCTTCATTAAGTGAATACCGTCGGGCTCTATTCTCATGCCGATGACTGCGCCTACTTCGGGGGAAGAAGTGCTTTGAATTACGATTTCGAACTTGCCGACTTCTACGGTTATCTCGTAATGCACGCCCTTGAATACGGTAGAGATTACCTTGCCCTTGAGCTGTCCTTCCTTGGGAGCGCAAATTTTAATATCTTCGGGGCGAACGACAACGTCAACCATGTCGTTAAGTTCAAATTCATCAAGGCAATCAAAAGTTGCGCCGCAGAACTTGACTTTGAGCTTGCCCACAACGGTACCGTTAAAAATGTTGCTCTCGCCGATGAAGTCTGCAACAAAGGTGTTGATGGGTTCGTTATAGATTTCAGTGGGAGTGCCGATTTGCTGAATTTCGCCGTCGTTGATTACGACAACTTTATCGGACATAGTAAGTGCTTCTTCCTGGTCGTGGGTGACGTAGATAAAGGTTATGCCAAGCTTCTTATGCATATTCTTAAGCTCTATCTGCATCTCTTTACGCATCTTTAAATCGAGTGCGCCCAAAGGCTCGTCCAAAAGCAGAATTTCAGGCTGATTTACGATTGCCCTTGCGATAGCTATACGCTGTTGCTGACCGCCGGAAAGGGTGGATACATTTCTCTTTTCAAAGCCTTCAAGGTCAACAATCTCGAGTGCCTTTTTAACCTTTTTATCTATATCTTCTTTTGCAAGTTTTCTCTTCTTTACAACCTTATTGCCCTTTCTGTCTGTGGTTTCAACTTCGATTTTCTTCAATCGGAGACCGAAAGCAATATTTTCGTAAACGTTAAGGTGGGGGAAGAGTGCGTACTTTTGGAATACGGTATTTACAGGCCTTTTGTTGGGGGGAAGCTTACTTATATCTTCTCCGTTCAAAAGAATTTGACCTGAAGTAGGCAATTCAAAACCTGCAATCATTCTGAGTGTCGTCGTCTTGCCGCAGCCGGAGGGACCTAAAAACGTTACAAATTCACCCTTTTTAACGTTAAGGTTAAAGTTGTCCACAGCGATTGTGTCACCGTCGTACACCTTTTTAATGTCAATCAGTTCAATAATGTTTTCGTTATTATTCATATTCTCATCCTCTGTAGGGGTTTTTAAAATTTTGACGCTTTCATTCATAATTCACCTTAAAAATTAGGCGGAGTGGAAACCCATATGAATTTTGCTGTAGATTTGCCGATGTTTTTAATGTTGTGGGGCTTGCTTGCTGTGTAATAAAAGCTTTCGCCCTTTTTGCAGGTGTACTTGGCGTTGCCGAGCGTTATGCTTATCCTGCCTTCCAAAACGTAGCCGAACTCTTCACCTTCGTGGGGGAAGTCGTCGGCGGTGGAAGCGCCGGCTAAAAGCTCTACCAAAACCGGCTCCATCTCGTTCTTCTGCGCATTCGGTATAATCCACTTTAAAAGCATACCGTCGTCGTGCTTTTCGATAAAGTCGTTCTCCGAAAAGACAATTCTGTCGTCGTCTTCCTTTTTAAAGAAGTCTGAAAGGTTTGTGCCTAAAGCCGAGAGAATATCTATCAGCGTTGCGATAGACGGTGACGTCAAATCGTTTTCAAGCTGGGAGATATAGCCTTTAGTAAGCTCACACCTGTCTGCAAGCTCCGATTGTGAAAGATTGAGCTGTTGTCGCAGCTGTTTAATTTTTGAACCTATTTCCATAATTAACCTATAATAAACAAAAAGTTTAGCAAAATAAAACGCTTAACAAAAATAAACCAAAAGTTTAGTAAAAATAAACCTTGTTAAATTATATAATCACATAAGCTATATGTCAATAAAATAAAGGAATATTTTGTAAATATTTTAAATTTTTTTTGTATAAAAAAACCCCGAAAGATTTCGGGGTAAATTCTTTTAGCCGTGAGTAGGCGGTTGGCGGTTAAAGGGGGGGATAGGGTAAAGAAAAATGCACGGGTAAGTTACCCGTGCATTTGATAAACAATTCTAAAGTTACGCCATTGCATTGAGCTTTTTAGCGAGACCCGATTTCTTGTTAGCAGCAGTATTCTTCTTCAATACGCCCTTGGTAACAGCGCCGTCGATAACGGAGCAAACTTCGGGGAAGAGTGCAGTAGCAGCAGCCTTATCGCCGTTTTCAACTACAGCAAGGAACTTCTTAACCATGTTCTTTACATGGGTCTTAACAACCTTGTTCTCTTCGGTCTTCTTATCAATAACCAATACACGTTTTTTTGCAGATTTAATGTTGGGCACGATTCTTTCTCCTTTTAGTTCTCTAAAACTTAAACCGAAAGTAATTTTATCATAAATAACTTGGGTTGTAAACTGTTTTTTAACTCGTTTTCAATTTTTTTTAATAAACTTTTTGCTTAAATAATATTTATATTAATATGGTAAAGAGAAAGAAGCGTGTTGTGGTTTTTGATAGCGGTATAGGCGGATTAAACATTCTTTACGAATGTGCCTTAAGGGTCAGGGACGTTGACTATTACTATATTTCTGACAGTGCGAATATGCCGTACGGAAATAAAGACAGCGATGAAATTCTGTCTTTAACGCTAAATGCGTTAAAGGTGGTGGAAGAGTTGAAGCCCATAGCTTTGGTTATTGCCTGCAACACGGTCACGGCAAACTGCATCAAAGCTCTTCGTGCAAGGTATTCCTTTCCGATCGTCGGGGTCCAGCCTGCTATTAAAAGCGCTGCGGATCTTGGAGAACGCTGCCTTATACTTGCGACGAATGCGACGGTCAAAAGTGAAGAATTCAATAATCTTTTAAGAAAATACGATTTACCGTATGGGAGCGTATGGGGGTGTGATAAGCTTGCAAAGTACGTCGAAGACAATATTTTTAATTTACCCACTTCTATCCCCGAAGGGCTACTGCCCGACGTTAAAGCCGATTGCGTAGTGCTCGGGTGTACGCATTACGCCTTTATATCTAAACAGATTTCAACGTATTACCAATGCAGAATTTTAGACGGTGCAGGGGGTACTGCCGACCATTTTGCGAAAATTATAGGGACGAATGACCACTCGAAGCCACTTTTAGGGAAATTTAACCACGCTGGCCGAAAAATGGTAAATATAACTTTTTTAGGCGAAGATGCTGAAAAAAATTCACAAATTATTAAAATAATTCACAAAAACAAATGTTTAAAAATGTCAGATAATTTCATAAATATTAAAAAAAATTAAAAATAATATCATTAGGTGGTTGACAGTGGTCAAAATCTGTGTTATGATATAATCACTAATAAAAATAAAGGGTAATGTTATGGCAATGCTAACAGGCGAATACAGCCACCAGCTGGACGCTAAAAACAGAATGAGAATACCTGCCAAGCTTAAAAAGGAGCTTGGTGACGAGTATTATTTCTGCATCGGCACAAACCATTGCGTTACCGTTCTTTCCAAAGCCGAAGCAGAATCCCAGCTCGAAAAGCTTTCTTCGATTAAGTACAGCGACTTAAAACACCAGAAAGTACTTCGTGAGATTGCAAAATCCTTCGTTCAGGCGGTGGAAGATGCACAGGGAAGAGTAGTGCTTCCCCCCGAGCTTCGCAGGCACGCACAGCTTGGTAAAGACGACAAAGAGCTTATGATCTGCGGTGCTATCAACAGAATTGAAATCTGGTCGAAGAAGGTCTACGATGAATACTTCTCCGCCGATGAGTCGGAAGATTTCGATACCCGTCTTTCCGAATTGGAAGACTTCTAAAAGATGACTAAGTTTTCTCATTTGCCCGTAATGCTTGAAGAGTGTATGCAGGGCTTAAACTTAAAAGACGACGGTATTTACTTTGACGGAACCGTGGGCGGTGGCGGACACTCCTACGAAATATTAAAACGGACTTCCCCCAACGGCAGGCTGATTGCAACCGACAGAGACGACGATGCGATAGCGGCGGCAACCCAAAGGTTAAAGGAGTTTGAAGGAAGATTTACAATCTATAAATCAAATTATAAAGACTACGAAAAAGTTTTCTCCCTTGCGGGCGTAGATGAAGTAGACGGAGTGCTTTTAGATTTCGGCGTTTCAAGCTACCAGCTCGACAACAGGGAGAGGGGGTTCTCCTATCTGGGCGGTGAAGCTCCGCTGGATATGAGAATGGATAAAAGTTCGTACCTCACTGCTGAAATAATTCTCAATGAGTATTCCGAAAGAGAGATAGCAAAGATATTAGACGAATTCGGCGAAGAGCGATTCGCTTCGAAGATAGCCGCAAACGTAGTTAAGGAAAGGGCGAAAGCACCTATTAAAACCTGCGGACAATTCGTTGAAATAATAGAAAACAGCATACCGAAAAAATTCAGTCAGAACGGACCGGTTGCAAGAAAGAGCTTTCAGGCGATAAGGATTGCCGTAAACGAAGAGCTCGACGGGCTGTACGACTGTGTGGTAGGGCTTATACGAAAGCTTAAAGTTGGCGGAAGAATTGCAATTTTAACCTTCCACTCGTTAGAGGACAGGATAGTTAAAAAGGCATTCAACCAATTAGAACTTGACTGTATATGCGACAAGCGTTTGCCTGTATGCGTATGCGGCAAGAAGAAGGAAATAGAGATTATAACAAAAAAACCCACCGTTGCAACCTTAAAGGAAATGGCGATAAATTCCCGTTCAAAATGCGCCAAATTAAGGGTTGCGGAAAGGGTTAGCAGCTAATGTGATAAGGAGTGAAAAACAATGGCAGTCGATACACCCGTTTTAGAAAGACGTGCATCTGAATTAACCAGAGCAAATAACGTGCCCTTTGCGGTTCCTTCACGCTCTGAATACGAAGCAGAAGAAGCTCATAACGCCCGTATCAAGGACAATTATGCAAGGCTTATCAACCCCAATAATAAGATAGAGGACGTGTTTAACCAGAGCGCAGCAGCCCCCGTACAGGAGTCTGTACAGGTTGCACAGCCTGTTCAATCACAGCCTTATCTCGTTCAGAACGCTCGTGCCGACGCCGCTATTTTCCGTGCCGACAATCCTATCAACAAGCGTTTTGTGGCTGACGCAGTCGTAGTAAACGAAGTTTGCGAAGAGGAGGAGAGTGAAGATCTCCGTCCTACAGCGGCAACCATTCAGTACAGAACGGTCGATAAAGATGAAGAGTCTGAACCCGAAACTTTACATAGCGAATCGTTCTCACTCACAAAAAAGCAGAAGACTGTGCTTATCGTGCTTGCTGCGGTAGTCGTTGCGCTCATTGCACTCATCGTTATAAACGCAACAGTGCTTGCTAATATTAACTCCGATATAGCAGTTTTAAATACCGAAATTGCTGAAGTTAATGCGCAGTTACAGTCCAGCATTGCGAACATTAACGATAAATTAAGCAATGCACGTATGGGATTGGATACGTTAAGGGGTGCAACGGCAGGCGTTAATATGGGTGACGCTCTGTATGGTTTAGTCGGTTAATAATTTGTAATGAGGATACAAAAATAAAACATCAAGTTTTTTCCATAACTGTTTTACAAAAGAGGTTATTGTCAGTAATTCTGATAATAACCTTTCTTTTTTGTCTGATTTTTGCGAGATTTTTCTACGTTCAGGTTGTTTGGGGCAAGGAATTGACCTTAAAGGCTTGCGATCAATGGAACAGGGAAATACCGATAGTTGCTCCGAGAGGCTCCATCTACGACAGGAACGGCACTTTGCTTGTAGCTAACAAAACTACCTACAGGGTATTCGTGCGCCCTAATGCCGTTACGTCAAAGGAAAAATGTGCCGTTCAGCTCTCTGTGGTATTGAACACCGATCCCCAAGAACTGCTTGAAAAGCTCAATAAGAAAAATATGTCGGAAGTAACCGTTGCTAAACAGGTTGACAAGGAGAGTATTGAAAAGCTCGTTTCTCTCGGCCTTGCAGGGGTTTATTATTCGAGAGACAATGCAAGGACGTATTCTTATAACGACCTCTTGTGCCAAGTGCTTGGCTTTACCGCATCCGACGGAACGGGTCTTACGGGTTTAGAAAAGTATTATGAAAGCCAATTATGCGGTATTAACGGTGAAATTTCCTATACTACCGATATCGTAGGTGTGGAGACCGAGAATACTAAAATCGTATACAAAGAAGCTGTTGCAGGCAATAACTTAAAGCTGACTATCGATTTGGAGATTCAGCTTGCGGCGGAGAGCGCAATGCGCAAGGCATATTATTCGTCGGGGGCAAAGAAGGTATCGTGTATAATTCTCGATCCTTCCAACTTTGACGTTCTTGCTATGGTCAACTATCCGTCATACGACTTAAACGATATACCGAGAGACGATATGGAAACTCTGAACGCACAGTCGAGAAACTGTATCGTAAGTGATATTTACGAGCCCGGTTCAACCTTTAAAATCCTGACCGCCGCAATTAACCTGGAAGAGTACGTTAAAGGTAACCCTGACGCTTTTTCACCGACGTATGTATTTAACGGAAGTCGTACCCGTATCGTCGACGGAACAACTATAAAGTGCTGGTCTGACCATGCGAACGGCAAACACTCTAATCAAACGCTTGCGGAAGCGTTAAACAACAGCTGTAACCCCTGTTTCATGGATATTGCATTGTCGATAGGTAAGGAGACCTTCTATGAGTATCTCCGTGCTTTCGGGCTTGGCAATACTACAGGCATAGATTTTGGCGGTGAAGCGGCGGGGCTATTGCTCGCTCAATCACTGGTTAAAGACTGCGATCTGGCTCGTATCGGATTCGGGCAGACCATTGCCGTAAGCGGACTTCAGCTTGCCTGTGCTGCGGCTGCGGCGGTCAACGGGGGTGTATATTACACGCCGCACCTGTTAAAGGAGGTTACAAACGTAGACGGTAAAAGCGTTTTAAAGTACGAATCTGAAGAAAAAAGCAGGGTAATTAGCGAAAAGGCTTCGGCTATGCTTGCCCAGATGCTTGAAGGCGTTGTCACTGAAGGCAGCGGAAAGAAGGCGTATATAGAAGGGTATAAGGTCGCCGGTAAGACGGGCACCGCCCAGAAATTTGAAGACGGACATATAGCTCAAGGCAAATACGTCTCCTCGTTCATCGGCTTCTTTCCTTCCAATAAACCTCAATATCTTGCGCTAATCATCGTAGACGAACCGCAGGGTGTTTACTACGGAAGTGCGGTTGCCGCACCCGTTGCTAAAGAGATTTTTGAAGACATTATAGAGATTAAAAATATCAGTAGATTTGAGTGATTATAAAAGCTCAATCGGGAGGCAATAACGTTCAATGAGATTGTGTGAACTATTAAAGGATTTACAGTGCGAAAAAATTTCAGGAGATACAGACGTTGACATAAACGGGTTGTCTACTGACCCAGATACGGTAAGCAGCGGAAATTTATTTATTGCCTATAAAGGAGCTAACTTCGATTTAAACGAACACATAGAAAAAGCCGTTGCAAACGGTGCGGCGGCTGTCGTATGTGAAAGGGTTGAAAAATGTGCCCTGCCTTGCGCAATAGTCAAGGACGGCAGAGAGGCTGTAGCGCGAATCGCAAGGGCATATTACGGTTATGCGGACAGGAAGTTAAAGCTTGTCGCCGTAACGGGTACTAACGGAAAAACTACTACTTGCCATATGCTTAAGAGTATATTCGACAAAAACGGCAATAAAACGGGTATAATCGGCACTTTAGGCATTGAATACGGGGATATATTTATTGCACCCGAACTCACTACGCCCGACCCTATCTGTCTGCACGGAGTGTTTGCCGATATGGCGGCAAGCGGCGTAGAGTACGTCTTTATGGAAGTATCCGCCCACGCCTTATACTTCGATAAAGTGAGCGGTCTGCATTTTGCGGCGGGGATATTTACGAATTGTACTCAAGACCATTTGGATTTTTTCAAGGATATGAAGAGCTATGCTTCAAATAAATTAAAGTTGTTTGAAAAGGGTAGATGCGAAAGGATTATCGTAAATTCCGACGATGCGCTGGGTGTAAAGATTATGCAGGCAAATCCAGACTGCCTGACTTACGGACTTGAAAACCCTGCCGATACGTTTGCAGTAAACATAACTGAAAATCTCGAAGGAAGTACGTTTGTAATCAATCTGTTCGACGAGCTGTACGACGTAAAGCTGAATATGCCTGCAAGGTATAACGTCTATAATGCGCTTGCCGCCGCAACGTGCGCAAAGGTGCTCGGAGTCGGCGTTGTGAACATTGCTTTGGGGCTGGAGCAGCTTAAAAGGGTTTCGGGTCGTCTTGAAAGGGTTGCAAAATACAACGGCGGTCAGGTGTTCGTCGACTTTGCTCACACGCCCGACGGGTTGGAAAAATCTCTCTTAACTTTAAGTAATTTGTGCGAGGGGAATTTATACTGTCTGTTCGGTTGCGGAGGCAACAGGGATAGGGGCAAACGCCCTATTATGGGTGAAATTGCCGCAAGAATTGCCGATTTCGTCATAATTACTTCGGACAATCCAAGGTACGAAGACCCGTACTCCATTATTTCGCAGATTGAGACGGGTGTTAAAAAAAGTGGTGGTAAGTACGTTGCGATAAGCGACAGGGAAGTTGCGGTTGAGTACGCTTTAAACCTTTTGGATCAAGGGGATATTCTGCTTGTGGCAGGCAAGGGCGGAGAGAATTATCAGGATATTTTAGGTATAAAACACAGCTATAACGACAGTGCCGTAATTAAAAAACTGATAGGCTGAAATTCAACACGCCTTAAATGGCAACGGATTGATGATGAAAACTTACGTTATTTTCGTTCTTTGCGGTTTTGCCGTCTCATTGCTTTTAACTTTTGCGGTTTTGCCGCTTTTGAAAAAGCTTAAAGCAGGGCAGTATATTCTCGGATATGTAAAAGAACATTATTCAAAAAAAGGCACGCCGACTATGGGTGGACTTGCCTTTATAACTGCGATAATAGTTTTGTCTATCGTCGGCTACGGCTTTTCGGACAGGATACTCAATTTAACGCTGATTATCGTAGGCGGATTTATGCTCGTCGGCTTTATAGATGATTTTTTAAAGGTTTACCGCCACGAAAACGAAGGGCTAAAGCCGTATCAGAAAATCTTGTTTCAACTCTCTATCGCAGTTATTGCGGCTGTATTTTGCTACTTAAACGGCATAACCTATCTTACAGTTCCGTTTGGAAACGGGCTTAACTACAATATAAGTTGGGGAATAATACCCTTTGTAATTTTAGTTTTCATCGCTACGGTTAACTGCGTTAATTTAACCGATGGGCTTGACGGACTTGCAGGCGGGGTTAGCCTTGTTTATCTCGTGTTTATGGGCATTATTCTTGCGTTGAACGGTCACAGTCTATCGAATTTATGCTTCGTTGCGGTAGGTGCGCTTGCGGCTTTTTTAATCTTCAATTCTAACAAGGCGTCTTTGTTTATGGGTGATACGGGTTCGCTTGCTTTAGGCGGACTTATCGCCTGCGTATGCGTGTTTACGGGTAATTCGCTGTTTATCCCGATTTTAGGTATAACTTTCGTTGCTTCGGGCATATCCGTCATAGTACAGGTAATATATTATAAAAGGACGGGGAAGAGGGTGTTTCTTATGGCACCACTGCACCATCACTTACAGATGAAAGGGCTTACGGAGTGTAAAATAGCCTATATCTACTCCGCAATAACTGCTCTTTGCGGTTGTTTTTTATTGTTGTTTTTGTGAGGTTTTATGTATTTCGGCAATCAGAAGTTTTTAGTGGCAGGGCTGTCCCGTTCAGGCGAAGGGTGCGCTAATTTCCTTTTAAAACACGGCGCAACCGTTTACGCTTACGACGACGTTATTAGCGATAAAGTTTCGCAAGTTATGCAAGAGTTAAAGGCAAAGGGTGCTTTAATCGTAGACGCCGAAGGTCTGAACGATGCGGTTAACGTATGCGATATTTTAGTTTTAAGCCCGGGTATTCCCATTGACAATCAGATTGCCGTATCCTTCAGAAAACAGGGCAAAGCTATTATAGGCGAGGAAGAGCTTGCTTCGCTGTACTTAAGGGCAACCGCCGTTGCGGTGACTGGCACTAACGGCAAGACGACTACCGTTTCAATGCTCGACGAAGTATTTAAAAGCAACGGCAAAAATTCCGTTCCCTGCGGCAATTACGGCAATCCGCTTATAAACGTGGTTGAAGATTTGAAGTTTGAAGACTTTGCTTTAGTTGAAATATCGTCCTTTCAGCTTGAAACTCTGTTTAGCTTAAGGGCTCATGCGGCGGTTATTTTAAACATTACTGAAGACCACCTCAATCGCCATTACAATATGGAAAACTACATATTTTTAAAGAGCAAGCTTATTCGTGGACTAAAAGAGAGCGAGTATGCGGTTTTAAACTACGACGACTTAAGGGTCAGGGAGCTTGCTAAATATACGAGAGGGAAGGTGGTGTGGATATCCGCAACCCAAAAGGTGGACGGGGCATATCTCGACAGCGGAACGCTATGTTATAATTCAACCCCGTATTTCAGCGTAGAGAAAATGTCGCTGGGCGGAATACATAACGTATATAATGCGCTTGCGTGCGTGGCAGTTTCGGCTATCTTTGGTTTAGATGTCAATAAGACTTCACAGGCGTTGTGCGCCTTTAAGGGTGTTAAGCACAGGATTCAATTTGTTAGAGAAGTCAACGGTGTGGAATACGTTAACGACAGCAAGGCGACTAACGTGGACGCAACGATAAAGGCCGTCGAGAGCGTAACAAAGCCTACTATTTTGCTTTTAGGCGGTAAGGATAAGGGGTACGACTATACTCCGCTCTTCAAGTTTTTACAAGATAGCAGGGTTGCACATTCAATAATTTTCGGCGAAAACAGAATTAAAATGATGAACGCCGCAATCAACTGCGGATACTACGCCTTTTCGCTATGCTCTGATTTTAATTCCGCCGTTCGGCTTGCAAACTACATTGCAAAGTCTGGGCAAAGCGTATTGTTAAGCCCTGCAAGCGCAAGTTTCGACGAGTTTGCTTCCTTTGAGGACAGGGGCGAAAAATTCTGCGAGTTCGTAAACGGGCTTAAAAATGAAAGCACTGTTACGCCCTGATAAAGGCAAGAATAATAAGGGTGATATTCCGCTTCTCGTCTGCGTTATAGCAATGGCTGTTTTCGGCTGTGTGATGATTTATTCTGCAAGCTCGTATGTGGGTGAAGTGCAGTACGGTGACAGCTTATATTTCGTCAAAAAACAGATAATCGGCGTAGTCGGCGGCATACTTTCCATCATAGGCGTACAGTTTATTAAATACCAAAAGCTCGCAAAGCTTAAATATCCTGCAGTAATAATTGCGATAATTTTGCTTGCGTTGGTCTTTGTCCCGGGAATCGGCGTCACTAATTACGGGGCTACAAGGTGGTTGGGCTTCGGTGGATTTACCATTCAGCCGTCGGAGATAGCTAAATACGCCTTCGTAATATTTGCCGCCGCACACTTTGCAAAGAACTATCAATATTCACGCACCTTTTTAGGGACGTTGCCCGTACTCGTTGTCGGGGTGATATTCTGCCTTTTGATAATAATAGAGCCAAATATGTCCATAACGATGTGCGTAGGCCTGTTGATGCTTGCAATGGTCTTCTTGAGCGGAACAAACCTGAAAACCTTTGCGTTAGTGCTTGTTCCCGTTATCGTAGCCGTACCTGTTTTAATAATAATGGAGCCTTACAGACTTCAGCGTTTAAGTGCGTTTATCGACCCGTGGGCTTCGCCTAAAGACGAAGGGTATCAGCTTATTCAGTCGCTGTATGCGTTGGGTAACGGCGGTGCGTTCGGGGTAGGGCTTTTCAACTCGACTCAAAAGTACAGGTTTCTACCCTTTGCGGAGAGCGATTTCATTCTCTCGGTTATGGGGGAAGAGCTTGGGTTTGTCGGTCTTACCGTCTTCTTTTTGCTCTGTTTTTTTATAATTTTCAGGGGTATTAGAATCGCTTCTAAATGTAAAGACAGGTTCGGTTTTCTTATGTCTGTCGGCATAACGTTAGTATACGGAATACAGGTAGTTATTAACGCCCTGGTGGTCAGCGGAGTTATTCCGCCGACGGGGCTTCCGCTTCCGCTGATAAGCAGCGGCAACACTTCTTTAATAATAACAATGGCTTCGATGGGAGTGCTTTATTCGGTATCCCGAACGAATTAACGAAGTTAAATAAACAAACATATAATGAATTAGGGCAATCGCAAAGTCGGTTGCCTATTTATTATTTACATACAGGAGTTATTATGGAAAAGTACGTTATAAACGGTGGCTCTTATTTAAAAGGCTGTGTCAAAATTCAAACTGCGAAAAATTCAGTACTTCCCATATTGGCGGCAACCGTTTTAACGGACGGAAGGATAACTATTTGCGATGTTCCCGCTATTGTCGACGTGCGCAATATGGTAAAGATATTGGGGTGTTTAGGGTGCCGTTCGGTGTATGAAAAAGACAACCTGATAATAGACTCATCTTCGGCGGATTGCTGTGAGATACCGGGTGTTTTAGCAAGGGAACTGCGCTCGTCGGTCTTTTTGCTCGGTTCGGTAGTATCACGCTTTCACAAGGCAAAAATTGCATATCCCGGCGGATGCGATATAGGCTTAAGACCGATAGATATTCACCTTTCAGGGTTAAAGAGATTAGGGGTAAGGATAACCGAGTCTAACGGCTATATTCTATGTGAATGTGACAAACTTACAGGCAATGAGATAATGCTCGACTGTCCGAGCGTAGGGGCAACCGAAAACATAATGCTTGCGGCTGTCAAGGCGGACGGTACAACGGTTATTAAAAACGCCGCTCGGGAACCTGAAATCGAAGACTTGCAAAAGTTTTTAAACTCCATCGGCGCTGACGTGCGGGGGGCAGGCAGCGGAACGGTTATAATTAACGGGGTTAAAGAGTTGGGGGGCGGAACGTTTAGACCCGTTTGCGACAGGATTGAGGCGGGAACTTTTCTCATCGCCGCCGCAATGTGCGGGGGTGAGATAGAGCTTGACGGCGTCAATGCAGAATTGTTAAGTTCGCTTTTACATAAACTTCGTGAAAACGGTTGCAAAATAAGGGTTAAAGATGATAAAATATATTTGAAGAGCGAGAAGAAGCTGTATTCGGTTAAGAATATAGAGACTCAACCCTACCCGGGTTTCCCCACCGATTTGCAGGCGCAGATGACTACGCTTTGCAGTGTTTGCAAGGGGCATACCATAATAACGGAAAACTTGTTTGAAACACGGTTTAAATATGTGCCTGAATTGAAGAAGATGGGTGCAGACATTACGGTTATCGGGCGCAATGCGTTCGTTAAAGGCGTGGAAAATCTGAAAGGGGCGGAGCTTGTTGCTCACGATTTGCGTGGCGGTGCGGCTTTGGTTATCGCTTCGCTTGCGGCGGAAGGTAAAAGTGAAGTTTTAGATATTTCCTACATAGATAGGGGATATTCGAATTTTGAATATAAATTCAGGGCAATAGGCGGCGATATAGTCCGTATTGCAGTATAAAAAGCAGATGAAGTTCTTAAGAAAGGTTCTGGCAGTATGTCTTGCCATGGTGTTTTTAATAGCGTTAATTATCGGTGCAGGCATAATCTTGTCTGTGCAGAACGTTAACGTGCGTTTTGAATACTACGGTGAAAACGCATATATGGCTGAATACACGCAAACCCGTGCTAATCTCGATAAGCTTAAGGGTTCGGGACTTTTGTTCATTACCACCGAAGACGTGGAAAGCATGGTTGAAGACCCTGATATTTTAGCTGTGGAAAGCGTTACGAAAGTGTATCCTTGTTCCATCGATATTGTAATCAGGGAGAGAGCGGAAACGTTTGCGTTAAAGTCTGAAAACGGGCCTTCGTATAGCGTGTACGATGAATGTGGGAAGCTTATGAATGCTAACGTCTCTTCCGTTGACGGTGCGGACGGCTGTCCGAACGTAATAGTCAGCGGCCTTACCGCAAGCGATATGTGCGAAGTTGCGCAGATGTGCGCCTTTTTCAAAGAGTCTTTCTCTTCGTTCAGAAGAATAGTAGAAGAAGTGTCGGTAGTCAATTTCTTGGGCAGCAAAGCTTTTGAATTTACTTTGCGTTCAGGATTCAAGATTAGGATATACGATTACAAAGACGCCGATAATAATAAACAAAAAATTGAAAAAGCTTTTGAGAAATATGACGAGCTCACCGATTTGCAGAAGTTGAGCGGTGCGATAGACGTAATTTCTTCGATTTCCGGCGGCGATCCGAAGGTTGTATACCCCGGCTATAGCGGTATTTAAGCTTAATTAAGGCATATATGCCGTCCTTTTTTAAAAGGACGGCATTTTTTTACGTCATTAAGTTGACAAATATCTTTACACTATTATATAATTTAAAAAGGCAATTATGTCTAAATAACACGTTGCTATTCGGTGATAATCAGTGAGAAACGCAAGCGTAGCGGTGTTGGATATACGTTCAGATGAGATTTGTGCAGTTATTGCGGAGAAGGGCGTAAACAATACCTTCATCATTAAAAATAAATATAGCCAGCATTACGAAGGCTATGCCGAAGGGGAGTTTCTCGATAAAGAGAATTTTATCTCGGCGTTATCGTCCGCTGCGGAAAACCTTTATCTTTCGGCAGGCGGTAAAATTAAAAGCGTCTACGTCAGCGTTCCCGTTGAGTTTTTAGAGCTTATTCAGGCCGATAAGGTTGTAACCTATCGCTCGTCCCAAAAGATTGGCGCAAGACATATCGAAGAGGTTAAAAAGTTCTCTACCCCGAAGACCGAAAAGGGTTATTCAGTCTGTGCTTGCGACTGCCTGTTTTTCTACCTTTCGGACAAGCGTAAAGTTCTCAATCCTGTAGGTGCAGTAAGCGATAGCTTGCGTGCAAGGTGTTGTTTTTACGCTTGCAAAACGGGCTTTATTAAGGCTGTTAAGCAGGCGTTGAAGAATATTGATAAGCTAAAGGAAATTCACTGGATACCCCAAAACAGGGCGGAAGCTTTCTACCTTGTGCCTGAAGAAAAGCGTGGCGGCTATACCATACTTTTAGATTTTGGCTATATATCGTCGTCTTTCAGCGTTATTTACGGCAACGGCATTGCCTTTTCGGAGAGCTTTTCAATCGGCATTGGACATATGGCGGCACTTGTCATGGAGACTTTGGAAGTTCCCTTTGAAGTGGCGAGCGAGCTTATAAGAAAGGTCAACTTAAACTCTAAAGGAATGAGCTCTACAATGATAGAGACAATCTATGAGGGTAAGAGATATGCCTACTCGTCAGCCCAACTTAAAGATATTCTTTCAGAGGGTTTAGACGCAATTTGCGAAACTATAGAAACTTGCAGACAATCGTTTATGGGTAAGGATTTAAGCAGCGTACCCATAATGATTACGGGTGAGGGCGTAGGTGTTTTAAGGGGTATGACTGAACATGTTTCTTCACGTCTGGTTACGCCTGTTGAGATTGTTTCGCCTTCATTGCCCTATTACGGAAAGCCCGTCTATTCGTCGCTTTTCTCACTTTTGGCGGCGGCATTAAATTAAGCCGCACACACTTTACATTTTTCGGAGGAATAATAAATGTTTGACGATCAAGTTATCAGCTCGGATATTTCCGGCAAAGCACGCATAAAAGTCATCGGTGTCGGCGGTGCAGGCAATAATGCCGTAAACCGTATGATAGAAGCAGGTATCAACTGTGCAGAATACGTCGTAGTTAATACCGATTCCCAGATTCTTGCTTTGTCAAAATGCGAAAACAGAATTCAAATCGGCAGACAGCTCACTAAAGGTCTTGGCGCAGGCGCTAACCCTGAAGTCGGCAGGCAGGCTGCCGAAGAGAGCAAGGACGAGTTAAACAAAGTTATTAAAGGTACCGACTTGCTCTTCATAACTGCCGGTATGGGCGGCGGTACCGGTACAGGTGCGGCACCCGTTATCGCCAAGATTGCAAGGGATATGAAGATTTTGACCGTAGCAGTCGTTACGGAGCCCTTTGCGTTTGAAGGCAAACAGAGAATGGACAACACCGTAAAAGGGTTGGAAAGTCTTAAAAAATACGTCGATACGTTGATCGTCATTCCTAACGACAAGATAAGAACCGTCGTTGACAAGAATACGCCCATGAAGGAGGCGTTGAGAGTTGCAGACGAGATTTTAAAGCAGGGCATTAAGGGGCTTGCAGAGCTCATCGTTAATCCCGCCTTAATCAACCTTGACTTTGCGGACGTTAAGACCATTTTGAAGGATAAGGGCATCGCTCATCTCGGCATCGGCGTCGCAAAGGGTGACAACAGAATTATCGAAGCGGTTCGCCTTGCGGTAAATTCTCCCCTTCTCGATACTACTATCGAAGGTTCGAAGGGTGTAATATTAAACGTTGTCGGCGGTGACGATTTGACGTTTGCAGAGGTTTCAGATGCGGCAGAGCTCGTAAAGAGCGTAGTGGACGCTTCCGCAAATATTATATTCGGTGCGAGAATTGACCCTAACGTAAAGGATGAAGTCGAAATAACGGTTATTGCAACGGGATTCCCCGGCTATGCAAACAGCAAGCCCGAAGAGACGCAGCCTTTCGGAAATCAATCGCCCTATTCTGCACAGGGCGGTCAGCAGAGAATGTCCGTTAGTGAACCCTATTATCAGCAGAGAACGTTATATTCTCAACAGCCCGTTCAGCCACAGTACACTCAACAGCCTATAGGTAATATGCAGTACGGTCAGTCTCAATATGCTCAACAACCCGTTCAGCAACCTACTAATGCGGTTGAAGCAGACGACGAAGCGTTTGCGGACGACACGATTGAACGCCCTGCAGAGAAGTCTGTTCCTAAATTTGCAAGGCTTTTACACAGGCTTGGCAGAAGAAATAACAACGACAACAATTAAATTATAAATAACTATGGCGACCTGTTCAGGTCGCCTTTTTTTGTGGAATTATGGCAAAAGTTTAGTTTTTTCGTGATAAAATCGCCTTTTGATTAATAAAATTTAATATGGTTAAAAGCGAAGTTAACGAATGTAACAGTTTCTATTTTGTCGGTATCGGTGGAGTGAGCATGAGTGCTCTCGCCAAAATTCTTTTAAATAGCGGTAAAAGCGTTTCTGGATACGATAGGGTGTGCGGACAAAGCGTTAAGGCGTTGGAAGCGTTGGGGATAGAAGTTAGCAACAATTTAAACGTTGATATAAGCGGTTTTGATTGTGTTGTATTTACGGATGCGATTGCAAGTAATAACGCAATTTTGCTCAATGCAAGGCGAATGAATAAACTGATTTTATCAAGGGGGAAATTGCTCGCCGAGCTCTGCAAAGGCTTTTCCTGCGTGGTCGCGGTTGCGGGCTGTCACGGAAAGACAACCTGTACTGCAATGATTGCCCACGTTTTTAAAGAAGGGGAGTTGAGCTTTTCTGCGCATATTGGCGGTGAAGATTTAACCTTCAATAACGCATATATAGGCGGCAACGGCTATTTTGTGACCGAAGCGTGCGAATTTAAACGCAACTTCTTGGAGTTGAAGCCTGATATAGGTATTGTTTTAAATAGCGACGCCGACCACCTTGATTGTTACGGTACGGCTGAAAACGTCAAGAATTCTTACGGGCAGTTTGCCGACCAAAGTAAAACCCCGATAAGACTTTACGGTGAAAGCAGGGAAGGCGGTATTACCTTTGGGTTGGACGACAGGGCTACATATTACGCAAAGAAGATAAAAAACGAGAACGGTAAATTCAACTTTATCGCTTACGAAAAGGGTAAGGAACTCGGTAAGATCTATCTAAACGTGCCTGGAAAGCATAACGTATTGAACGCAATTGCCGCACTTGCCGCCGCAAGGAGTATAGGGTTAGAGTTTGAAGTTATTGCAAAGGGTATTAATAGTTTTAAAGGCGTTAGCAGGCGTTTTGAACGTATAGGGGAGATAAATAATGCCGACTGCATAGCGGATTATGCCCATCACCCGAACGAAATTAAAGCCGCACTCAAGACGGTGCGGCTGGTCAATAAAGGTGATTTATATGTGATATTTCAACCCCATACTTACAGCAGAACTAAAATGCTGTTTAAGGAGTTTGTCGGCGTGTTGTCATCCGTTAAAAAATTAATGGTTTACAAAACATACGCAGCAAGGGAATATTACGACGACGCAGGCAGTGCGTTAACCCTTTCAAAGGCGTTAAAACGCTCCCGATACGGCGACAGCCCCGAAGATATAATTAGCTTCACTTCACACTGCAAGGCAGGAGATACTGTTTTAATTCTCGGTGCAGGTGATATATACGATATTGCAAAGGCGATTGCTTTAAATAAAGATTAAAACTCTAATTCTCTGCCGCTCACCTGACAGGCGTATACAAGATTAACAAATTGTTCGGCACGCCTTGGCGACCTTCCGCCCTTTATGATTGCCCAACGCTCTGCAAGGTTTTCAAGCTTATCGACAGGCATTGAAATTTTAAACTTTTTGGCAAGCTGACGGACGATTGAAAGATATTTAGGTTTGTCGGTGGTGGAGAAAATTACGGTTAAGCCAAACCTGTCGGATAGGGAGAGTTGTTCTTCCTTTAAATCTACAGGGTGCAGTGAGTTTTCTCTTGAGCTAAAACTCTCCGACACGATATGTCTTCTGTTGGAGGTCGCTACTATCATAGAGTTGCTACCGTCCATAACAGAGCCTTCAACTGCCGCCTTAAGTGATGAGATTGCTGGGTCGTTTTCGCCAAAGGTTAGATCATCTGTAAATAAAATAAACTTTAAGGGTATTTCACAGACGAGTTCCCTTATTTTTTTAATCGAGCATAAATCTTCTTTACTCACTTCGATAAGGCGCAGACCGTAATCGCTAAACTCGTTTAATACGGCGTGAACGGTAGAGGATTTGCCCGTACCCCTGTCGCCGTACAAAAGGGTGTGCGAGTAGGGTAGATTATTTAAAAAATCTTTGACGTTGTTTATAATTGCCTTTTTCTCTTCAACGTAATCCTTCAAATCGTCAAGTTGAATTTGAGAAGTGTGTGCAACGGGTTCGATACTGCCGTTGCGGTAGATAAACGCCTTGTATTTTGCAAACTTACCGTAGCCGTTCTTTGCATAAAAATTCATTAAATTATATGCGGTTTGTTCAGGCGAGTTGCTCATAAAAGGTAAAACGTCGTTGCCAAACGCAAAATCTTTACAAGCAGGTATTTCGGCAATCATATTAAAAATTGCCTCTATATCGTCTGTATACGCCTTAATCAATCTGTCTGAAACAGAACCGCAAGCACAAGCAACGGAGAAAGGGTTCTCATCAAACAGAATGAGTTTTTCAACATATGGTGTAAGTCCTTCTTCTGCGTTTTTAAAGAAAACCGCACTTATAAAATCGTTATAAGATTGCGTTGTCTTGTTTTCAACCGCTTCAGCCGCAACCTTGAAGAGCTCGTCCTTTTCAAGTCCTCTTAAAATTTTTAACGAATTAATAAATTTATTCATAATTATTCACTTAAATTTATAAATTTTTATTAATTATACCTTATTTAAACAAGATATGCAATTTTTATTAGCTATTTTTTTTAATAATTTCTTATATTGCTTGACTTACAAAATTAATGGTAATATAATTATTCTAATTTAATTTTGTGGAGGAATAAACATAGTTTATGGTTAAGTTATATCATGAAAGTGATTGCGATATTAACGTTTTAAAGGGTAAAACCGTTGCAATCGTCGGTTACGGCAGTCAGGGACATGCCCACGCTTTGAATTTGAGAGATAGCGGTGTTAAGGTTATAATCGGCTTGCACGAGGGCGGCAAGAGCTGGCCTAAAGCAGTTGCTGCAGGATTTGAAGTTTACACCGTTGCAGAAGCTACCAAGCGTGCAGACGTCGTAATGATTTTAATCAACGACGAAAGACAGGCAAAGGTATATAAAGAGAGCATTGAAAAGAACCTTAAAGAGGGTGCTGCGCTTGCATTTGCACACGGCTTCAATATCCACTTCAAGCAGATCGTACCCCCTGCAAACATAGACGTGTTTATGATTGCTCCTAAAGGTCCCGGACACACCGTTCGTTCGGAATATCAGGAAGGTAAAGGCGTTCCCGCACTCGTTGCAATTCATCAGGATTACACCGGTAAGGCAATGGACGTTGCGCTTGCCTATGCCGCAGGTATCGGCGGTGCAAGGGCAGGTGTTCTGGAAACGACTTTCAAGTGCGAAACCGAGACTGACCTTTTCGGTGAGCAGGCAGTTCTCTGCGGTGGCGTAACCGCACTTATGAAGGCTGGCTTTGAAACCCTTGTAGAAGCAGGTTATGACCCCAGAAACGCATACTTTGAATGTATTCACGAGATGAAGCTCATTGTAGACCTTATCTATAAGGGCGGCTTCTCGCTTATGAGATATTCTGTCTCCGACACGGCAGAGTTTGGTGACTATGAGACCGGCAAACGTCTTATCACCGAAGAGACCAAGAAGGAGATGAAGAAGGTTCTTGCAGAGATTCAGGACGGTACTTTCGCTTCCAAGTGGATTGCTGAAAACAACAACGGCAGGGCTCACTTCAACGCAACCAGAGAGCTTGAAGCTTCTCATCAGTTAGAGGAAGTTGGTAAGGAAATCCGTAGCCTTTATTCCTGGAACAACGATAACGTTCTCGAAGCTGAAGAAGGCAAGACAAAGATTTAAATTATTACAAAGATTAATGCTAAACGCACCTGTTAAAAGCAGGTGCGTTTTTCTATTTATTTCAGTTCATTTTGTTGTCTTTTTATAATAATTATGATATAATAACGGATAGGATAAAATATATTGGAGTTTACCTTGAAAAATAAACACGATAACGATAAACGTTCATATATTCTTACTAAAGAAACTTTAGGCGTAACGATTATGTTGTTCAGCGCCTTGGTTTTTGTCATGCTACTTTCATTCGGCGTTATCTTTTTGGACGTTGGTAAAGCTGTATGTACGTTTATGTACGGTACTTTCGGCTACGGAAGCTGGCTTGTCGTTGCCGCTTTAGCGTACCTTGGCGAATGGCTTTCGTTTGAAAAGACAATTAAGATTAAACCTAAAGTTGCAATTTGCGTCGGGGTTACTTTGCTGTGCGTATTTTTGCTTTTACAAGCGGTAACCACTAACGGCTATACGTTAGATAACTACGGCAGTTATTTATCGCAGTGCTACCTTAACGCATCTAATGGATATGCAGGTTATACCTTCGGCGGCGTAATCAGCGGTTTAATCGTATATCCCGTTGCAAAAACAATGACCTTTGTAGGGGCTTACGTCGTCTTCGGTTTGCTAACCCTTCTCTTTGCGGTTATGACTATAATCGTCGTTAGAAATGCTTATCTTACAAACGTTATTAAAAAGGTCGGTATGCAAAACGGCAATAAGGATAAAAACGAATCCGAAACGCCTGTTCAGACGCAACCGCAGGAGCAAATTGCAACGGACGATAAACTGTATACCGTAAACGAAAATCACGAAATTGTAAGCAATATAGGCGTTCAATCGCAATCACAACAGGCAGTTGCCGACGGCAGCCGTGAGGAAGACGACGACAAGTATTCACGCAAGAATCTCGGCAGACAGATACTGTTTGAAAACGGTGAGTTTGCCGCTGAAAGTTATCGCCGTAATATGATTTACAACGAAAGTTCCTACTTTAATCACCCTGTTCATAACGAAAGTGATTATCTGCAGAGCTTTTCGAACGGAAATAGCAGTTCGTCTTCAACGCAGGCTCCCCAGACTTCGTACACGGAAAGTTATTCAAACGATATAGAAAACAGCAGTAGTGGGGGGAGTACGCCCTCATATGTGTACGGCGATAAACCCGTCAGCGATTTGGGCGGCGTAGATAACTCAAACCGTGAAAATACCTACAATTCTTATACGGTTAACCAGTCTGTTCAGCCTTTGGACTATTACGACGAAGTTATCGACGATACGGACGACGTCACCGAAGAAAGCGTTGCGTCACCCGACGGCTATGGCGATAACGGCTATTCTCAAGAAGCGCCTTACGTTCAGCCCATTGAAAATAACTATAATAATGACTATACCGTAAATCAGGACAACGACTATAATCAAGTGCAGAGCGAACGTCAAATTCAGGATATTCAGCCTGAACAGTCGACTCGAAACGAGATTGACGACAGTTCATACGATAATTACCCTTTAGAAGATAAGGTTGAAGAGCAGCCTAATGAACGTAGCAGGGGAATTAGTCTCTTCGACATTTTCAATTCTTCAAATACAAACTTAAGTCAAAACAGTAACACTATCGAGCCCGACGTGTCCGTTCTCTCCAACCCTTCAAGAAACAGGAACAGAGAACAGCTTTTCGACGATATAGGCGAGAATAACGGCACTTTCTTCAATGACGAGACGCCGCTGTCCGAAAGCAATTTAGGTGACGATACGCCTGTTGTTAGCGATAGGGGGAGAACGGTTGGTTTTGGCGAAAGTACGTCGTCTTCGTTTGATCGCACCATTGCACCCAAACCGGAAGATACGGTTCGTGAAGAGATTAAGCCCTCAGAAGTTGAAAAACCTAAACACGTCTGGAAAAAGTACGTCAGACCTACGCTTGATTTGTTGGACGACTATCTCGAAAACAACAACGTTAATACTGGCGAAATTGAAGAGAGTAAGCAGATAATTTGCGAAACGCTTGCTAATTTCCGCATTGAAAGCAGAATTGCAAACGTAGTTGTCGGCCCTGCGATAACACGTTACGACGTGATTATCGAAGACAGGACAAACATTAAAAACGCTTTAAAATACCGTGACGCAGTAGCTATGGCGCTTATGAAGGAGAACGTAAACGCCTACCTTAACTATGCAAAAGGCGCAATATCTATTGAAGTGCCCAACGCAAAGCGAACTACAGTAGGTTTAAAGGGCATGCTTGCGAGCAGCGAGTTTATCAATGCCAAGGCTAACAGCCTTACCTTTACTTTAGGTAAAAATGTAGACGGCAAGGTGGTTTGCCCCGATATAACCAAGATGCCCCATCTGTTGGTTGCAGGTACCACCGGTAGCGGTAAAAGTATTTGCTTAAGCACTTTAATTGTCAGTCTTCTGTATAAATACGGGCCCGAAGAGCTTCGTTTTATACTTGTCGACCCTAAACAGGTTGAGTTTATTTCCTATGATAAACTGCCTCATCTTATGATTAACGAGATTATCTACGACGTTGATAAGGCGTTAAAAGCGTTGAATTGGGCAATCAAGGAAATGGAAAGGCGTTACGCACTCTTTAAGGAGATGACCGAAAAGGGTATTGCCACAAAAAATCTTACCGAATACAATGCTCACCTGCCCGAAGGCGAAGAAAAACTGCCTAAAATCGTCGTCATATTAGACGAGTTCGGCGACTTGATGTTACAGGCTAAAAAAGACATAGAGTCGAGAATAATAAGGCTTGTTCAGAAAGCCCGTGCCTGCGGAATACATTTAATTTTGGCAACTCAACGCCCGTCAGTTGACTGTATTACGGGTTTAATTAAGTCCAACCTTCCCACGAGAATAGGTTTTAAAGTAAACTCCTTTGACGATTCAAGATGTATATTCGATATCGGCGGTGCTGAAAAACTGTTGGGTAAAGGTGATTTGTACTTCCGCTCGGCAGAGAATCCCGACCTTGCAAGAATTCAGGGTTGCTTTATCGACACACATGAAGTGCAGAGAGTCACCGATTTCATAAAAGCCAACAACGAAACCTATTTCGATGAGAGTGTCAGCGAATATATCAATAAAGTGGAAGAAGAGACAACGGAAAGCGTTTCTTCCGATGAATCTGTTTTAGGCGGTGAATCGGCGAAGGTCGACGATACGTTTATAAAAGCTCTCTGGTTCTGCGTAACGAGCAATCAGGCTTCCGTTTCTATGATACAGCGCCGTTTCCCCATCGGATATATGAAGGCTTGTAAAATAATCGACTGGATGGCAAATATGAATTATATAACCCAGTCCGAAGGTTCCAAGCCGAGAAAGGTACTTCTTTCAAGGGATGAGTTTATTTCGAAGTACGGTGAAGTTGATGATTGATTTTACTAAAAAGAAATTCGGCATAATTTCTCTCGGATGCGATAAAAACAGAGTAGACGCCGAAAAGTTAATTGCATATATTTCGTCAAACGGCTGTACTTTTACCAACGATTTGTCTCAAGCCGAAGTACTTATAGTCAACACCTGCGCCTTTTTAAATTCAGCGAGAAAAGAAGCCATTGAAACGGTTTTGGAGTGTGCGGGCTATAAGGGCGAAAAGCTTGAAAAGTTGGTTGTAACCGGCTGTCTGCCCCAGAAGTACATTGGCGAGCTCTTCGACAGTTTAATCGAAGCCGACGTATTTTTAGGCGTTGACGATTATAATCTTTTCTTTGAAGCGTTAAAAAAAGCCTACGACGGCGAGAGAGTAAATCTCGTCGGTTGCGGCAATAAAGAATATAATTGTGACAGGGTTGTAACTACGCCCTGCCACTATGCGTATTTAAAAATTGCAGACGGATGCAATAATTTCTGCACATATTGTTTAATCCCTAAAATCAGGGGAAGGTACCGCAGTTACCCCGAAGAGCTTTTATTAAAGGAAGCAGATAATCTTGGGGACGTTTCCGAGTTGATTTTAGTCGCTCAAGACGTGTCAAGATACGGGAGTGATTTAAAAAATAATAAAAATTTAAAAAATTTTTTACAAAAGTTGACAGCACTTGTCAACATTAAGAGTGTAAGATTACTTTACTGTTATCCCGATATGATTGACGACGAGCTGATTGCGGAGATAAGGGACAATCCAAAGATTATAAAATATTTGGATATTCCCTTCCAGCACAGCGAAGACAGGGTGCTTAAGCTTATGAATAGGCGTGGCAGTAGAGAGCAATACCTTGACTTGATTAAAAAGTTAAGGACGGAGATTCCGAATATTGCCATTCGTTCCACGTTTATAAGCGGTTTCCCAACCGAGACCGAAGAAGAGTTTGAGAGTATGTGTGACTTTTTAAGGCAGGCACAGCTCGTAAACTGCGGGTTCTTTGCGTATTCAAGGGAACCTGACACACCTGCCTACAAGTTAAAGGGGCAGATACCTGCAACCGTTAAAAAGAAGAGAGTTAAAAAGCTCTATGAAGTGCAGAGCGAGATTTCTCATAAATTTCTTTCGTCGTTTGTCGGCAAGACGATAAAGGTTGTCTGCGACGGCATTGATTACGACAGGGATTGTTTCGTCGGCAGGGCGTATTTCAATGCGCCTGAAATCGACGGCAAGGTGTATTTTAACGCTCATAATGCCGTACAGGGTGAAGAGTTGGAAGTATTAATTTGTGATTGCGACTGTTACGATTTATTCGGCAGGACGGAGGATTATGATAATGAGTGAAAATGAAGTTATAGAACCTGAACTGTCCGAGCAGGAAAAGGAGAGTAAATTTATTAAATTCGTCAAGGGGAAGGGCGTAATGAATTTGCCCAACCAGCTGACGATTTTAAGAGTTTTATTAATTCCGTTATTCGTCGTATTTTTCTATGTGCAGTTTAAAGGGCACTATTTCGTTGCGCTCGGCGTATTTGCCGTTGCAAGTTTTACAGACTTTTTGGACGGCTATTTAGCGAGAAAGTACAAGCTTATCACGAACCTTGGTAAGTTTTTAGATCCTGTTGCCGATAAAATTTTAGTATCCGCAGCAATGATTTTAATGCTCACAAAGCCTGAATTCTTTATAACCGTTGGTGATTGGGCGCTTATCTGCGCAGGTTGTTCGGTTGCTTTGATTTTGGCAAGGGAGCTTATGGTTTCGGGTTTCAGAATGGTTGCGGCAAGTACAGGCATGGTTATTGCCGCAGATAAAGTCGGCAAGGTTAAGACGGTTTGCCAAATGGTAAGCCTATTATTGCTGCTTTTATGGGCAGGGCTTGCTGAATTTATTCCCGATTTACTCTTTACGCAGATTGTAAATTACGTCGGTTTAGCTTTGTTTGCTCTGGCAACTTTGTTAACCGTTATTTCAGGTATAAATTACATTATTAAAAATATTGAAGTTTTGAAAAAATGAGTGATAACCGTATGGGTATTTGCATCCTTTCGCTTGAAAGCAAACGCAATCTCTCCTTTGATAACGTCGCCAAAATTTGTGAGCAGTTAGCCGGTTGCGGCTACTATGCGGAGAGAGTTTGCAGGGTTGCTTATGACAGTTCAGATGAAATTGTCAGGGCGATCAACGATGCGAAGAACAACTATGAAAACTTAATAGTTGTATGTCCTTTTTCGATGGATAACGCCGTTAAAAGCTATATAAGTTCTCTCTACGGGGCTTCCTTTGACGGCTTGGGTGCGCTTAACGTACAAAACTACAGTGTCTTCGTCTTCTATTACGATGGAATGAACCGTCTTACTTTTGCTGACGTCAAGGCGAGATTGGATGCAAAGTATTCAATTAATTACGAAAAGACGTATATCCGAGCCTGCGTACCGCAAGACGTTTTGGATAACGCCATTATTAAAGCGCAGAGCGAAATTAAAGCAAACAACGTAGACGCCGTAATTAACGTTAAATATGAGTACGGTGATTGCAGAATTGAAATTCTCTATTCAACGAAGACCCCTAAAATTTACTTCGACAATACGGTAAGGGGATTAGTTGAGTCTTTAGGCGATTATGTCTACGCATTGGAAGATATTTCGCTTGCCGAGCAGCTCTATAGGTTATTAAAGCTCCGTAGGCTTAAAATCAGCATTGCCGAGTCCTTCACAGGCGGCGGAGTAGGTAAAAGCCTGGTAGACGTGCCGGGTGTTTCCGAAGTGTATTTTGAAGGGCTTAACACCTATTCGAACGAAGCTAAAATGTCCCGTCTTGGCGTATCGGAGATGACCTTGAAGCAACACGGCGCAGTATCATACGAGACTGCTTACGAGATGGCTGAAGGTTTAATTAAAACGGGCAACTGCCAATTATCGATATCTACAACGGGGATAGCAGGTCCGAAGTCTGACAACACGGCTAAACCCGTAGGGCTTGCATATATCGGAATAGGATTAGAACAGGATATTTGCGTCTACAAGTTTAACTTTAAGGGCGATAGAGACACTATTACCCGAACCGCTATAAATCAGGCGCTTTTCCTTGCGTATAAGCGTATTAAATAACGCTTGATGACTATTAATTGAGAAAAAATCAACAGGAGAAATATATATGAACGACGACAAATTAAAGGCATTAAATTCGACTATTGCAATGATTGAAAAGCAATATGGTAAGGGAGCTATTATGAAGCTTGGCGACGATAACGTCAATACTGAGCTTGAAGTAATACCCACCGGTTGTTTATCTCTTGACCTTGCTTTAGGCGTAGGCGGTGTACCCAGAGGCAGAATTTTAGAGATTTACGGTCCTGAATCTTCAGGTAAAACCACCGTTGCGCTCCATATCATAGCACAGGCACAAAAGATGGGCGGCGTTGCAGCATTTATCGATGCCGAGCATGCCCTTGACGCCGTTTATGCTAAAGCTCTCGGAGTTAAGACGGACGAGCTCTATATCTCCCAGCCCGACACAGGCGAACAGGCGCTTGACATCTGCGAGTCTCTCGTCCGTTCAAGCGCTGTAGACGTAATCGTCATCGACTCGGTTGCGGCTTTAACTCCTAAAGCTGAAATCGAAGGCGATATGGGTGATTCCCACGTAGGTCTTTTAGCAAGGCTTATGTCGCAGGCTTTGAGAAAATTAACGGCGATAACCAGCCGTTCCAAGACCTGCGTTATATTTATCAATCAGCTCCGTGAAAAGGTGGGCGTAATGTTCGGTAACCCCGAAACCACACCCGGCGGTAAAGCACTTAAATATTTCTCTTCAGTAAGGCTTGATATCAGAAAGGCAGACGCTTTAAAGACCGACGGCGATATCATAGGTAACAGAGCTAAAGCGAAGGTAGTTAAGAATAAGGTTGCGCCCCCTTTCAAAGTTGCAGAGTTTGATATTATCTACGGCGAAGGTATTTCAAGGGAAGGTTGTATTATTGACCTTGGGCTTGAATACGGAGTTCTTACAAAGAGCGGTGCTTGGTTTAGCTATAACGAAGAAAAGGTTGCAAACGGCAGGGAGAAGATGAGAGAGTATCTTAAGGCTAATCCCACAATGCTTGAGGATATCGAAAAGAAGATCAGACAAGCGCATGCAGCTGCACTTGATAAGATGCAGGACGACTAATTTTTATGAGATACGGCTTTGTTAAAGTCTGCGCCGCAACCCCTAAAATTAAGGTTGCCGACGTAGATTACAACGTAAATAATATCATATCCGCAATTATTGAAAGTGCAAAGAAAGGCAGTCAGATAACCGTTTTCCCTGAACTGTGTTTAAGCGGATATACCTGCGGAGATTTGTTTAACCAGACAACGCTTTTAAAGGCTGTTGAAGCAGGACTCTGCCGCATAAAAAAGGCGACTGAAGGGATTAAAACGCTCGTCTTTGTCGGTGCGCCTTTGCGCTATAGTGACAGGCTCTATAACTGTTCCGTTGCCATATCCGACGGTGAAATAAAAGGTATAGTTCCTAAAACTTATATTCCCAACTATGGCGAGTTCTATGAAAAACGCCATTTTAACGCAGGGAGAGAAGAGTGTGAACTCGTAGAGCTCTGCGGCGACCCCGTCTTTATGGGGACAAATTTGTTGTTTGCGGCGCAGAATAATCCCGACTTAATTGTGGGCGTTGAGATCTGTGAAGACCTATGGGCGCCCTGCTCGCCTTCGCTTAAAGCTTCGCAGGCAGGCGCAAAGATTATCGTCAATCTCTCTTGCTCCGACGAGACGGTCGGCAAAGCTGAATACAGAAAGAGTTTGGTCAACGTTCAGTCAGCAAAGCTCGTGTGCGGTTATATCTACTGCGATGCAGGCGACGGGGAAAGTACTACCGATATGGTCTTTGCAGGGCATAACATTATAAGCGAGAACGGCATAACTTTAGCTGAAAGCAAGTTGTTTGAAAACGGGTTAACCTACGGTGAAATCGACGTTGAGCGCCTTTCTACCGAAAGGCAGAGAATGTCAAGCACCTATTTTGCCGACCAAAATGTAGACCTGTCGCTGTTTAATACCGTTTGGTTTGAAGAAGCCGAAGGCTTAAATGAAATTGACAGATATTTCGACGCAACGCCGTTTGTTCCGACCGATTGTGAAATGCTCTCTCAAAGGGCAAAGTTGATTTTAAATATTCAGACTAAAGGACTTGAAAAGCGACTTCTGCACACGGGTAGTAAAACTGCCGTAATCGGCATATCAGGCGGACTTGATTCTTCGCTTGCTCTGCTTGTAACCAGAAGGGCGTTCGTCAATCTTGGTTTGCCGCTTAAAAATATTATAGCCGTAACCATGCCCGGTTTCGGTACTACGGACAGGACGAAAGATAATTCCCTAAAGCTTATAGAGCTTGTGGGTGCAACGGGCAAAATAATTCCCATTGCCGACAGCGTTTTACAGCATTTCAAAGATATAGACCAACCTGCAGATAAGCACGACGTAACATACGAAAATGCGCAGGCGAGAATGCGTACCCTCATATTAATGGATATCGCAAATCAAACGGGCGGTATGGTTATTGGCACAGGTGATTTAAGCGAGCTTGCGTTAGGTTGGGCTACCTATAACGGAGATCATATGTCTATGTACGGCGTAAACGCTTCAGTGCCTAAAACGTTGGTTAAATATCTCGTTCGTGCCGAAGCCGATGAAATAGGCGGAGAGCTTGCTAATACCTTATACGACGTGCTTGCTACCGAGATTAGCCCCGAACTTCTGCCCCCTGATAAAAACGGTAATATTGCGCAGAAGACTGAAGATTTGGTGGGTCCTTACGAGTTGCACGACTTCTATTTATATAACGCTATCCGCTGGGGATTTGAGCCTGAAAAAATTAAGTATATGGCTATAAAGGCGTTTAAAGGGAAGTATAGTGAAGAGATAGTAGAAAAGTGGCTAAAGACCTTCTATAGACGTTTCTTTGCACAGCAATTCAAGCGCTCCTGCCTGCCCGATGGCGTTAAGGTTGGCTCGATTGCGTTATCTCCCAGGGGAGATTGGCGTATGCCTTCCGACGCAGTAGCCACACTTTGGCTCAAGTGGGCAGAGGAATAATTAATAATTTGAAATTGATTAAAAAAAACCGCAGGTTACTGCGGTTTTTTATTTAACGCATATATGAAAATTAACAAATAAATTGACAAAGTTACCCTTATAGTGTATAATGATTTATGGTATATAAAAAGGCGAAAATTTACATAAAAATTAATCGTTTTATATATAAAAATTTATCAGGAGGTTTAGGTTATGTTAAACACTAACTTAAGCTCCCTGTTTCTTGCAGTTTCCGACGGTGCAGTTATTGGTTTGAGCGTCGGGTTAGGTGTAGCAATAATCGTTGCTGCTGTAGCGTTTTATTTTGTAGGTAGAATTGTCTATAAGAAAAAGATAAATCAGCAGTTTGGTTCCGCACAGGCGCATGCAGACAAGATAATTGAAGATGCTCGTGCCGAGTGTAAGGCGCTTAAAAAGGAAGCCATATTAGAGGCAAAGGAACAGGAGCTTAAATTAAAGAACGAATTTGAGAGAGAGTCCCGTGAGAAAAAGGCGGAGTTGAATAGACAGGAACAACGTTTAAATCAACGTGAAGACAATCTTGAGAAGAAAGAATCTGCGCTCGACAGGAAGAATGAGGAGCTTGATAACCATAAAAAGAATCTGATTGCTAAAGAGCAGGAGATTGATAAGTTACAGGAAAAGCTCTCCAACCAGCACGAGCTTATGGTTCAGGAGTTGGAAAAGGTTTCACAGCTTTCAAAAGAAGAGGCGAAGAAACTGTTGACAGAAGAGATATTGGAAGAGACAAGGCACGACGTTGCTTTGCAGGTTCGCAATATCGAGCAGACGGCAAAAGATGAGGCTGAACACGAAGCAAAGAATATTATTTCGCTTGCCGTTCAGCGCTGTGCTGCAGACCATGCTTCAGAAATTACCGTATCCGTCGTACCCATTCCCAGCGACGATATGAAGGCGAGAATTATAGGCAGAGAGGGTAGAAATATCCGTGCGCTTGAAAACGCAACAGGCATTGAGCTCATTGTCGACGATACGCCTGAAGTCGTAATTTTAAGCGGATTCGACCCCGTAAGAAGGGAAGTTGCAAGGCTTGCTTTGGAGAAGCTTATAACCGACGGCCGTATTCATCCCGCAAGGATTGAAGAGACGGTTGCTAAAGTTAAAAAAGAGCTTGATCAAGAGATTAAGGCTGCCGGTGAAAGCGCAATGTTTGACGTGGGTATCTACGGATTGCACCCCGAACTTATTAAGCTTATAGGAAGATTAAAGTACAGGACAAGCTATGGTCAGAACGTCTATAAGCACTCTATCGAAGTTGCCGAGCTTGCCGGAATTATGGCGTCTGAGCTCGGTTTGGACGTAACTATGGCAAAGCGTGCAGGTTTACTCCACGATATCGGTAAAGCAGTCGATAAGGAGCAGGAAGGTACTCACGTTCAGCTTGGTGCCGACCTTGCTAAAAAGTACGGCGAGAAGGCTAACGTTATAAACGCTATTGCGGCTCACCACGGCGACTGCGAGCCTAAGACTATAGAAGCAGTTTTAGTTGCAGCGGCAGACGCAATTTCAGGCGCTCGCCCCGGTGCAAGAAGGGAAACTGGTACTAACTACGTTAAGCGTTTGGAAAAGCTTGAACAGATTGCATCAGATTTCAACGGCGTTGACAAGTGCTATGCAATCCAGGCAGGTAGAGAAGTCAGGGTTATCGTTAAGCCTGAACAGGTTGACGACGCACAGGCTATGTTCCTTGCAAAAGATATCGCAAAGAAAATCGAAGACGAGCTTGAATATCCCGGACAGATTAAGGTTAACGTTATTCGTGAATCCCGTGCTGTAGAGTACGCAAAGTAATTTAAATTAATCAACCCCGACAATGCTTAAAATATAGTGTTGTCGGGGTATGTATATTTAAGGTTTTTAATATAATTTCATTCATTGCATATGGGATTTTTTTCATTTAGTTTAAGTTATTATAAAAATGAGTTACATAAGTTAGAGTTAACGCCTGCAACCACTTCAACAATATACAAGGCTAAACAGCTTTTAAAACTGTTAGACGATTTAGAGTTTGAAGGTTACACTCAACTAAATGAAATGATTGAGAATGATTTTAACGGTATTTCTCGACTAAAAAGCTACTTAAATAAAAATAACGTTCAACCGTTTTCAATTAATCCCAATCGCTTAAAACTGTATAAGCCGACATACGGGCAGCCTGAAATTGAGCTTGATAATGCGATTAGTCTGTTGGTAAGAGATGCTGAACGTTGTCAATCAACTAGCGATGATAAATTTCTTAACTAGCTTATAAGTTTTAGCGAGTGGGTGGGATATGAAGAGAAAACCGCATACGTTTTTCTTCTTCGTGATACACTGTTGCCCTGTATACATCATTTACAAAAATACAAAAATAATATATATCCTTGGCTTTTGAGCAGAAAGACGTTGGAAAAGATTAGCGGTCGTAAAAATGTAGACGATGAATTCCGTTCCTGCATATATGAAGCTTTGTAATTTGGAAATTATAGTAATTTCGATGAATTCTGCTCTATGGTTTTACCCAAAATGAGAAGTGTTTTTGTAAAATTTCCGCAGATAGAAACAAGTCTTTCAGGTTTGCTCTCGCAGATTAAAGAGAAGAGAATTGTAGTAGTGGAATCAGGTTGTACGGGTACGTTTCCATTGCTTTTAAAAAGCCTTGACAACCGTATTGAAATACGAATGTATACGACGTATCCGTATTTGTTTTCTGCTTTTAAGGACAAAATATTTACGACAGAATTTGAGAAAAATCAGTTATTCGAAACCTTATATTCTCAAGATTTATATTTTAAGTTTTCCGATTTTAAAGACGGTAAATACTATGTAAATACTTGCAGTGATAGTGAAGTTAGAGAGAAAGCTTTTGCTAAGTGAATACAATTTTAAAAAATCTAATTTGATTAAACTTGAGACAAAAGAAGAAAGCATTAAGCTTTCGCTTAATGCTTCTTAACTGGTGCCGGTGATCGGGGTCGAACCGATACGGTATCACTACCACGGGATTTTGAGTCCCGCGCGTCTGCCAATTCCACCACACCGGCAACTTACTCAATTATTATATAACTCTATTTAAAAAAAATCAAGCTATTTTCTTTTAAGGATTAAAAAATATGCAATCTCTTGTGCTTATTGACGGCAACAGTCTATTAAACCGTGTATTTTATGCAACTCAAGTCTTTTCAACAAAGGACGGCAGGCCTACTAACGCAATATTCGGTTTTACAAAACTGCTATTTAAGATAATTAACGAAGATAAACCCGATTATTTGGTTGTAACCTTCGATATGCATGCGCCCACGTTCAGGCACAAAATGTATGACGGGTATAAGGCTAACCGTTCGCCTATGCCTGCAGAGCTTGCGGCACAGGTTCAACCTTTAAAGTCGCTGTTATCCGCCATGAACGTGGCTATATGTCAAAAAGAAGGTTTAGAAGCCGACGACCTTTTAGGGACACTTTCTAAACGTTTTGACGTGCATAGCCATATCTATACGGGTGACAGGGATTCTTATCAGCTTGTGGACGACAAGACGGATATTTTCTATACAAAGCGTGGCGTCACTGATTTATTAAAGCTTACGACCGATAATTTCTTTGATACGTTAGGTTATAACCCTTCGCAGGTTATAGATTTAAAGTCGCTTATGGGGGATAAATCGGACAATATTCCTGGCGTTGCAGGAATCGGTGAGACAACGGCGAAGAAGCTTATTTCAGAATATCAAACGCTTGACGGTGTGTATGAGCATTTAGATGAAATCAAATCGCCGTCGCTTCGCAAAAAATTAGAAGAAGGTAGGGATAGTGCATACCTTTCCTATAAACTTGCTACCATAAACTGTGACTGCGATATCGAAATCAGTTTAGAAGATTGTAAAACGCCGACTAAATTTTCCCAAGAAGTTAAGGATATGTTCTTGAACTTTGAGTTTAAGTCGCTCTTAAGCCTTTTGGGTGAAGAAAGTCAAGACATCAGCGTAAAAGACACGGAATATCCTGAAATTATTAAGATTAATAATACATCGGATTTGTCTGAAATTACTGCTAAACGTGGAAATTTCTTTATCAATTTGACCGATGACGGAATATCTATTTATCACGACGGTAAGCTTTACGACGTCGTATGTGAAGCTTTAGACCTTCTTTGCATGTTTTCCCTTGACCAAGCAGTTGAGTGTTTAGGCAAAATTTTCGAAAACGCTGAAAATAAGGTTATTGTATACGATTATAAAAGTCTGTTGCATCGCTTTAGTGCGTTTAATTTTACTTTTAATTGCGAAGTCGATGACCTTTGTGTAATGAATTACATCGGGGATTATTCCAGTACGTCTTCAAGCTTGGAAGAACTCTGCAAGGAAAAGGGATATGATTATAATTATTCCGCCTTTGCAATGAGCAAAATCTACGATGAGTACATTGAAGTAATTAAAAATGACGGGCTTGAAAGGCTGTATTACGACATTGAAAGACCACTAATTAAAGTGCTTTACTCAATGGAAAAAAGCGGCGTAGAAGTCGATTTAAAAGAGCTTGAGAAGCTTGGAGATAAATATTTAAGCAACATTAACGACCTAAGCGCTAAAATATATGAGTTGTGCGGCTGCACGTTTAATCTTAATTCACCTTCACAGCTCGGTGAAGTGCTTTTTGATAAGCTCGGTTTAAAATCGGGGAAAAAGAATAAATCTGGTAAATATTCAACCAACGCCGAAGTTTTAGAATCGCTTGCAGATGAGAGTGAAGCCGTAAGATTAATATTAAAATACAGGCTTTATCAAAAGCTTTATTCGACTTATATCGAGGGAATTAAACCGCTTATTGATAAAAAGACCAATCTCGTTCATACGACGTATAAGCAGACTTTAACGACGACTGGCAGGCTTTCAAGCGCAAATCCTAATCTTCAGAATATTCCAATTCGTGAAGAAGAAGGCAGAGAACTCCGTAAATTGTTTATTCCAAGGGCTGGAAACGTTTTTATTGACGCCGATTACTCCCAGATAGAATTAAGGCTTTTAGCGCATTTTTCAGGCTGTAAAGAGCTGATTGAAGCATATGAAGCCAATGAAGATGTTCATTCGGTTACGGCTTCGCAGGTGTTTGGGGTTGACTTAAAAGATGTAACGCCCCATATGCGCAGGCAGGCAAAGGCTGTGAACTTCGGTATTATTTACGGCATAAGCGAATTCGGACTTGCTAAAAATATCGGGGTTGACGTAAAAACTGCAAGGGATTATATTGCAACCTATTTTAAGCGTTATACAGCGGTTAAAGAGTATATGGACTCAAATGTTGAATTTGCAAAAAAACACGGGTACGTTGCAACGCTTACGGGCAGAAAACGTTATATTAAGGAGATAAATTCATCAAATTACAACTTAAGGCAATTCGGCGAAAGGGCGGCAATGAATATGCCGTTGCAGGGTTCGAGTGCGGATATAATTAAAATTGCAATGGTTAATATCTATAACCGCCTGAAAAAAGAAGGGTTAAAGACCAAATTGATTTTGCAAGTACACGACGAACTCGTATTAGACGCACCTGTCGAAGAAGAACAAATAGCAGGTAAAATTTTAAAAGATGAAATGGAAAGTGCCGTTAAGCTTAGAGTGCCTTTAACTGTGGACGTGCATAGCGGAAGGAATTGGTATGAAGCAAAATAAAATTAAAGTTGCCGTAACAGGCGGAATAGGCAGCGGTAAGTCCACCGTATGCAAAATTATTGGCGGACACGGCTTCCCTGTATATTCATGCGATGAAGTTTATAAGACTGTCTTACAAGACGAGATAACGGTTGAGGAGCTTAAAAAGGAATTCGGCAAAGAAATAATTAATACCGACGGAAGTTTAAACAGAACTTCACTTTCAGCTATTGTTTTTGCCGATGAGAACAAATTGGAAAAATTAAATAAAATTACTCACCCCAAAATTTTTGAAAAATTATTCTCAATCTCTGAAGGGGACAGCGGAGTAGTATTTTACGAAGTACCTATATTATTTGAAGGAAATTACCAAAACTTATTCGATAAAGTTTTAGTGGTATTAAGGGATAAAGGCAATAGAATTGCTTCCGTAATGTCTCGAGATAATTTATCTGAAGAAGAAGTAAATAATCGTGTAAATAAACAATTTAACTATGACAATACGGACTTTGCAAAGTACTATGTCATACATAATGACGGCAATTTTGACGATTTAAGTCAAGAAATTGATAAATTATTGTCTAAAATTACAAATGATTAAATTATTTTAAAATTAAGTAAAAATCATTGAAAACTGCTTAATTTTTGCTTGACTAAAGGCGTTAAATGTTATAGAATAACTATGCTTTTGAAAAGCGCACTCATGGCGGAATTGGCAGACGCGCAAGACTAAGGATCTTGTGAAGCAATTCATGCAGGTTCAACTCCTGTTGAGTGCACCATATTTAGTAGCTTAAATTTCTTTAAATTTTAGAAGTTTAAGCTATTTTTATTTATTTCTGATTTCAATTTCTTTTTATTGTTATTTTATTAGGTATATATGGATTCAATTTTGCTGATTATTATTTCATTAGTAATTATCATAGTTATGATAGTTTTTTTAGTTTTATTTTTTTACTTTTTAAATAAAAGAAAAAAAGAAATTGAAGAACAGGTGTTAGGTTTAGCTGGTAATACCTTGGAGATGACTCCCGAAGAGTTTTTTAGGATGCGCAATACTTCAATTAATGGTAGGTCATATGCCTTAACACTTAATTTTGAGGGTGTTTATATACTCTATAATTCAACAAAAAATATGTATTATGTTGGCAAGGTAAGCAGGTTTTAAATCGAGTTAATGCTCATTTTACGGGTAAAGGTAATGGTGACGTCTATACTGATTATAAGTAGGGTGATAAGTTTACTATTAAAATGATTTCGTTAGCAAATAGCGGATTTAAAACGCTAAATGAATTGGAACGTTATAGTATCACGACGTATAATGCTTATGGGTCTGGTTATAATAAAACACGTGGTAACCGTTAATTTAATTAATTTTGTCTATTTAAACTAAATTTTGCCGTTTGTACGTATAATAAAGCCACCGCAGACTGCGGTGGCTTTACCATTTACGTTGTGCTTATTTATTTTTAATTATATTCGGCAGAACGAATACAGGACATTGTAATATTAACCAGGTGATTAAGCCTGCGCTGTCTCCAATAAGTGGCTGTATTTGAATTAAGGCAACCAGGCAGACGGGAATAAATAACCTCAATTGATTTACAGGTGTATAGTTTTTTAGTTTAAACTGTAATGCCGAAAGAACTATTAAAGCTACTCCGCAAAGTGTGAGCAACGCTCCGAAGGTATAGTTGAAATTTTTATAAATGTTCTCATAATTAATAAAAGTGCAGTAAAAGCAGATTATATTTGCAAGCAAGAGAACGGCACAACATATTTGCAGTATGAAAACTGCGGTAGGGGTATTTTCGTATTTTTTATGTACTATTGCGTTTGCTAAAAGAATGACAGATGTCAGGGCAAAAACGACAAATAGAACTGTTGGCACATATTCATAAATATCATAGCTATTACCTGATAATATTTCAGCATTGACATATTGGTCATAGATATACGCCATAAAACTGAAAGCTGTTGCGGTTAATGTAATTGCAATCAACGCAACGCAAATCAAATTGCATAGTTTAAGGCGTGTAATTTCTTTACCTGAAATCTTGTCGTGTATGGCAGAGAGTATTTTTGCAACTGTGATTCCTGTTGGAATATAAGTTGCCAAGCATAATATATAGGATAAGAACGACAGTTTTCGTGATACCGTAACCCTAGTCAATTGCAAGTCAACAACTTGTTTTAACCAAATGAATGAAATGGGCGGAAGATAAGCAAAAACTGCTATAACTACAGTAAATAAAAAGATTTTAGTTTGCTTTATAAGGTGTGATTTGTCAGCTTCGGAATAATTGCAAGCCAATAAAAATTTATATCTACCCACCGACCATAGAATGAACGAGGCGAGAAGGAGTGCCGCAAATACGCCAAGACCGATAAGCGGACTGTACCAGTCGCTAATTGCCCAATAACATACGTATGCGACAATTAAACCGACTAAAATACAGGCGATTGAAAAAGAAACCATCATTGTTAAAAATGCACGGTTTCTCTTGTCGACTAAATCGCTTTCATATCGCGGAACGTCGTTTAACAGATAATCGCACGTTACTCCGAACATCTGTGCAATTTTTATCAATTTTTCCGTTTCAGGATAGGACAAGTCCGATTCCCATTTTGATACAGCCTGCCTTGAAACTTCAAGCTTTTCGGCAAACTCTTCCTGCGTTATCCGAGCTTCTTTTCTCAATGAATATATTTTCTCTCCTGTAGTCATTACGCTATTCCTTATTTAAAAACTATATACTAATTATAATTTATGTTATCGAAATAATCAATTAACCGCAGGTTGCGATTAATAAACTTCAGGTTGCAATACCGCCCCGACGCGCTTGCATCGGGGCGGTATCTTACAATACTTTATTACAATATAATATTTATCAATCTCTTGGGAACTACGATAAACTTTTTAATCTGTTTACCTTCAAGAAGGGGTGCAATCTCTTCGTGTTCCTTTACAGTCTTTTCGATATCTTCTTTACTCATATCGGAAGGGAGAGAGATTTTAGCTTTGATTTTGTTGTTTATCTGTACTGCATATTCAAAGCAATCTTCTCCACACTTTGCTTCATCGTAAACAGGCCAAGGCTCATAGGCGATTGTTCCGCTGTGACCTAAAGCCGTATTCCAAATCTCTTCGGTGATGAAGGGGATAACGGGGTTTAAAAGCTTTATAAGACCTTCTGCGTATTCTGTGGGGAACTTGTTGCCGGCAGAAATTTCCTTATAAATAGCGTTTACGAAGATCATCATCTGGGAAATTGCGGTGTTGACCTTCATTGCCATATAGTCTTCACCGACCTTTTTAACCGTCTGATGATAAATCTTTTCAAGGTTTTTATTGGGTTCGGGGGAGATAACGTCGCTCTCCATATAAAGCCTGTAAATTCTGTCGATAAACTTCTTAACGCCTTCGATGTTCGCCGTGTTCCAGGGCTTGGTATCTGCAACGGGACCCATAAACATCTCGTACATTCTCAAGGTGTCTGCACCGTATTCGTTGACGACGTCATCGGGGTTGATTACGTTGCCGAGCGACTTTGACATCTTGTTGTTGTCTTCGCCCAAAATCATACCCTGGTGGAAGAGCTTTTTGAAGGGTTCCTTGTAGGGAACGTATCCGTTATCGTATAAGAAATTCATCCAGAAGCGGGAGTAGAGAAGGTGACCTACCAAATGCTCCTTACCGCCGCAGTAGAAGTCAACGGGCATCCAATACTTTAACAAATCGTAATCTGCAAAAGCCTTATCGTTGTGGGGGTCGCAGTAGCGAAGGAAATACCAGCTTGAACCGGCAGAACCAGGCATTGTGGTTGTCTCTCTCTTGCCCTTAACGCCGTTAACCATAACGTTAACCCATTCGGTTGCATTCTCCAAAGGTGCGTTGCCGCCGTGTCCTTTGTAGTCGTCCATTTCGGGGAGTATAAGGGGAAGCTGGTCTTCGGATAAGAGTATATCTTCACCGTTTTCAAGGTGAACGACGGGGAGAGGCTCGCCCCAATAACGCTGACGGGCAAATATCCACTCTCTCAACTTGTAGCTTACAGCCTTTTCTCCGCAACCGTGTTCTTTAAGCCAATCAGCCATCGTGTCGATTGCATCCTGCTTATTCATTCCGTTTATAAAATCGGAATTGATATGCACACCGTCTGCTGTGTAAGCTTCTTTTTCGACGTCGCCGCCTTCGAGAACGGGAATTATGGGAAGGTTAAACTTCTTTGCAAACTCCCAGTCACGAGTGTCATGGGCGGGAACCGCCATGATAGCGCCTGTGCCGTAAGACGTTAATACATAGTCGGAGATAAATACGGGAATTTTATTGCCGTTTACGGGGTTAATTGCATAGGCACCCGTGAATGCACCTGTCTTTTCCTTGTTTAAATCGGTTCTCTCAAGCTCCGACTTGCTAGCGCAAACTGCCTTATAGTCTTCGATTTCTTGCTTTTGAGCAGGGGTGGTAATCTTATCGATTAAGGCGTGTTCGGGTGCTAAAACGCAGTATGTTGCGCCGAAAAGCGTATCGCAACGGGTGGTGAATACGGTAAACTTATAGTCAGTCCCGTCAACTTTAAAGTCAACCTTTGCGCCAACCGACTTGCCTATCCAGTTGCGCTGGGCAACCTTGGAAGCTTCGGGCCAGTCAAGCTCTTCAAGCCCTTCCAAAAGCCTTTCAGCATATTTATTTATATCGATTACCCATTGCTTCATGTTTTTGCGGACAACAGGGTAACCGCCACGCTCGCTCTTGCCGTCGATAATTTCATCGTTTGCAAGTACGGTGCCGAGTTCTTCACACCAGTTAACAGGCGTTTCAACGTACCTTGCGAGCCCTGCTTTGCAAAGCTGTTCGAAGATCCACTGCGTCCATTTGTAGTATGAAGGGTCGCAGGTGGAGACGGTTTGATCCCAGTCGTAAGAAAGGCCGAGCATCTTTAATTGACGGGTAAAGTTTTCGATATTCTTTTCGGTGAAACCGCCGGGGTGATTGCCCGTCTTAATTGCATACTGTTCTGCAGGCAGACCGAAGCTGTCAAAGCCGATGGGGTGTAAAACGTTAAAGCCCTGCATACGCTTCATTCTTGCGATGATGTCGGTTGCGGTATAGCCTTCAGGGTGACCGACGTGCAGACCTGCCCCTGAAGGATAGGGGAACATATCGAGAACGTAATATTTGGGTTTGGAAAAATCGTGAAGATCTGTGTGGAACGTCTTATTTTTATCCCAATATTCCGCCCATTTCTTTTCAATTTCTGTAAAATTAGTATAAGGCATTTTTCTTTTCCCTAAAAATTAATATTTATCTTTATCAATTATACATATTAAATGGTTATTTGGCAAATAAAATCGTTATAAATTCTTAATCAAACTCGTTGACAAAAGCTAAAATTAGTACTAAAATTATATTCAGTTAAATACGTTACGGGTTGTGAGACAAGTACCGCCTGAAGAAATTACAGAGAGCGCACGTTGCTGGAAGTTGCGTATTTCGTAGGGGGAAGGGAAACCACTTACGCTTTTGCCCGTTTTTAAAAGTGGTCTTTACGGCAATTAAGGTGGAACCACGCAAAATAAGAAACGTTTGCGTCCTTAAACTTATTTATGAGTTTAGGGGCGTTTTATTTTATAATCATATTTCCGCTTAAGTGGAAAAAGGAGTTTATATGTTCGTAATTTTACCTGACGGAAACAATCTTTCCGTAGAAGAGAATGCAACCTGCTTAACAGTTGCTAAAGCTATCTCCGAAGGGCTTGCTCGTGCCGCAGTTGCTGCAAAAATCAATGGAGTGCTCGTTGACTTATCCAGCCCTGTAAAAGAAGGTGATAAGGTTGAAATCGTAACTTTAAAGGATAAAGAAGGTCTGGAAGTATACCGCCACACATGTTCACACGTTATGGCACAGGCTATAAAGACAATTTATCCCACCTGCAACCTTGCAATAGGCCCCGTAATCGATAACGGTTTCTACTACGATATTGACTTTAATACGCCTATAACTCAAGACGATTTTGAACAAATCGAAGCAGAGATGGCTAAAATTATCAAGTCAAATTATCCTATTGAACGTATTGAGCTCCCCAGGGAAAAAGCGTTGGAACTTATGAACAAGTACAACGAAAAGTACAAGGTTGAGCTTATTAACGATTTGCCCGAAGGAAGCACCATTTCTTTCTACAAGCAGGGTTCGTTTACCGATTTGTGCAGGGGACCTCACCTTCCTTCAACGGGTAAGATAAAGGCGTTCAAGCTCACTTCGATTGCAGGCGCTTACTGGAGAGGCGACGAGAAGAATAAGATGCTCACCAGAATTTACGCTACCGCTTTTGCAACGAAGGACGAGATGAAGGCGTACTTCGAGATGATGGAAGAGGCTAAAAAGCGTGATCACATCAAGCTCGGCAAGGACTTAAAGCTCTTCGCTCTTTTGAACGAAGGCAAGGGTTTCCCGTTCTTCCTTCCCAACGGTATGATACTTAAGAACGCTTTGGTTGACTATTGGAGAGATTTACACCGCAAGGAAGGCTACGTTGAAATTCAGACCCCTATAATTTTAACCAGAACTCTTTGGGAGAATTCGGGACACTGGGATCACTATAAGGACAATATGTACACCACGAAAATTGACGGTGAAGATTGTGCGGTTAAGCCTATGAACTGCCCCGGCGGTATGCTTGTATATAAGCTTGAACCCCACAGCTATAAAGATTTGCCCCTTCGTGCGGCAGAAATGGGTATGGTTCACCGCCACGAGAAGAGCGGTCAGCTCCACGGCTTGTTCAGAGTACGTTGTTTCACGCAGGACGATGCGCATATCTTCATGCTTCCAGAACAGATTACCGATGAAATCAAAGGCGTAGTAAAGCTCACCGATACAATCTACAAGCAGTTCGGATTTAAGTACAAAGTAGAACTTTCCACCCGCCCCGAAAACAGTATGGGCAGCGAAGAAGATTGGGAGCTTGCAACTTCTTCCTTGAAAAAAGCTCTTGACGAGATGAATATCGAGTATGAAATTAACGAGGGCGACGGTGCGTTCTACGGACCCAAGATTGACTTCCACTTACAAGACAGCATCGGCAGAACCTGGCAGTGCGGAACTATCCAGCTCGACTTCCAGATGCCCCAGCGTTTCGAACTTGAGTACGTTGGCGAAGACGGTAAAAAGCACCGTCCTATTATGATTCACCGTGCTATCTTCGGTTCGATAGAGAGATTTATCGGTATTTTAATTGAGCACTTTGCGGGTAAATTCCCCGTATGGCTTGCTCCTAATCAGGTTAAGATTTTGCCCATTACCGACAGAAATCACGACTACGCAGAAGGTATTTGCAAGAAATTAAACGCTCTCGGTGTTCGTGCAACTTTGGACGACAGAAGTGAGAAGGTAGGTTATAAAATCAGGGAAGCCAAGCTTGAAAAGGTGCCCTATATACTTGTTGTCGGTGATCAGGAACAGGCAAACGGTACGGTTAACGTTAATAAACGTGACGTAGAAGAGAAGCAGTCTATGACGGTAGACGAGTTTGCAGCTCTTATTTGCAACGATATTAAAGAAAAAATTGCATTTTAATTAAAAACGTTTGACAAATGCAACAAATGCGTTGTATTATATTTCAGCAAGCAAAGGTTAACCCCTTTCGCCTGACGCAATAGCGCTCTGGCAGATAAAGTTTTTAACAGTAAAATGCTGTAAGAAATTTAACGGGTTACTTTGCGTAGCCCGTTTTAATTTTTAAGAGAGGTATATGGGTATTAAAGAGTTATATCAGGTTAACGAAGCCATAAGGGACAAAGAAGTAAGGCTTATCGGCGAAGACGGACAGATGGTTGGCGTTATGCCTTCGGCGCAAGCGCTTCGCCTTGCAATCGAGGCTGATTTGGATCTCGTTAAGATTTCCCCTACGGCTAATCCGCCCGTCTGCAAGATTATGGACTATTCGAAGTTCAAGTATGAACAGGCGAAGAAAGATAAGGAAAACCGTAAAAACCAGACGGTCATTGAGATTAAGGAAATCAGGCTTTCAATGACCATCGACGTTGGCGATATAGCAGTAAAGACCAAACAGTGTTTGAAGTTCCTTGAAGCGGGAAACAAGGTTAAAGTTTCCATTCGTATGAAGGGAAGGGAGAACGCAAGGGCTTATCAAGGCGTTAAAGTTATGGAAGACTTTTTTGAAGGCTTGGGCGGTAAGGCACAGCAGGATAAAAAGCCTGCAGCGGAAGGCAGAATGATTACTATGATGCTTTCACCTGCAAAACAATAATATAGAAAATTCATCGGAGGATAAATAAAATGCCTAAACAGAAATCACATAGCGGTTCAAAAAAGCGCTTCTGGTTGACTGCAAGCGGTAAGGTTCAGAGACCTCACGGCGGCAAGAACCACAAGGCTGAAACCAAGAACAGGAAGAGAAAGAGAAATTTGCGTCAGAATACGCTTGTTTCCACCACGCAGGAATCTACAGTCAAGTCAATGATTCCTTACAAGGGTTAATAGGGAGGTATTAAGTTATGCGTATTAAGAGATCAGTTAATGCATTAAAGAAACGTAGAAAGATTTTACGCCTTGCAAAAGGTTATTTCGGTTGCAAGTCCAAGAATTACAGAATAGCTCGTGAAGCTGTCATGAAGTCCTTAAACTACGCTTACGTAGGCAGAAGGTTAAGAAAGCGTGATATGCGTCAGCTTTGGATTGCTCGTATCAATGCAGCTGCAAGGATTAACGGACTTTCCTATTCCAAGTTCATGCACGGACTTAAGGTTGCAGGAATAAACTTAAACAGAAAGGTTTTGGCTGATTTAGCTGTAAACGACGCAGCTGCTTTTGCTGCTCTTGCAGAAAAGGCAAAGGCTGCTGTTTAATAAAAAAAGTTTTTAAGGGTAGCGAGTTTTTGCTACCCTATAACCTTTATTTAACAGAAAAATTATTTTGACCGAATATAATGATTATTTCGTCTAAAGACAATGCGTTAATCAAAAAGGTTAGTGCATTGAGCGACAAAAAGTACCGTAAGATGTACGGTCAATTTATCGTAGAGAGCGTTAAGGCTGTCGGTGAGTGCATTAAAGCGGGTATGGACGTTGAAGTCGTATTGTGTACAGAGAATCTCGCCCAAAACTTTCCCGACGCTCAAATCGTAACCGATGCGGTCTTTTCCAAAATTTCTACTGAAAAATCACCCCAAGGCGTGCTTGCGGTAGTTAATTTGCCGAAAAGCGTACTCAAAGCGCCTAAAGGAAATTGTCTGATATTGGACAGATTGCAGGATCCCGGAAATTTAGGTACTATAATCAGAACTGCCAACGCTGCAGGGTATGAAGATATCTATCTTATTAATTGTACCGACGCATATTCGCCTAAAGCTATCAGGGCGAGTATGGGTAGCGTATTTTACGTCAATTTGTATGAAGGCGGTTTGGACGAAGTGCTTGAAGTTTTAGAAGGCGTTCAGATTTTAAGCGCCGATATGGACGGTGAAGATGTCTTCACGTTTATACCGCAAGAAAAGTATTGTCTTTGTGTCGGTAACGAAGGTAACGGACTTTCCGAAGAAGTAATTAAAAAATCAAATAATACGGTCAAGATACCCATGAGGGAGTGTTGTGAAAGTTTAAACGCCGCAATTTCGGCGGCTATCGCAATGTACGCCCTTAAAAATAATCAAAGGAGATAAGAGAATATGTCAGGACATTCAAAATGGCATAATATACAGGCTAAAAAAGGTAAGACGGACGCCGCAAGAGGTGCAATATTCACCAAACTTGGCAGGGAACTTGCAGTTGCTGCAAAGATTAATCCCAACCCCGAAACTAACAGCAAGCTTGCCGACGTAATTGCAAAGGCAAAAGCTGCTAATATGCCCAACGACAATATTAAAAGATCAATCGCAAAAGCCGCAGGCGAGCTTTCAGGTAAGGACTATAAGGAATTAACTTACGAAGGCTACGGCGTTGCAGGCTCTGCAGTTATCATTAAAACCCTTACCGACAACGTAAACAGGACGAGCGGCGACATAAGTGCTACGATGTCCCGTTGCGGCGGTCAGATGGGTAAGCCCGGTTGCGTAAGCTATCAGTTCGACAATAAGGGCGTAATCGTCATCGAAAAGACTGTTAAGCTCGATGAAGACACTATGATGGAGTATTGTCTTGAAGCTGAAGCGGAAGACTACACCGTTGAAGAAGACGTTTACGAAGTTTATACAACTCCCGAAGCGTTCTCAAACGTTCGTAAGTATTTCGAAGATAAGGGCGTAAGCTTCCTTGAAGCCGAAATCAAGATGGTTCCACAGACGACCATTACCCTTCCCGATGACAAACTTGCAACCTTTATCAAGATGCTCGATAAGCTTGACGAACTCGACGACGTTCAGAACGTATATCACAACGTTGAACTGCCCGAAGAAGAGGAAGACGAATAATTTTAATTGGGTTGAATTATAAACGATTTAAAAGTCCGCACAATCGTGTGGACTTTTTTATATCTGTTGTATAAATAAAGTTGAAGTGCTAAAAATAAATAATACAAGCGGCTTGCCGCTTTAGTTATAGCCGCAGTTTTGCGGTGAGAGGGGTATTCTGACGATTGGAATATCCCTCTTATGAATTAAATTTCAAAAATAAAATATAATATAATATGCCGATTGCCATTAAAAATATGTTTACAGCAAATCGGTAAATAAAATATTAAAATCTACCTTTCGGTAGGTTGAAAAAAAGATATAAAAATGTTATCATATAAGAGTGGGATATTACAATCGTTAGAAGTTAAACGCTATTCAAATTTTTCTTTTGCAGAAAATACGACCTACAGACTTGGTGGGAACGCAAAATTCGCTTACTATCCTAAAAATATTCCACAGGCAATAAAGGCTGCCGAAGAGTGTAGAAGCTGCGGCGATGAAACCTTTATTATAGGAAACGGTTCTAACGTGCTTGCATCGGACAGCGGCTTTGGCGGTGCTGTTATAAGCACCAAAAAATTAAGCGGAATAGTTCGCCTTGATAATAACAGGTTGTTCTGCCTTGCAGGGACGCCCATTTCAAAGCTTTTAAATTACTGCAAAAGCCACGGTTTAAGCGGGGTTGAATACCTTATAAAAATCCCTGCGACGGTCGGCGGAGCGGCTTATATGAACGCAGGTGCGGCAGGTAGGTACTTTGGTGAAAACATTAAAAAGGTATTAATTTACACCGATAAAAAAGTATATTTTAACAAAAATCAATGCAATTTTACATATAAACATAGTACTATGCGTGACATAAACTGCTTAATTTTAGCTGTTGTGTTGCAATTAGAAGTTAAACCTGTCGCAGAAATTGAAGCAAATTTAAATTATTATTCTTCTTTAAGAAAGCATTTGCCCAAAGGCAGAAGCTGTGGCTGCGTCTTTAAAAACGGCGATAATTACTTTGCCGGTGAGCTCATTGAAAAAGCCGGATTAAAGGGTATCAGATGCGGCAATGCTATAGTAAGTTTTGAGCATTCCAACTTTATTATCAATGAAGGAGATAGCTCAAACGACGTTAAAAAGCTTATTGAGCTTGTAAAGTATATGGTTAAACTTAAGTTTAAAGTTGGGCTTGAAGAAGAAGTTGTGTACATAGGAGATTTTAATGAAACTTACCGCTGACTATCATACACATACACCCTATTCTCACGGTAAGAATACCGTTTATGAAAACGCTCTTGCGGCAAAAGGGGCTAATCTTTGCCAAATCGGTATAACCGACCACGGCTTTAACCACCTTTTATTCGGTTTAAAGCGTAAAAAGCTTGGCGAACTTCGCAGAGAAATCGATGAAGCGGAGAGATTGACGGGCGTTAAAGTTTTAATGGGAATGGAGAGCAATTTAATCTCTGTTGACGGCGATACGGATATGAGAGAAAGTGACCTGCAATATTTTGATATATACCTTGCAGGTATTCACGAAGTTCTTCGCTATAAACGCTTTTCCGACTTTTATACCATAATGGTTAAAAATTATACGGCTTATAAGCTTGGTAAAAAGCCTTCGCAAAAGGTTATAGAATTAACTACAAAAGCTTACGTTGAAGCAGTTAAAAACAACCCGATTGATATTATTACTCACATCAATTACAAGTGCTGTTGCGACTTAAAAGAGGTTGCAAAAGTCTGTGCCGATTACGGTACTTATATTGAAATTAATACGAAGAAAAGACACGTTTCGCCTGAAGAGCTCGATATGATGGCGAGCGTCGGTGCAAGGTTTGTAATTGATTCCGACGCCCACTCTGCCGCAAGGGTCGGCGATACGGTTATTGCGGAAGAACTTTTAAGAGATTGTAATTTACCGCTCAATCAAATTGACAATATCGACGGCAGACTGCCTTCTTTCAGGTTTGCCGAATACAAGAAAAGACATTTTTAATTATGGCTAATTTTACCGAGGAAATTAAAAACGAAATAGTCAGCTCATCAATCGAGAAAGAGTGCTGTCGCATTGCATTTTTATCGGCTTTTGTGCATCTTTCGGGCAGTATTATCTCTAAAAACGGCGTTTACGGCTTTGAAATCGTAACCGAAAACGAAGGAACCGCTCTCTACGTTAAGCTATTGTTTTATAAAAGTTTTAACGTTGAATTGGTTTTAAACGGTGTGCAATACGATTCAAAGAGCGGTAAGGACAAGTATAAGCTTGAGTATTTAGGGCAAGATGCTCTTACGATTTTAGAAAAACTCGGAATAGTTAAATCAAGAAACGGCGAGCTTTCTCTGATTTTCGGTATCGACCCTAAAATTATAAAGTCGGAGTGCTGCAAATTAGCATACATAAAGAGCGCTTTTTTAGGCGGTGGTAGCTGTACCTTGCCTGAAGAACAGACTTACAGCCGTACAGGCTATCATTTTGAAGTTGTGTTTTCCAACAGGATTGCTGCTAACGACTTCTGCGAGCTGTTGTGCGAATTCGAAATTTTAGCAAAGTGCGTACTCAGAAAGGACAGCGCAGTGGTTTATCTGAAGAGTAAGGAAGTTATTTCTGATATTCTCAATCTCATTCAAGCCGATAAAAGCCTTAAAAAGCTCAATAAAATAGTTGAATTCAAAGATCAAAGCAACAACGCAAACAGGGTTAGCAACTGCTCGGTGTCAAACATAGATAAGACGGTAAAAGCTTCCGTTGCGCAGATTAAGGCTATTGAAATTATTTCTCAGACGGTGGGGCTGCAGAGCCTTGCATCCAATCTCTTTGAATTGGCGGAAGCAAGGCTTGCCGACCCTGAAGCTTCAATGCAGGAGCTTGCAGACAGGTTGGGTATTTCAAAGAGCTGTTTAAATCACCGAATGAGAAAAATTATGGCAATCTCTTCACAGCTTATTTAAATTTTATATAGGTTAATTATGGCAACTGATTTTGTTCACTTACATTTACATACCGAGTATTCGCTTTTAGACGGTGCTTGTAAAATTGATAATCTCATTGATTATTGCAATAATAACGGTATCGACACCGTATGTATGACCGACCACGGAAATATGTACGGTACTCTGCATTTTGCAGAAAAAGCCGCCGCCGCAGGCTTAAAATATATAATCGGCTGTGAATTTTATATGACAAAGGATATGAATGTTCACGAAGGTAATACAGCCGAACACCTCATTCTGCTTGCAAAGAACAAAGCCGGTTATAAAAACTTGGTTCAGCTTGATTCTATGGCTTTCGTGGACGGTTTCCACTATAAACCGAAGATCGATTACAACGTTTTAAAAGAGCATTGCGACGGCGTTATCTGTCTTTCTGCCTGCATTGCCGGCGGCATTCCTAAAAGATTGCTTGCAGGTGATTACGAAGGCGCAAGGGAGATGGCGTTAAACCTTAAAGGTATTTTCGGCGAAGACTTCTACATCGAAATTCAAGATCACGGAATAGAAGAAGAGAGAAGGGTTTTACCCCTTTTGGTCAAGCTTGCGAACGAAATAGGCGTTGAGCTTGTCGCTACAAACGACGTTCACTATCTCAAAAAAGAAGATGCCGAGATGCAGGACGTTCTGCTTTGCATACAGACTAAAAAGACCCTTGACGACACTAAAAGGTTAAAATTCAGCACCGACGAATTCTATTTTAAGACGGCTGACGAGATGAAGGCGTTGTTCCCTAACCTTCCGCAGGCGATAGAGAACACAAAAGTGATTGCCGATAAAGTTACCGAACCTGCTTTTAATCTCGATAAAAAGGGCTACCCTATAAGGGATATGTCTTTAATACCCGGTTACGACCCTCCTGACGGGTCTACGCCTGAAGAATATTTGAGAAAGTTGACAGACGAAGGGCTTGTAAGGCGTTACGGTACTGTAACCAAAGAGCAGAGAGATAGAGCTGATTATGAGCTTGACACTATCTGCCGAATGGGTTATGCCGAATATTATTTAATTGTCTGGGATTTCATCAACTGGTCTAAAGAGCAGGACATTCCCGTAGGACCGGGAAGGGGGTCGGGCGTAAGCTCTATTGTTGCATATTCTATCGGAATAACCGACGTCGAGCCCTTGCAGTACGATCTGCTGTTTGAAAGGTTTTTAAACCCCGACCGTGTCTCCATGCCCGACTTCGATATTGACTTTTGTACCGATAACAGATACAGAACCATTGAGTACGTGAGGCAAAAGTATCACCCTGAAAACGTCTGTCAGATCGTAACTTTCGGTACGATGGCGGCAAAGAACGCCATTAAAGACGTCGGACGTGTAATGAGAGTACCCTATTCGGAGACGGACAGGTTAACCAAGATAATGGACGGAAAGACGTCCATAGGCGATTTATTGGGAAGAAGGCTTGCGTCAACCGAAAAGAAGATGAACGAAGAAACCGACCCCGATAAGAAGAAATCGTTGGAAGATAAGCTTAACGAGCTTAAGATTGCGAGAAATTCAGAGTTCTGCGCAATGTATGAAGAAGACCAGACGTTAAAGAAGGTCATCGATATGGCTCTGCAGCTTGAAGGTATGCCCAGACAGACGGGTATGCATGCCGCTGGCGTCGTCATCTGCCGTAAAAAGATTGCCGACAACGTTCCCTTGTCGAGAAACGGTGAAGATATAACCACACAGTTTGTAGCCAAGGAAATCGAAGCACTCGGCATGCTCAAAATGGACTTCCTTGCATTGGTTACGCTAACCGATATTAAAAAGTGTTGCGACTATATAAAGGAAGACACGGGCTTTGAAGTAGACTTTACTAAAATAGGCTACACGGACGCAGGCGCTTACGGGCTCATCTCCGAAGGCGACACCGACGGCGTGTTCCAGCTTGAAGCGGGCGGCATGAAGCGATTTATGAAACAGCTCCGCCCCGACTGTCTTGAAGACTTGATAGCAGGCGTTTCGCTCTATCGCCCCGGCCCTATGCAGTTCATCGACAGCTTCTGCAGGCGTAAACACGGTGAAGAGCCTATAACCTACGACTGCCCGCAGGAAGAAAAGATTTTAAAGGTCACTTACGGCGTTCCTGTCTATCAGGAACAGGTCATGCAGATATTCCAATATCTTGCAGGCTTCTCGCTCGGCGAAGCAGACCTTGTGCGTCGTGCAATGGGTAAAAAAGATAAAAAGACCCTTATGGCGCAAAAGGAAAAGTTTATCTACGGCGGTATAAGCGACACCAACGGCAGTAAAATCGAAGGCTGTGTAGCCAACGGAATTTCCGCCGAAGTTGCGGCAAAGATCTTCTCGCATATGGAAGGCTTTGCTTCCTACGCATTCAACAAATCGCACGCAGCGGCATATGCAACGCTCGCCTATCAGACGGCGTGGCTTAAAAAGTATTACTGCAAAGAGTTCATCTGTGCGCTTTTAAATAACAGACTTAATAAGATTGACGAAATTACAAAGTACGTAATCTACCTTAAGGATAAGGGAATGAAGGTGTTCCCTCCCAGCATAAATAAGTCTAAAACCGCCTTTTCTGTTGAAGCAGACGGTATCCGTTTCGGCCTTTCTGCATTAAAGGGTTCAGGTCAAGCGGCAATAGACGAAGTTATAAAGGAGAGAACGGAACACGGAGAATTTACCGATTTTCCCGATTTCTTGTTACGTTGCGCAGGCGTAGTCAACAAGCGTATTATAGAGGGCTTGATTTTAGCGGGTGCGTTTGACGAGATGGGCGTTGCACGTTCGAAGCTTTATGCCGTTTACGACGAATTGTACAACAGAGCGGCTGCGATTAATAAGCAGAAGAGCGGTGCGCAGATTAGTCTTTTCGGAGATATTATAGAAGAGAGTAAGCTTGAAGTAACCTACCCCAATATTCCCGAATTTGAGCTTATGGATAAGCTTTCAAAGGAAAAGCTGGTTTTAGGCGTCTATGTCAGCGGTCATCCCTTTGAAAAATATATGTCTGCATTTAACGACTGTTCGTTCAACTGCTCGTATTTAACCGACTATATGGAAGATGAGGACGGTAACCGCACATATAACCGTATATCCGACGGAATGCAGTTGACGATGGGCGGAATAATTTCTGCAATCAGGCGTACGACAACCAAGAGTACGGGTGCTTCGATGGCGTTCGTGACGATTGAAGACGTGTACGGTTCTGTCGATTGCGTTGCTTTCCCTTCAGCTTACGAGAGAATAAAAGCCGTACTTGCAAATGATAAAATAGTTAAAATTAAAGGCAAGCTCGACCTTTCTAAAGAAGACGAGCCGAGTATTATTTTAGACGACGTTACAGAGTTTGAAATTAATCCCGTTGAGGACGGTCAGCAAGTTTCAGCAAAGAAACAGCCCGTTTTGTGGCTCAACGGCAACAAGCTGTCCGAAGAAGATTTTAACGAGATGGTTACTATGCTTTCAAACTACGAAGGCAAGACGACTTGTGCAATAGTAAGGGGCGGAAAGAAGTATAAACTTCCCCACGGAGTAAACTATTGCAAGGGTCTTTTGGCGGAGTTAAGCACTTTTATAGGCGACGAAGATATAAAATACGTTGAATAAAACAATTAAAAACTTTAATTAAAGTTAGCAATTTTGTGGCTTAAATAAGTTGTAATTAGTTTTTTACTTTGGTATAATTAATATTGATGAATGAAAACGTATTTCCGTGCGTAAATTTTAAGGGGGCAGACGGTTTAATCCGTCCGTACGGGAAAGCGGAGGAGAAATCATGAAGAGAATAGGTTTACTCACGAGCGGCGGTGATGCCCCCGGTATGAACGCATGTATAAGGGCGGTTGTAAGAACTGCGCTTTACTACGGAATGGAAGTGTTCGGCATTGAACGTGGCTATCAGGGTCTTATCGACAACGATATGGTACCTATGGAGATGCGTTCGGTATCCGACATCGTGCAGCGTGGCGGCACTAAATTGCGTACTGCAAGGTGCCTTGAAATGCTCACCAAAGAGGGGCAGAAGAAAGCTGTCAAGACCCTTGAAGAGAGGGGAATCGAAGGCTTGGTTGTAATCGGCGGTGACGGCTCTTTCAGGGGTGCAAAATGCCTTTCTGAAGAATACGGAATCCCTACTATCGGTATTCCCGGCACTATCGACAACGACCTTGAATATACCGACTATACGCTCGGCTTCGATACTGCCGTTAACACCTGTATCGACGTTATTAACAAGCTCCGTGACACGATGACTTCTCACGAGAGAATTTCAGTCGTTGAAGTTATGGGCAGGCGTTGCGGTGATATTGCATTGTTTGCAGGCATTGCAAGCGGTGCAGAAATTATTGTCGTGCCTGAAGTTGTCTTCGATCTGGACGATATCGTTATGAGAATTAATCGCTCCCGTGCAAACGGAAAGCACTCCAATATCGTCGTAGTTGCCGAAGGCGTTTGTACGGCAGAAGAGTTTGCAAAGCAGTTGCAGGCTGTTACTACTTATTCCGTTCGTCCTACAACGATTGGTCACATTCAGCGTGGTGGCTCGCCTTCTATGGCGGACAGAATGTTAGCCGCACAGTTCGGTAACAAGGCTGTAAGGCTTTTAAAGGACGGTATCGGCAACAGGGTTGTCGGTATTCATAAGAACGAAATTATCGACATGGATATCATAGAAGCGGTTAGTATGAAGAAGAAATTCAACTACGAACTCTATGAAACCCTGCAGATGATTTCAATGTAATTTACTATGATATTAACAGAGAAACCGCTGTAAAAGCGGTTTTTTTGTGGGTTTAATATTTTAAGCGGGAAAAATTTAAGAATGATTTTATGTATTAGCCTTTGCCCATGTATCGAATACAATATGGAAGTCGATAATCTGGGTGTGGGTAAGGTAAACAAGGTTATAAGCAAGCGTGCTTTTATTACAGGCAACGCATTAAACGTAGCAACGGGTATTTCAAGGCTCGGCGGCGATGCGTTTGCAACCGGCTTTATGTATGAAGAGAACGGCAGAATGTTCGAACAGGAATTACATAAAGAAGGCGTTACATATAAATTCGTATGGAATAAAGGCAGGGTAAGGGAAGTTTATAAGCTTGTCGACATGCGCTCTATGCTTACGGAAATTGACGATGAAGCTACAAAGATTACTGCTGAAAACGGTGAACAGCTTATTTCAATGGTTAAAGAGCTTTCAATGCAGTGCAGTGCCGTTGTAATTTCCGGCTTATGCCCTGACGGGTTAGGCGAAGATTATATGGAAAGGCTGTTGAACGCAATAGATGTAAACGCCTTAAAAATCGTCGACACCAAAGGCAGTGATTTAAGAAATCTCATTAAACACGGGGTCGATTTGGTTAAACCCAACTTTGACGAGATGCAGGAAGCTTTGCAGATTAAGATAACCGACTTGGATTCTATGAAAACTGCCTGCAAATCGGTCGTAAACGCTGGCGCAAAGAGAGTGCTTTTATCGCTCGGTAAAAAGGGGGCCGTCATCTACGACGGGGAGAAGACTTTGTATTGCACTTCGTTGAACGTCGCTATGAATTCGACTGCCGGTGCTGGCGATGCGATGGTAGCGGCCGCCACAAAAGCGCTTGTCGCAGGGGCTACTTCGGAAGAGATTTTGCGTTGCGGCGTTGCAGCAGGCACTGCTTCCGTAACTTCGACTGAAAGTATTTCATTCCAAAAAACTAAATATGAAGAGATTTTAAATACTCTTTGCGTAAAAGAAATTTAAAAATAGTCTTGATTTTTTCTGTAATTATATTATAATTATTATAGGTTAATTTTAATATAACGTTTGAAGTAATCGGCAGATTACGGCAAAACAATTTTATTTATAAGGCGGTGCATTATGTGGGACGAGAACGCTCCTTTAGAGCTTTTAAAAGAAATGCCTAAAGTTTTAACGGTTGAAAATCTCTGTGTTATTCAGGAAGTTATCGATAAGGACAAGTATATAAACAGCTACGAAAGGCAACAGGATCTGTGTGGTCAGTATGCGCCTTTCTGCGCTACTTGCGATAAGGCTGTAAAATATCCTTGTGCGGTTGCGTACGTTAAAATGATGCAATCACAGGGTATGGAAGTTGAAATTGAAGATATTCCCAGTGTTTCAGAAGATGAAAAGAGGGAAGGGCTTCCTCCTAAAAACTACAAGAAGATCAGGATAGCTATTGCCAGAAGAAAGGTTTAATTTGTCTTTAACCCGAAGCTACGTTATGTGACTTCGGGTTTATTAATATAGGTGGGGAATTTATGAAAAAAATTATTATTATTTTAACATCTTTGATTATGTGTTTTTCGGTATTTGTCGGCTGTACTGCAACGCCTCAAAAAACGCCTGAAACCGAAGATGAAGGCGTTACCGACGTGCCTGAAGACAAAGAACCTGAGCCTGAACCTGTATCCGACTGGTTGGATACTTTAACCGATACCATTAAGATTAATCTTTCGGCTGACGGCTACGTCAGAGATAATATTTCTGACTTTTCAGTGTACGAAGGGACTTCGGCTTACCGTACGGTATCCAACGCCGACGAACTTGTTTCGGCAGTCAAAGACGCAGTATGGCATTATAAGACAATCTGGAACGAGAGCGACAGCACTATATCGCAAGAACCTGCAGAAGGTTACACTCAAGAGAATTTTAAAGGTACGGTGCATGTAATAGAGATTACGCAGGATATTGACCTTGGCTATAATAAGTTGAGTGAAACGGCTAAAAACAGCGGTGTTATAGAAGATCTTAATAATAAGATTGCCACCGTTGTAGATGAAGACGGGAACACCGTATCTGCTTACACAATGTCGTCAATGGTTGAAGAGTACGGCATCTCAAAATTGAGTATCCACAACACAAACGATTTGTTGATATACTCGAAGAACGGCGCAAAGATAACCCATGCGTCAATGAGCATAATGGCGGCAAGCAATATCGTAATTCGCAACCTTGAGTTTGATGAGATTTGGCAATGGGAAGATAGCCAGACCACTAAAGCAAGCAAAGTTGGCGACTACGACTCACAGAAATGGGCTTACTTTAAGATTAACCATTGCGGCTATGTCTGGATAGATCACTGCACGTTCGGCAAGGCTTTCGACGGACTCATCGACTATGCAAACCCCGTCTACAGCGAAACACAGCTTATGGCTAACGTAAATAGAGCTCCCTACGGGCTTGTAGATGAAAGGGGCGTACATATTTCCTGGTGCTCCTTTAACGGCGGAAGCGATGATAAAGACGGCTACATCTATAAGATGATGGAAGAGATTGAGAACAATTATCAGGCGAATAAAGCCGACAGCTTGGTTAAGTGTAATTATCTCTACTACAAGGCTTTAAGGGATAGCGGTTGCAGCTTTGAAAATATTTTATACGGACTTGCAATTCCCCAAAAGAAGGCTTTCTTGTGCGGAGACTCTGGCGACAATGACCAGGATTACAGGTGGAACAGGAAGATTAAAATATCTATAGCGAATTGTTATTTTAAAAATATTGAGGATAGAATTCCCAAGTTAAGAGGCGGTAACTGTTACTTTTATAACAACGTAGTTGACAATCTTCAGTACTATAACTACAGGAACAAGCTTTCGAGCTATGCTTCGGCGGTTTCACAGCTCGGCGGCAATTCAAGCAGCTGGAAATGCGCTTTGACTTCGCAGTGCCTATTAGTAAGTTACGGTGCAAGCTTAATGGCAGAAAACTGTATTTTCAGGGGCGTTAAAAATCTCATAAAGAATAACGATAGCGTTATAAGCGTTTCAGGTGTAACGAATGCAAGCTACGGCTATTATCAGCTTGTTAACTGCTTATATCAGGAATCGGAAACGAGTGGGACGATAAGCGGTTCGACAACGGATGCAAACAATCCCTTTGTATCGGTGGGTTATGCTTATACAGACGGATTCTCCTGGCATGCGACAGACGGTAACAAACCTTTCGAAATTGCACCCATAATAGTGTTAAAGCTTGAGACTCACCTGTTCAATGAAAACTACGGCGTCGGCGTTCGTTCGGCAATGGGCGCAAAGTGCTTAAAAGTTAACTACAATAATTAAAGGCTCTTTGTCAAATGTTGTGGTGGAGATAAAAACTAAAAAATAGATAATTC
>JBJEVC010000031.1:0-4206 GCA_051884135.1 Candidatus Coproplasma sp. | reverse complement strand
TCATTACCAAATCATTTAATATTTAATTTTTGTCCAAACTTTGGGGTTCACATCACTTTTTGCGTGGGGTTTTTAATTTTTCACCTTATTAAAACCAATTTCTCTTTAGCCCTTGTAATTGCGGTGTACAGCCAGCGGTTTTTTTCCTCTTTAAAGGCGTAGCTCTCATCGAATACAACCAACTTATCAAACTCCGACCCCTGCGCTTTGTGGCAGGAGATGCAATAGCCGTACTCAAATCTGTTCAGCTTAAATACGCCCACGGGCTCCCCGTTCTCGTCGAACTTGGCAAAGCTGTCGCTGTGCTTGTATCTGTACTCTCCGTTTTCAAATATGCCCGTATCGAAGGGCAGAGCTTCGGGGCATAGATTATCTAAAAAGTCAGGCTTGAACTGCGTAAAACCCATATAGTTGTCCTGATTGTAGAAGGGGTCGTATGCTATGCCGATTATGCCGTTTACGAGATTAAATCTCATCTCGTCATCAATGAATTGCTCCCAATTATTGAAAGTGCAGATAAGCTTTTCCCCGTTTTGCGGCAAGCCTTCAAAGCCGTAAAATGTTCTGACTTCGTCGTTAAGTTTAGCCCTTGTACTGTTCGTGCCGCAGATAATCTGGTCGCAATGCGTCAAAAGATACCGTCTTTTTTCGCCTGTTATATTTCTTCCGGATAAAACCGAAGCCGTCCCCCCGAAATTTCCGAAAGGGATAGGTTTGCCCTCTCGTGCAAGGGTGGCAAGCTTAATTATAGGGTTATCCTGCTGTTGCCGCACTATCTGTGTTAAGGTGTGGTCGGGCTTTTTCAAAAAACTGTTGAAGCCGCTCTCCACGGGCGGAAGCTGGGCATCGTCTCCGCAGAGCAGTATTTTGACCCCGAAGCGCATCACGTCGGCAAATACTTCGTCGGATACCATCGAAGCTTCGTCAATGATAATGAGCTTAATAGATTTGTCTATCTTGTCCCTGCGTTTGAAAATTAGTTTTTCGACCTTAATCTTCTTGCCGTTGACTTCGACTTCCTGTTCAACCATCTGGGATTGATAGATGAGCCTGTGAATGGTGCAGGCGGAAATCCCGTTTTTTATAAGTACGGTTGCGGCTTTGCCCGTGGGCGTGACGAAAGCGGCGCTTAAAGTATCGTCGAGCTTAAGCGTCTCAAGCACGGTGTGTTTTAACAAAGTGGTCTTGCCGGTGCCTGCGTAGCCCGTGAGCACATACACCTGTCGTGTCCCGTGGAAAAACCAATTTTTAATTTTTACGTCAGCGAGCTGCTGGTCGGGGTTTAAAATAATCATTTGTTCGCAATTAAATTACCACTAAATTAAATAAATGTCAATGAAATCAAAAGGGTAGTTTATTTTTTAAAGACGGCTTTTAAATTTAAGGCGATAGCTATTGAATTTACAGTTTTTCGGCAAAAAATCCGCTCTTTTTTTAAAAGGCATATTGACTAACCGACGTTGATGGTATATAATTACAGTGCGTAAATGCAATAATAATTTATGATATTTTGGAGGAGATAAATGGGCTACAAAACGAGAGAATGGCGCAATTCAATGCGTGTAACCGTTGACTACAACAATATGATGGCAAAGTTCCTTGGCGAAAAGGGCATTAAGGATAGCCAGCTCAAAGATATAAAGGGCAAGGCGGAGGAAGCGTTTATGTACGTTGCCGAGAACCGTGGCAGAGACGATTTATATATGGGCTGGACGGAGCTTCCCTACAACCAGGACGAAATCGTTGCCGACATCCTTGCCACCGCAAAGGCAGTCAGAAAGAAGTTTAAGTACTTCGTCGTGCTCGGCATCGGCGGCAGTGCGCTCGGCCCTATAATGGTCTATAACGCACTTTGCCATTTGCATTATAACGAGCTTCCTGCGTCAAAGCGCAAGGGACCTAAATTCTACGTTGAAGACAACGTTGACCCCGTAAGAATGGCAGCGCTTTTGGATATTATCGAACCCGAAAAGACCTGCTTTAACGTCATCTCCAAGTCCGGCGCAACGAGCGAGACGATGACGCAGTATCTCATCATTGCAGACATCTTGAAGAATGCCGGCGTAAATATTGCCGATAACGTAATCTTCACCACCGATGCGGCAAGGGGCAACTTAAACAAAATCGACGCATCGCTCGGCGGAAACGTTAAAAAGTACGTTCTTCCCGACGGCGTTGGCGGCAGATTCTCCGAACTCTGCCCCGTAGGCTTGCTTCCTGCAGCAGTTCTCGGAATCGACATCAAGGGTCTTTTGGCAGGTGCGGCTTATATGGACAGCCTTTGCTCCAAGCCTTCTATTTCCAAAAACCCTGCATTGGCAACCGCAGCACTGCAGTACATAACGATGAACGAGGGCAAGAATATCCACGTTTTGATGCCCTATTCGGATAACTTAAAGCTTATGGCAGACTGGTATTGCCAGCTTTGGGCAGAGAGCCTTGGCAAGGCAAAGGACTACGACGGCAACCTTGTTAACGCAGGTTCAACCCCCGTCAAGAGTCTTGGCGTAACCGACCAGCACTCGCAGGTTCAGCTGTATATCGAAGGACCTTACGATAAGGTTATAACCTTCATCTCCGTAACCAAGTACGGCTGCACGATGCCCATACCTCACGGCTGTGAAGATATTCCCGACGTAGGCTTCTTGGGCGGTCACACCATGCAGGAGCTTATTCAGGCAGAGAACAAGGCAACCGCATATGCGCTTATGAAGGCAGGTAGAATGAACTACACTATAACCTTACCCGAAGTAAATGCGTTTACGTTAGGTCAGCTTATGTTCCTGTTCGAAATGCAGACGGCATATACGGGCGCAATGCTCAACATCAACACCTTTAACCAGCCCGGCGTTGAAAACGGCAAGATTGCAACGTTTGCGCTGCTCGGCAAGAAGGGCTATGAAGGACCCAAGGCAGAGATGGATGCCGCTCCTGAACTCGATAGCAAGTATATCGTTTAATAAAATAATAAATTTTAAAAGGTCGGGGCGGCAATGTGTCGCCCCGAATTAATGGTTATGGAATTTTGGAAAATCGCTTTAATCGTAGTGGCAGCCGTGCTATTTTTTGCCCTTGTGTTTTCGTTTTCAATGGCGATATTGTTGGACAACGTAATGTTCACCCGTCAGGATAAAAATCCTGCGTACAAGTACTTTGACGCACACGACTTTAACTTAAAAACACACTCTATCGAAGTTACCTATAAGGGTAAAGAGCTGTATGCAAAGGTCTACTGCGTAAAGCCTTTAAACGAATGTGAAAAGGTGGTCATCTTCCAACACGGCTTCGGGGCAGGCAGTTCGAGCTATATGACGGAGATTGCCGCTCTCGCCGGTTACGGTTACGCCGTAGTGGCTTGCGACGCCTGCGGTTGCAATAATTCGGAAGGCAAAAAGGTAGGTGGTTTTTATGCCGGAACTGAAGCCGTAATTGCCACATATATAGGGGTCAAACGCAACGAAAAGCTAAAAGATAAAAAGATAGTTTTAATCGGTCACAGCTGGGGTGCCTATTCGGTTTGTTGTGCGGTAAAGAACATTAAGGTCGACGGAGTTATCGCCCTTTCAGGCTTTAACGCCCCTGCGCAGTGTATATGCGACCAGCTCAAACTAGTGTCGGCTTCAGGCAAGTTTTTGGCTTTTTTGCTTCACCCGTTCTTCTTTATTGTAAATATGTTCCGCTTCAGAAACGGCAATGCACACGCTGCAAGGCGTATCGATAAGAGCGGCGTAAAAACGCTGTTAATTCACGGCGGAAAGGACAGGACGGTTCCGCTTAAGCACAGCGTGCTTTTCAAGGCAAAGGGTGCAAACGTGGAAAAATTGCTGCTTGAAGATAAACGCCATAATCCCTATAATACTATAGAAGGGGAAGATACGTTAAGGCAGCTTATGGATAAAAAGACGTTTGAAAACGACCAAGAAAAGAAAGAATTTTACTCCACTTTCGACTGGAAAAAAGCGACCGAAGAAGACAGTGAAGTAATGGGAAAAATAGACAGCTTTATCAAGTCTGTGTAAACAGTTGATTTTTTCGGGGAACTCTACTATAATATTAGGCGGACGTAAAAATATTTCGTCTGTTTGGGTTCCCCCAATTTATGGGGCAGTTTCAGTTTCGATTGCGGCGGGGGGACGAAGTAAGCATACCAAAGGCTCGGCTTTGTAAAAACGGAAACTTAAATTTAAATGCAGAATCTTCTGATTC
>JBJEVC010000030.1:0-66248 GCA_051884135.1 Candidatus Coproplasma sp. | reverse complement strand
CTTTGTGCTTATTTTTCCCTATCCCTTGCAAATTGAGATATTTAGCAACGCCGTTATAGCCCAAACCCGAATTAGCGAATTTATCGAAAATAATCCGCACGACTTCTGCTTCCTCTTCATTTATTTCAAGGGTGTCGTCTTTAAGCGAGTAACCGTATGGAGCAGGTCCGCCGTTCCACAAACCCTGCCTTGCCTTTTCCCGTCTGCCGTTCATAGTCTGTTCGAGAATGTTTTCTCGCTCTATTTCTGCAACGGCAGACAAAACAGAGATAAGCAACTTTCCGCTCGCCTGCGAGGAATCGATTCCCTCTTCGACGCTGATAAGATTAACGCCGTAATCCTGCACCGTCTGAAGCGAGCTTAATATGTCCGCCGCATTTCTTCCGAAACGGGAAAGTTTGTAAACGAGTATGTAATCAATTTGCGTTCCGCTTTTAATATCCGAAAGCATTGCCTGAAATGCAGGTCGTCCGGATATGGACTTACCGGACTTGCCTGCATCTTCGTATTTGTTTACGATAATCATTTCTTCACGGTCTGCAAAAGCTTTCATACGGTTCAACTGCCCTTCAAGGCTGAACCCGTCGACTTGCATTTCTGTGCTTACTCTGGAATACAGTACGCACTTCTTGCCTTCCCTATTCATGTTTTGCACCTCCTTTCACATCTGTTTTGCCCAGCACAGTCCTACCGTATTTATTGAGTACCTGTGCCATAATGTTGATAAAAGAATCCTTCATTCTCTTTTCCTCTGCTAAATTTCTGTTTTCATGATTTAATTCCTGTTGTTTCAATTCTCCTTATCATTTTTATTTTATATAGGTATTGCGAACCCTGCTTTTAACGGAAAGATAAGCACGGTCTGCCCTACAAATTTTTTGTCTCCTTATCAATTCCCGACATTACGGGTGTATTAAGTATAGCTTTTACTTAAGCTATATTCCGCTGTGTGCGGTAAAAATTGTTAATCGTATATATACCATACTATATTTTTACCTAATTGTCAATAGTTTTATTCGTTCATCGCTCCTGAAAATCGGGGCTCAATAGCAAAGTTAAGATCCTTATTTTTTACTAAATAATGGAAAAGCGGAAAAAAGAGCGGTTTTTGCGGACGTTACCCTTTCAAAGTTCCACACCATAGGTCTGTCATAGTCAAAAAGAGCGTAAAACACCCGGAGGTCGGCGCTTTTTGAAGATGTAACGTCCACCCCTAAAAAGTAAAGTCCACTGTCTTTCGTCCCGTGTCAGCCGCTTTTCTTATTTCTTCAGTAAATTTGGTGTTAAATTAATCTGGTCATACGGTATCTTTTGTATGCCGAGCAGCTCCGCTGTTCCCTGTCCGTACAGTAAGGTAAACATATCGTAGGGGCTTATATCGTTCAAGCGTTTCCTTCCGTAGGAATTGATATGGCTCATCATGAGATTTATATCTTCCTGCGTATAACACTCTAGGCTTTGCCCTCTCGGTATGATACGCCTTATAAACTCATGCGTAACCTCTATGCTGCCCTTCTGGTCAGGACGATTTCTGTCGCAATAAAACACGCGAGTACGCATTTCTCCGTTCATGTCCGCCTCTATCCGTGCAGGATTAGAAAATTCACAGCCGTTATCCGTAAGTAATACAGGAAACAGTTCTTTAAACTTTTCTCGTCCGAGCGTGACATCCAGTTGGTTTATCGCCTGAATTACGCTTTTAGATGTATTGGCATCTCTCAATATTGCGAGCATAAACTTACAAGTAACGAAGTGCAACGTCAGCAGCACTTTCCCGGAAATCCCGCCTTTCACCGTATCCATTTGTACTATGGCAGATGGATTTTCCTTTATATAAGCGATATAGTCCTCGTAAGTTCTGCCTTCCCTGCAATGCCTGTCTATTTTTGGTTCTGATTGCTTTTTTCTTGCTCTGTAACGCACCTTGCGAGGCAAATCTATATTCTTTAAGTTAAACACTCCGCCATCTATATAGGTATAAATGCTTCGTTCGCTTATTGTCAATTCGTCCTTATGCGTCAAATACACATGATGAACAGATTGTCCGTGCAGAATGGGCTGTGATATAATTTGCTCTATCCGCTTAGCCTCCGCTTTACGAATATAAAAGCCTTTTCTGCTTTCCGACAGATTGTGTTTATACTCGCTATGAGCTATATTTGCCCGATAAACCTTCTTGCGATAATGACAACTGCGAGTTTTAGGACAGCCGTTGCAACAGTACGGGGCTTTTACCAATCTTTCGCAGACCTGTTCTTCAAAGTCCTTACAGTACAAATTACATCTGCTGCATTTATAACAGAACGTGTAGCAGAACTCTGCTCCGCATACTCCCGATTTCAGACACTTATCCGAATTTTTGCATTGATTAAACGGCCGTCCGCCGCAGCCCGTTTCCTTTACTTCCAGATGTTTTTTAATCTCTTTTGCAATAGTTGTTGGGTCACGGTTCAGTGCTTTTGCTATTTTTCTTATGCTTACGTCTTGCTTTAAGAGAGAATAAATCTCTATTCTCTCGGACATTGTTAAATGCTTGTATTTCGCCATTGTTATTACCTCTTTGGCTTTTACGGGACATTTAACATTATCTCATCACCGAACCCTTTGCGCAACTAACTTCCGCTGCCGCTCTTTTTATTCCACCGCATGGAACTTAACTTTTCAATTGAGGCCTGAAAATCGGGTTTCCCGATTCTTCATTTCGCCGTAGCGAAAAGTGTCGGTTTTGGCAATCTGTGGCAAAACCTTTTACCTGCTTTTCTTTTTTTAGAATTTGTCGCAAATTTATACTCCTCCTCTTGTTTGTATTTTGTTTGTTTTTGGTTTGCATTTGGCTTGCATTTTACAAGTTGTTTTGGAACCTGAAAAGCTCTACTATTGCATACATAGACTGATTTCTTTCGTTCTCATTTTCTGCAATAAAGGCATACAACTTGTCCAAGTCAACCCCGTTTAAGATAGCGTTTTCGGCATTAAGATTGCCCCGTATTTCAGGGAAGTCTGCCCTAATTCTCTCTAACGTTACAGGCTCTTTCTTGCGCTTTTGGTTATGGCGTTTAGCGTTCTCCGACTGCCTTTTGCTCTTCTCAAATGACGGTTTAATAAGTTCAAAATAACCGCCTATCCTCTCGGTTTCCTCGTCCGTAACGGGTGGCGTTCCAAACATAAAGTTGCAGCTTTGCTTTATCAATATCCCTGCCTCTTCGTCCTCTAATGCCTGCAAAAACTTGGCGTATGATAAGGGCAATACGAAGTGCTTAGCATTGCGTTTGGCGGTAGCTTTCTCCTTGCCTTTCTCCTCCGTCAGCTGTTCCTGAAGAAGATAGAACAACGCCTTTGCCTTGGGTAAAGTCTTTTCGTTAGGTTCTTTATTGTTGAACACATAACCACAAATTGCCTTGACAACCTGCCCTATCTCCTCGTTTGTAAGCTTGCAAATGGGCTTTGCGTAGCTTTCGTAAAAGTAAAATTGTTTCATCATTTTTCTCCTTTCAAATATGTTTTTAGCCGTATTTAAGGCTCGGCATTGCCTTGCGGTTGTTTTAGGGCTTACCGCAAAAGCCCGTTGTCAATCATATATAAATCACCTCGCTTTTTTATTAATAGTTTTACCCCTCATATAAGTAGCTGAAATTTTTACCGAAAATTTCACGGAGTTGAAAATATTTTTAAAATTGTTTTACTGACGTTTTATAGGCTTGTCCGCTCAGTATAAATGCTTCAATCCCCCTCACTATATATCCCTGAATTTTTTTACAAAAAACAACCTGACCCTTTAATTTTTGTGCAATCTGACCAAAGCATCTACTAATTAAGCCCTGCTATTGTAACCGCTAAACCTGCAAGTTTTTTGCAGGTTTTAAAAAATTCTAACGCCTAATTTACTCACCTAAAAAAGGAACAAAAAAGCCGACAAAACATAACGTTTCACCGACTTAAACCGTATTTAGCAAGTTCCGCTTGCCCTATGATGGTTAATCATTCTATGTGATTACTAATTTAAAACGTGAGAGCTGAAATCGCAGTTCCCGTAGGGACTAATAATAATTTTATAGAATTGCGCTTCCTTCCGTGGGTTTAAAAACGTGATTTCAAGCGTGTAATTATATCCGACATTTTTCCTCATTTACCACGAATTAATATACACTTTATGATTTCAATTTATTCAACGGCATTACTTGTACATCAGTAAAGTTAATTTTACATATATCGTGGCAGGATTGATTTCCGATAAAATAGACTAGCTCAAAAACAGCTTGTAAATCACTCGCCTCCTGCATGCAGTCTATATCAAGGATATATAAATCTTTTATTTTGTCCGGTAAGGTCATATTTTTTACATCTAAAAATCTTATGTAAAATTTCTGATAGCCTGTTTTGAACTCTGTGGAGGTATTTCTAAAATCAACGACAATAGATACACAATCTTTCCCAAAAATATTATCAACGTTTATGTCAATTATTTTTGCATCATGGAAAGAGGCCAAGGCAATAAATCTTAAGCCCTTGCTCGTCTCCGCTGCAAAAGGCGAGGTCTGATTTTGTTCTAATAACGAGTTAAGGTAATTCTTTGTGAAGAAACTATCTTCTTTGAGTTCTATTTGTATCAATTTTTTCATATAGCGCTTTAAAGGCGGGGATTCCTTGCGGATTCCCCTCACTGGTTATATAAGAACTTAATAAACACCGTATGATGGTCAATCATTCGATTAAATTAATATTATCGTTTATTTTCTTTTCTTCCTTTTCCTCTTGGCAAAGCTCTTTAGTTGGGCGTTGATTTGCTCGGCTTGCTTGTCCGCATACTGCTCTATGTCATAATACTCTTCGGGATTCTCATATTCCGAAACACAGCCGTTCCGCCTTGCTCTGGCGTTGAGTTCGGGAATGGTTCCGTCGCAACCATAGTAATCTTCATAGTTGAAGAACATCTCATCGTCGTCCATTTGCCAAAAGCCTTCCCAGCGGAAGTTACGAAGTTTCAAAGGGTTGTGCACAGCGCAGACCTTTTCAATCTGCATTTCCTTACCTGTTAACCGAGGTCTTTCACCGATATAAATTATTCGGTTTGCCCTTTGCTTGCCGTCCTCGTCATACACTCTTTCACGACGAATAACGCTCTCTTCTTCCAACTCCTTTAAAAGCTTTTGCATAGAGCGCACTGAGACGTTGAAAGCCTTAGCAATACTCTCCACTTTCATTTCACGCCCACTGCGCCTACGGAGATAATTTATTAGAACTTGCTTTCTCTTTCTGCCCGTTAGCTTTCGTATCTGAAGGGCGCCGTTATCATCTATAAAATAGAAGTATCCGTAACCTTTTTTCGCCATTTAACCCCTTCACTAATAACAAAATTTCACCCCTATGCCAAAACCCATTATTTTGCAAAAACAAGGCTTTTTAATGCAAAAAACGTGTATTACCCTGCAAAATTAACCCTAAAAATTTTTTTAGCATAGGTTGCATTGCCCCCTCTGCTTAACCGCGAGATTGCATAACGCCTTCAGGTAAACATATCATACAACACTCCCCTAAAAATGTCAACGGTCAACTGTCCAAGAACGTGGACACCTGACCGTTTTAGAAATGTTTTAATCTTATTTTAGGCTGTTTATTATCTTTTCATACTGACTGCGAGTAAATATGTCGTTTGTCGTTTGAAACTTTATTGCAATCTCTTTAGAATAAGAATCCTTAAATGAGTTTGCTTCAATTAAATCAATATAGTATTTCTTTCTTGTTTCAACATCTACGTGACTGCTATTAAAACAAAAAGATTTTTTTAAGATTTTCTGCACTGATTTAAATTTGCGTATATTCAAATCTGAAAGCAGAGCAATCGTGACTGAAGAAACTGATTGAAATTTGTTTGGGTCAGGATGTCTTCCTGTGCCATCATCTGCATAACCCACGACATATAAATGCCTTTTTGCTTCATAACAACAATGTTCTTTTTCAGTTTCATTATCATAACCTTTATAATATAACTGAAAACGTGAAATTGCTCTATGTAAATTTTCAAGTAGAGTATTAATCAGTTTTCGCTTCTTTGGGAAATACGTCCAAGGCTTTATCAAAGAAATAATTTCTCCAATCTCCAATAGCATTCGTTGGGACTGAATTAAAGCTAGATTATAATCTTTATACTCTAAACATTTTTCATATAAGGCATTATCGTTCCGCAACAGCATTATTTGATAGTTTATCTTTTTACGCGAGTCTAATGAGTATAATTGAGCTAATCCCCACCAAACAAACGATGCTATTAATGAAGCAATTACACCAATAAGAATTTCCATTGTACACCTTTTTTATATTATCGTTGCTTCAACTCTTTTCCTTAATTTTTCGGGGATTTCATCTATAGAATCATAGAAAATAGTGTTTACTTGAGCCACGTCGAAATGCAAACCGCTTTTGAGTTCTTTTTTATCACAAATATGGATAACTTCTTTCCCCAATCCTAACGCATACCCCGCCTCATAATAAGCACCATTATTATGATGAGATAATTCCGCCACAACAAAACGACTATTTTTTATCTCGTAAAGCATTTCAGGAACAATTTGATGGTTATGTTCAATTTCATCCATTATACGAACGTTGTATCCCTTCAAGCCTTCTTTAATTTTCTCACGAAGTTCTTTAGTTTCTTCACCAAACTTCATGGCAATAAAGACATTTTTATTATTCGCTTGATTTTTTTGCAATTCGTAAATTCTCTCAAGGGCTTTATGCGTTAATTGGAAAAAGCCATTTCCTTCATCGACTAAATAATTCTCTTTTTCTAAATAGTCAACTATATATTGAATTTGAATGGTTTTGTCACAACCCTTAGATATGTTTTTACTTTTATTAGGCGAAATAAAGAACAATTTATCAGCTAAATCAAAAACTTTTATATAATCTCCATCATAAGCAGATAATTCACCCAATTTTAAAAGTATCAAGTCGATTTTTTCCGCAAAGTTTTTGGGGTACCAACATTCTACCATTTCGGGCGTAACGTTATAAATTTGAACAAACTCATTTGTGACATATTTTTTAAAGTAATCGTTATCACAAATAATAGGACGCAATTCACTCTGATGATAGAACATGTAACTTTGTAAATGATTAAGGTTAAACCTGCTTTCTATTGCATCATGTGTATAAACAGCTTTATTTGGGTTAGGTATAAAAAACTCTCCACATTTAGGACATTCATAACTATAAAAAGGGTCATTTATTCCATTTGCCCAAATTGAACAATTTGATTCTCCACAGATAGGGCATTTATTTCCATTACTTAAATTTACGTTCCCCATATTATTCCCCCATAGGTTTAATCATTGATTCGATGAAGGAGATTTCTTCGGTTGATAAACCGTACTTGCGGTAAAGTTGTTGGTCAATTTCGGGAATGGACTTACTCCAATCAATTTCTGTCGACGATGAAAAATCTTGTACAGGAACAAAGCGATATGTTTTAGCTGTACCATGTTGACTTATTTTAGCCAAGCTTAATAGATACCTTGCAAATCTTGTCTTTAGATATAGACACAGATTATTTGCACTGTATTCATTTAATGCCAAATCAGCACCTACAACAAGGAAGGTTTCTGTACAAATAGTATTTGGCGCCCCAACAAAAGAATTTTGATTATCGTCATTTAATTCCGTACCAATATTATTGGATTCAGGAACATAAACCTTCCAGCAGGAAATCCAATCTTGGTGAGAAGTAATCTCGGATTTTTCAACATAACCAATTTTATTACCACGCCCATAACACTTTATTGGTTCAGATAATCCCTCTGCATTTTTTCTGAATTTAGCGTCACGAATAAAAAATGTTCTAAAGCCAAAGGCTTTTGCAGCAGAAATATGTGTTTCTAATGTTTCCACATCTTGACCATTAGGAATTACTTTGTCTAATATGCCAATAGCCTTACTATCTCGAATAAAAATATCCAAATCTCTTGTTTTCATTGAACGCCGATAAGTAAAGGTTTTCCCTTTACCTTCATGTGTGATAATATTCACTAAATTATCTGTATTATCATAAGCATCTGCCCACAGGAAATAACATATACCGCCACGATTATTAGTGTCGGGGAATAATTCCTCAGGGTGCAAGAAATCGTGTAATTCTTTAATATGTTTGTCATTTAACATATCACTGCGTAGAGAATCTAATTCTTTTCCTTTACCACCAGCAAACCACCTTGTCGGCATAATCATTGAAAAATGTTTAGGATGCAGTTTCTTCCCTATTTTAACAAAATAATTATAAATTGGACGTGCACTTTTTTGTGCGCCACCATCATCTTCTTGATAGGGAGGATTACCTACTATTGCATCAAATTTCATTTTATCTTCTCCTTCGATAGGGGTATCTGTAAGTTTGATTGTTTCAAAAGGCTTGTTTTGCGTTAATAATGCTTTTATCTTTTCATAATCAATATCTTCACCGAGCTTGATTTTAAGCATATCAGTAGCAATAAATTCTTTTGCTATATTGGCAGTGTTCAAACCCAACAATTCATAAAGTTTTCTCGTTAATTCGTAGCAAACCGATGACTTGGGTATAGTGTATATAGCATTAGCGATAAAGCCTTTATCAAGTCCTAGCTCTGTCATCCGCTTATGTAATGCTACAGCAAATTCGCCCGTCGTTCCTGCAATATCCAAGATTTTGCCACCACTATCGGGAAGAGATTTGATAAACTCTTCAGGAAGAAGATTTACCATATCGTCGCAAATATTGGACGGCGTAATTACAATAGCATCACCAAGCTTTCCAAACTTATTGACTGCAACTTGCGCTCTTTCTACAGGTGAAAGGTCGGTTGCTTTCGATAGTCCGTTTAAGTCTTGAATTTTATAGTCCAAATCACTTAAAACAAACTTATTTGTCTTTTGAGTTAAAAGCGTTAATATATCTTTATTTAACCCAAGGTTTTTGGCAATCCTTGCATTTTCTTCCGTTTCCATCTTTTCGATTATTTGGGAAAGGGAGATTACCGTATCTTTAGTTATAAATGCAAAGAGCAAAATTCTTGTATAATAGCTTTGTACTTTTTTTGTTAAACTAATTTCTTGCTTGCGTTTATCATCGGTGGGTGCAGGTGTATTGCCTGTTGCCGATGTGGGAATATCCCCACTCTCATCCGTTGGCTCTTCAGTAGGAATATCGATTTCGTCACCATCGCCATCATCTTCTCCGCTGTATGCGGGAGCAGATAACCCTGATTTAGAGCCGATTTCGTTTTCAAGTTCGATTACCGCACGAATAGCACTATCATCAAGAATGCTCAAATCAACAGGGATTTCCAGCGCCTCGTCTTTTATACCTTTATCTCTTTGATAATTGCTAACCGCTTCTAAAATATCAGTTGCAACAACACGTACTATTTTATCCTTATTCAGGACTATTATAGGTGAAATTTCAAGTTCCTTACTTATACGCTTCTCAAGCTCGGAATTACCACCCGTATCAACGTTTGCGTTATATATCTTTGACTTCTTTTCCTGCATTACAAACATTCTGTTCGGGTCAAAGTCCACAAGCAAAGTTTGAGGTTTCATATTATACTTGATAACTTGTCTGTCCTCACTCTTATACTGTCTTATATATTGATTCTGCAAACGGAAAACTGCTTGGTCGTATTCCTGTGGAGAGGCAGTATCTTTCAAATAGAGCATCGTATCCCATTCAGGAACAGTACTACCCGTAAGCATACGGTTGACTGTTAAAGTAATTGTCTTTTTGCCCTCACTTTCGTATGACGAGATAACTGATTGAATAACCTTGGGCGATTTATAAGCATTAGGATTGTCCACACCGGAAATATTTACTATTTCGTAACCACCCAAATTGCGGAATCTGTTTTTATTAGTTTTAATAAGCTCTTCTAATGCATCACACGAAGCACAGTAAGGTAAAACGATTACTATATGACGACACATTTTACCTTCCTTAATTTTATCATAATCAAGGAAGCCTAAAAGTTCATCATCTTCTTTACTTCCGTCTATTACTTCTAAGAGGTCAAGTATTTCTTTCTCATAGATAAATTTTTTATGTGAGCCGTCGTCCGACTTTTTTATTGACTTGGGTTTAAAAAGAGCGGAAAACGCATATGTCGTACCATTCTTTTTAAGCTCCTCTAACTGTTTACGAGACGACTCGCTGGGATGGAATGCAAAGCGTACCATTTGCGGAAAACCGTAGTACGGATTGTCCCATTCTCTATATTCATCGTCTAAAATGTGTTCTTTATCCCACGCCTGCTGTTCATCTACGATATCGGTGAATTGATAGAAAGCGATAATATCCTCTTTTTTGAATTCGCTTCCCATTAATATACGATATGGCGTTCCCGACAGATGAATAGTAACTCTTGCTTTAAGTGTCTTTATAGTTTTATTCGCTTCGTCAACGTCAACAAAGTCGTCGCTATCTTTTTTATTCTTAACGTCGGTTTCGTAATTTTTGGCATCTCTCAAAACTTCGCCGTATTTTTCTGCACGTGCACCGAAGTGTGTTTCGTCAACAAGAAGAAGGTCAATGTCTTGACCAAATACTTCTTGGTGTTTATCCTTAATTTGTTCGCCTTGTAAATCTTGGAGCGTAAGGAACACAACGACTTTTTTGCCTGAATTTAATTTTTCGGTAATGGCGTGATTATTGTTGCTTAAGGTACCTGCCGTTAAAAACTCATAGCCGTCAAATTTGACGTGACTTTCAACAGTCTTTTTCCACTCAGTTAATACGTCTGCTTTACCTGAAACAACCACAACAAGGTTTGCACCCATTTCTACGGCACAACACATAGACGTAAACGATTTACCAAAACGCATTACAGCGTACATAAGTAAATTCGTCCGCCCGTTATCTATTGCCTGTCGAAAGGCTTCAACGGTTTTTTTCTGATTGGGACGCAAATCGTATGTTTCCGTGCGAGGATAAACGGTATTCGCCGGTCTTAAAGTTTCCACACTATAGAATTGATATTTTAGAGATTTTTCGTAATAATCCCTTTGGATATCAGTAATGGCTTCTTGAACGTCGTCTGCGGTTGCATCTTTGAAAAATTCTTTAGAATAATATATCCCTGCAGGCAACTCTGAAGGTTGAAGTCTCAATCTATTTTTTTCTGTCTCTAAAAATTGATGTACTGCAAAATCACGAAAATAAACCTCGTCTACTTTCGCTTCTCCTTCAAACATCTTTTCAAGGTTAGGATAATGTTCTTCCCATTCCTTCAACCTTATTGAAACAGGACGATAGGTATCGCCAACTTTAAGATAGTTAGGAATAGTATTGGTTGTAAAAGCATAAATACGAGGTTCAACTCTCCCAATTATGATTTCATCCAAAAGTGTTTTATCAATCATATAAAATCCTCGTTTGTAATCACTTTTTTACAAGGCTGACAAATTTTACCTTCTTGTTCTTTTCCCAATCCATAATGTAGCAGTAAATGCCATTATGCTTATTACGTTTATTCTTTCTACAACCCTCGCAGTAATTCTCGTGTTTTTCCTCTCCCCAAAGGAACGTATCGGTTACAGCCCCATCTTGGCAACTATTTGGAATAACGAATTTAAGACCGTCCATCTGCCATATGTTCCAAGAAAGAATTTCGGCTATTTCCCGAAGCTGTATTTTGCTTGGCTTCTTGCAGAATTTTTCCTCGTAATAATCACTGAACGTGAACAGTAAATTTTCACGGGCAAGCAAAACATTGTCGCCTTGCCATTCATAGCCATATACACTTTGAACAGCCCGTTTTGCCCATTCGTACCATTCTTGTTCGTCATCAACGTTTTCGCTTATAACACGAAGTTTGCGGTCCAAAAAACCTATTCTATCTTTAATAGGAATTACTATTCCTGTAACTGTATCATAACGGCTGGCAAGATACGGTGCTTCTCCACAAGTTATCTCCAATCGATTAACCGTTACATAATCTTGCCACGTTTTCCCATCTTTCGTAGGAAAAGGAATCTTATATTCCGTTGAAACCCAAGTTTTATCTTGTTCTACATTAAAGACGTCTTCTTGTCCAAACCAAGCATTATCGACAAGATTGTTTTGCTTATTACATATCCAAGAAGGCGTAAACACTTCTGCTTTATCACGAATACGGGTAATATGCTCCTGCTTTGTTTTCGCAACACGGGGTTTTATAATACTACCATTTTTGCCCGTTACTGAAAAAACTGTGATTTGTCGATCCCTGGTATATGTTACGTCGTATTGTGTGTAATCGTCGGTAGCCCAAACGATATTCTTACCCGATGAATTATCTTTTAATAGAATATTTAAGAGCGTAGAATCCAACGCCAATAATCGATTTTCTTTTATGTCAATTATATTTTCATTCATCATTTTAGTTTCCTCCGTCAGACACTTCTTCTGACAGTTCATTTACTATATAGGCATTAATGGATTCCCGTATCATAACCAAGATATTCCTTTTTTGCAAATAGGGCAGTTGTTTAAATGGCGTTTTCCCTATCATTCCTTTCGCTATCCGAGCCGCCATTATATACTTTGAATAATCTATATTTCTAGACAGCTCATCATAAAGCGAATCTGCCTTATGGTGGAAAGCAGTCGAATCATTCAACAGCTCGTCTATTTTTTTAATGTCATCATTTGCGTCTTGAATTTTCTTTGCTTTATCAATTATATCGTCAGTAATTTCAACTATATCCTCAATCCCACAATCCAAAACCTTGCAAATTTTAAGCAAGATATCCATATGCACAGTTTCGTTTCTACCGAGCTTAGCCATTGCAGTTGTAGTGATACCCGCCGCAACACGCAAGTCTTCTTTACGCATATTTCTATCAATTAAAATTTTCCACAATTTCTTATAACAAGCTGCCATATCTGCTCCTACTTTGTGATCAATTCTTAATTTAAATTATTATAGCACAAATAAAAATATTTTACAAGAATTTCTCTAAATATTAGAGAACAATTATTGTACTGTTTCGTAAAAAAGAACCCAGATAGTCATCTGAGTTCTTATTCTTGTTAATTTTGTTAATTTTATATAATCTCAAAATGCTTTAATGCTTGTTTGATTGCCTCGACCATTTTAGGGGTTGGATGAGGACGGGGGTGTTTTAATTCTTCCACGGCGTTGGGAGCGTCGTACATTGGTAGTCCCTCGTTTCTCTTCACTTCCGCAATGTAAGCAGTGTGAACCTTAAAACCGTAGTTTTTCTCCACCCAATCCTGTATATCCTTATAAGTCGGCTTGTCTTTGGGCTTTCTTTTCTCTGCTCGTTCGGCAATGGCGCTCTTATCAAGAGACGTATTGTCAAAGTCAATTTTCACTTCGATATGCGAATCGGGCTTTTTGTGGGATAATACTACCAGCGTCTCGACGTGTTTGGTTTGCGGGAACATATCGAAGGGGGTAACGGAGACTACGTCGTAATAGCCTTGAAGCGGCGTGCCGTCGTAGTCGGCGTTTTTGATTAGTTGACCGTCAACTTCCTTTAAGCTTCCGCAGAGCAACCCTAAATCTCTGGCGAGCGTTGCGGGATTGCAGGATATAAGCACGACCTTTTTTGCCCCGCTTGCAAGTATTGCGTTGCACACCGATCTCTCCATACCCTTTCTGGGGGGATCGCACACGATTACCCTTTCTGCGCCTTCGGTAAGGGAAAACACTTCGTCCAACTTGTCCTCCACCGCTCCGCAGATATTGAACATTTTATCCGTTAGGTTGTTCATCTCCTTAAGCTCGTCTGCGCACTCAACCGCCTCTTTTACGATTTCTATGCCATACGCCGCCTTACACCCTTTGGCGAGCAGTGCGGTCAACATACCGCCGCCGCTATATAAGTCCACCGCAACGCTGTCTTTTGAGCATACTTGGGTAGTAACGGCTTTATAGAGCTTCGTCCTGACGTCGTCGTTAACCTGCAAAAAAGTGTTGGCACCCGCCTTGAACTTTATGCCCATATCTTTACCGCTGAAATAGCCTTTACCGCAGCATATGTGCCACTCTTTGCCGAAAATCACGTTGCCTGTGGAAGCGTTTACGTTGAGCAAGAGAGTGAAGTTTTTAAACTCGCTTTCAAGCTTTTTTGCAAAGCCTTCAAGCTCGATTATTCTGGTTGCAACCACCGTTATTATAAACTTGCCTTCAAGCTCCCTTGCGACAAGTTGGCGGATATCGCCCTTTCGGGTGCGCTCGTCATAGCCCTTTAAACCGCTTTCGTACATAAAGACGTGTAAGAGCGAGATGAGCTTGCCCGACCAATTCTGTTGAAGGGCGCACTCCTTGACGGGTACGATGCGGTGAGAACGGGGTGCGTAAAAGCCTATCGCATTAGCCCCTTCGGCGTCTACACCCACGGGTATGGCGAGTTTATTGCGGTAGCCGAACTGCATATCGCTTGCAACGCAGTCGTCCACCTTTACGGTTAAACCGCCTATTTTTTTAAGACACTTTTCCACGCTTTGGCGTTTGAACGACAGCTGAAGGGCGTAGTTCATATGCTGCAGCTGACAGCCGCCGCACCTGCCGAAGTTTGCGCAAGTAGGAATTGCCCTATCCTTTGAAAGGGTATGTACTTCGGTAAGCTTGCCGTAAGCAACCCTGTCCGTAACCTTAAGCGCCTTAAAGCTCACCTTTTCGCCGGGGAGACACTGCGGCACGAAAGCCGTTACGCCGTTATAATTTATAACGCCCTCCCCCTCGCTGCCGAGAGAGAGGACTTCGCCTGTATATTCAACGTTTTTTTCCATACTACTTCTTAATCTTACCTATTAAACAATCCACTGCCTTTTGACACTTGAAAACCAAAAAATCATATAATGCAAACACCGCAGTACCTAAAGTAAACGCAAACAATACCATATATTGATTGACCGTGTCGTACACCTGTTGGGGGAAGAGCGAACCGCCCAAAACCCCGTCGTATACAAGGAAGTAACCCACTATAAGCGTTGCGTCGAACCACAGCGCCTTGACGATGAACCAAGGAATCCAACGCAGAACGACGCTCTTTGTTTTTTGACCAACGCTTTTCTGTATACAGTTTACAAGGGGATGCAGACCGAAAAACATTACGAATGGAACCATATCCCAAAACTTTGCGGCAGCACCCATAATAACGGTTAAAATGCAAGCGCCTAAATATGCCAAAAAATCGCCAAGGTAGAACTTTTTGGAAAGGGGCAGCATAAGCGCAATTATGCCTATGCAGTAGCCCGTCGCAAGCAACCAGCCACTCAATATCCCCAGCGACAAAAAAATGACGGTTATCGCACAGGCTATGCCCGATAGCGCAATTTCGAAAGCTTTGCTGTTCCTGTTCTTTGGCATATAACTCTAATTAAAACCTACAGCAGCCGTTGCACATACAGTTAAGGCAGGCGTTAAGCGCACAGCACTCCGCACAGGACGTACAAAAGTCCCCCATCTGATTATCGCCAGAATAGCTCATATCCTGCCCTTCATAGACCGAACCGCCGTTATCACGGCTGCCCTTACGGGAGTCGTATTCAATCTTGTCGGAGAGTTTTTTGTAGGCTTCCTTATACTTTTCGTTGCCTGCGTCTAAACGCATTGCAATTTCAAGCTGTTTCTTACTTTCGTTTACCCAATTCTTACGGTAAAACACGACGGACTGAAGATAGTGCCACTCTGCACTACGCTCGTTAAATGCGTCCAAAGCACGCTGTGCGTCCTGCAAATTACCTTCCCGTATAAGCTGTTCGACCGTGGAATATGCGTCGCCCGTTTCAGATGCGCCGTCTTCATTTTTTACCGCTTCGTTTAACTCGCTTAAAAGTTCGTCCCTGGCAGTTTCAATCTTGCCGAGCATCTTTGCGGCATTATTTCCCGCTTCTCCGTCGAGAAATCTCTCTTCCATATATTTAGCCTTAAGGGTGGAATAAGCCTGCTCTATATCTTCTGCAGTTGCTCCTTCCGAAAGGCCTAAAATTTTTAAATTCTTCTTATTCATCTATACCGCAAACTCCTTTAAATACTGCCGTATTTGCTTTACTGTCCGTTGGGATAATTTCAGCTATCCCCCAATATATGCTGTGTTTAATCGGCCTGACTGCCCTTTTCCTTATGCTTGCCGCAACCACATTTGCCGTGCACCAAGCTCCTTGTTTTAAGGGGAATTCCCCTTAATATGATATTATCCGTCAAGTCGTGATTGAAGTGAAATTTGATGTTTGACAGGTGATAACGCATATCCGCAAATAGAGTGTTGAATATAAAATTTATCTCCTGCTCGTTGCGGGCGACGGCTTCGCTCTTGCATTTGCACTTAAAGGCGTTGTAGAGCACGTTATATCTGCCCTTCTTCACGTCCTTATCGTAGTCGTCAAACGCATCGGCAAGATATATCCACTTGCCTATGTCGTAAATGAGTGCGTTAGTATGCTCGTTGGCGTACTCGCCTAACACATATGCGGAAGCGTCTCTCATCATCTCGGCAGAAGGCTCGCAAGCTTCTTCGATAATTGCGCTGTTTCGCCCTTCTATCTCTCTCTGCCTTGACATCGACCGTGAGATAATCTCTTCTATCTTGGGGTGGCGGGTTAACGCCTTCTTATACCCACGCTTATATATAAACGCAAACGCACCCTTTAAATCACCGTCAGCCTTATCGTCCAAAAGTTTATAGTAGGCGAGTACGGAGTTTAAACAGCCGAGCATTAGGGAGATATCGTCTTCCTTTGCCATAGGGCGTGCCTTAAATATATGCAGGGCGCAACGGCGTTTTTTAACCACCATATCGCAGGCGGCAATGTTATGCAAAAGGCAGGACATAAATGCCACGTCGTAGGTGAGTGCCGACTTGGACATATTGCCGCACGCCTTGCCGATGGACTTGCACATTCCGCAGTACGACGCCTGATAAAGTTTTTCGTCCTTATTAAACAGATAAGGTACGTCGGGTTGAATATATCCAAACATACAGTGGAGTTAAACCTGATAGAAGCCTATCTTCTTATACACCTTTGAAAGCGTCTTACGGGCAATGGCGCTTGCACGCTGCGCACCCGAGATAAGCACTTCGTTTAAATAATCTTTATTTGCAAGCAGTTTTGCCTGCTCTTGCTGAATGGGCGTAAGCTTATCTGCAACCGCTTCGCCTACGGCAAGCTTGAATTCGCCGTAGCCCTTGCCTGCAAACTCGGCAGCGGCTTCGTCAATGGTCTTGCCGGCAAACACCGAATAGATTGAAAGCAGGTTGCTTACGCCGGGCTTTTGAACGGGGTCAAAGCGGATTTCGCCGTCGCTGTCGGTTACGGCACGCTTGAACTTACGCATAACCGTATCCTTGTCGTCCGATAAGAAGATTGCGCCGTTGGGATTTTCGCCCGACTTGGACATCTTCTTTGTGGGCTCCTGCAAGTCGTTAATCTTTGCGCCGACCTTGCGGAATATGCCCTGCGGAACGGTGAACGTGGGGGAATATGCGTTATTGAAACGGGTGGCAATATCCCTTGTTATCTCCAAATGCTGGCGTTGGTCTTCACCTACGGGGACGTAGTCCGCCTGATAGAGAAGGATATCCGCCGCCATAAGCACAGGATAGTCCATAAGCCCCATATTGATATTATCGGCATGACGGGCAGATTTATCCTTAAACTGCGTCATACGCTCCATTTCGCCCACATAGGTAAAGGTATTGAGAACCCAAGCGAGCTCTGCGTGAGCGGGTACATGCGATTGCAGATAGAGTATACATTTTTCGGGGTCCACGCCGCAGGCAATGTATAAGGCAAGCAGGGCAAGCGTTCTCTGGCGCAGCTCTGCGGGGTTCTGCCTTACGGTGATTGCATGCATATTGGCGATGGCATATACGCAGTTATACTCTTCCTGAAGCTGTACAAAGTTAGTTATAGCCCCGATATAATTGCCTATCGTTAAGTTGTTGGTGGGCTGCACAGCAGAGTACAGCGTCTTCTTATTCTCTTCCATATTCTCTTTTCCTTATTAAGGTTACATTGAAACCAGATCGGTCTTCGCTACGGTATATGCTGAAGATTCTATCTCCTCACCGTTCCTTCTGACGGTCATGGTAACGCTGTCCCCTTCTCTAACTTGCATAAGCACGTTGGTTAAATCAATCATACGCTTCATCTCGTACTTTGTGCCGTTAATCGAAAATGCCCTGATTACGTCGCCTGCCTGCAAGCCCATTGCGTGAGCAGCAAGGCCTTCGATGGGGTTTGTTGAACCTGCTTCGGGCTCGCTGACGGTTATGTCAGCTTTGATACAGCCTGCCTGCGTAACGCTGTCGTAAATATAACGGCAGTTATTTTCGTAGACAGTTACGCCTAATCTCATTCTGTAGGTGTTGTGGTCGGTTGAATCCAATCCGTTATAATACAGTATACCTTCCGCACAGGGAACGACGTTTGAAGCAGGAATGGCATAGTTAATGCTCGTCACAGTGTCACTGCCGGAATTGCAAAGGGCTATAAGCTCGCCTTGCGCATTAAAGAGTCCGCCGCCCGAACTGCCGTGATCTAAATCGGCGTCCGTCCTTAAAAGGTAGTAGTTGCGTGTACCGGCAACGTTTAACGCCACTATCTCCAAATCGACGCTGATAATGCCTTTAGTAAGGCTTAAGCCCTGCCCGTTGGGATTTCCGAGAGCATAGACCGTCTGCCCGACCTGATAGCTTTGGTTTATTACAACCGCTTCAGCCTGTGGATATTTACTCAATAATTGGGCTGTAGGCACTTTTACGATAGCCACGTCGCACTCGGCAGAGCCGCCCACATATTCGCAGGTCAAACCAAAGTTATCATCGCTTGCAATCACCAACTCTCCCGAAGTTGTGCGGACGGGGGCGTAGTTGCTGCCGTACATATAGGCAAACACCTTTTTCGCCGTCTTGTCTTCGGTTACGGCGGCGTCGTCGTAAATCATATGGTAGTTGGTCAATATATACGCATAATCGCTTTCGATTTTATAGATTACGCCGCTGCCCGTAAAATTGGATTCATAGGTGCTGTCGCTACTCTCGTTGAATACCGAATATATCTTCATACCGCTTCTGAATAGCGATGAAAGGGCGGTTAAATTATCCTGCGAGCTACTGCCGTTTTCTGCCTTAAGAAATTTTTCAATAAACTCTTCTCTCGTTATGTCGGGGTCGGACTGTTTGTAAAATTCGTATAACTCGTCAACCGTGAACAAAGATCCGTAATTGTTGTTGGTTATAGTGTAGACAGACGTCGAGCCGTCCGTATAGGTTATCGTGTAGTAATCGGTAAACCCTATGCTGTCCGTCTTTACGATTGAGACGATGCTCTTTGCCGAAGATGCACAACCGCAGAGCGTTGAAAGCAACAGCGTAACCGCAAGCAACAGGCTTACAACAAACTTTTTTTTCATTAACCCCTCCAAGTTGGCAACAATTATACACATTAATTATATTATGCATTTGTTAAATTGTCAAAACAGAATAATGTGTTTTTTGTGAAAATGCGGTCTGCGAAATTAAATTCGCAGACCGCACCGTTATTTTTTTAAGTTGTCAGGTTTTAACCTATCAAAGTGAACAGATTATACTCGTTGAAAAGTACAACCATTACGAGCGAGATGGTGGACATAATCTTGATGAGAATGTCAAGGGAAGGTCCTACCGTATCCTTTAAGGGGTCGCCTACGGTGTCGCCAACAACTGCCGCATCGTGAACTGCATCATAGCCTTCTTCGCCCTTCTTAACGCCTTCAACGCCGCCGCACTCGATGTACTTCTTTGCGTTATCCCAAGCGCCGCCGGCGTTGCCCGTGTAGATTGCAAGCATGATTGCCGCAATGATTGCGCCTACTAACAGACCGCCGACGAATTCAGGGCCGAAGACGAATCCGCCGACAACGGGAATTGCAATGGCGATAATGCAGGGAACGGTCATCTGCTTGATGGAACCCTTTGAAGAAATCTGAATACAGGTCTCGTAGTCGGGTTTAGCAGTGCCTTCCAAGATGCCGGGAATTTCCTTAAACTGTCTACGAACTTCTTCAACCATGTTCCTTGCTGCCTTTGCAACTGCCTGAATGAGCATACCCGAGAACATGAAGGGAATTGCCGCACCGACGATACCGCCTATAAGTACAAGGGGATTAGCCATATTGAGTGCTAACGAATATACTTGACTTATCGGATCCATTTCTGCAAATGCATAGAGATATGAGCAGAGAAGCGAGATGGTTGCGAATGCTGCGGAGCCGATTGCAAAGCCCTTGCCGATTGCCGCCGTGGTGTTGCCGACTGCGTCTAACTTGTCGGTAATTTCACGAACTTCAGGGTCGAGGAAGGACATTTCTGCAATGCCGCCTGCGTTGTCGGAGATAGGTCCGTACGTATCAACGGATACGGTTGCCGCAACGAATGAAAGCATACCGATTGCCGCACAGGATACGCCGTACAAACCTGCGATTGAATAGGAGCCGAAGATTGCCGCAGCAAGCACGATTACGGGGAGCATACAGCTTATCATACCAGTTGCCATACCTTCCGTAATGGTGAGCGCCGCACCTTCTTTAGCCGACTTGGAGATATTTTTGGTGGGTTTGTAGTCATAGCTGGTATAGTACTCGGAGATGATACCGATTATTATACCTGCAAAAATACCCATAACTGCCGCAAGCCAAGGAGACCAATTACCTGCCTTGAAACCGAGTACGTCTTTAAGCACGTCAGCGTTTATGTTTTGGAACATAAAGAAGCTTAAAAGGAAACAGCCGACGACTGAAATACCTGCGGAAATCCAGGTTGCGATATTGAGCTGCATATGTACGTTGGTGTTCTTCTTTAAAGGAATTAACAATAAGTAGAAGATACCTACTATACAGCCTAAAAGACCGACGCCTGCAAATGCCATAGGGAACATAAGCAAAGTTTTAAGGAAATCTGCGCCCAAAAGCGGACCTGCGTGGTGAGCATATACTTCACAGCCCAAGATTACGCCGGAGAGCATTGCACCTACGAAAGATTCCAGAAGGTCGCTGCCCAAGCCTGCAACATCGCCTACGTTGTCGCCGACGTTATCTGCAATGGTAGCAGGGTTTCTGGGGTCGTCTTCGGGAATGTGAGCTTCGGTCTTACCTACAAGGTCCGCACCCATATCCGCAGCCTTGGTGTAGATACCGCCGCCTACACGGTTGAAGAGTGCGATAATTGAGCAGCCGAGAGCATAGCCCGAAAGAGTCATAGTGAAGCCTGCTTCAATAGGCGTCCAGGTCGTCCAGACGGTGGGCTCTGCCGCTTTGTTGATTATATCGTTAATCTGTCCGCAACCGATACCGAAGATAAGGAATACCAAAAGCGCACCTAAAAGCGCAAAGCCTGCAACGCATAAGCCCATAACTGAGCCGCCCCTGAAGGCAACCTTCAAGGTCTTGCCCGTGTCACGGGTTTCGTTTGCGGCATTGGTAACCCTTACGTTAGCGTAAGTTGCTATCTTCATACCTACAAAGCCTGCCGCCGCAGATACGAGTGCGCCGATGATGAACGCAAGACCTGTCTGCCAGCTGACAAAAGCAATTAAAATCACTGCAACGACAGAACCTATAATTGCAACAATTTTATATTCATACTTAATGAACGCATTCGCACCGACACGGATTGCCGCAGCGATTTCCTGCATTCTTTCAGTACCTTCCTTCAACTTCTTCGTAACGAAGTAGTTGAGGGCAGCGCAAGAAACTGCAAGAATAACAGCAGCACCTGCGATGACTAAAAGCCAATACAATTCCATATTAAACCCCTCTTAAGTTTATTATTTTTTGAAAACGACACTCAAAATTAGTAACATTTTCACATTACAAAAAATTTTATCACAATGTAAAGCAAAAATCAACACGATACAACTAAAAAATTAAAAAAATAAAAATTTGGTTTTTAATGACTTTACGCTACAATTTTATGGTTCCATTTCCCCATAAAAATTTGTTTTTGCTATTGAAATATTGAAAGTTGCGTGATATAATTATAGCGTTAACTATAATAGGTAGGTATAAAGTTATGAAAGATTGTAATTGCGGCTATTGTATGCGTGGCGAGCTGCTCGATAAATTCGGCATTTTTATCTGCGAATTGAACGTCTCTTCACTCATACTCTTTAAAGAGCAGTCCAAGCCCGGCAGGTGCATTGTGGCTTATAAAGACCACGTCAGCGAAATTGTAAACATCTCCGACGAAGAGAGAAATTTATTCTTTGCCGACGTCAATAAAGCCGCCAAAGCTATCCACAAGGCGTTCCACCCCGATAAGCTCAACTACGGTATGTACGGCGATACGGGTTGTCACCTTCACGTCCATCTCTGCCCCAAGTACGCAGGCGGCGACGAGTGGGGCGGCACTTTCACCATGAACCCCGCAAAGACCTATCTTTCCGAAGCTGAATATGCCGAGATGATTGATAAAATCAAAAAGGCTCTTGAAGAAGTTTAAATTAAAATTATAATATAAAATAGTGATAAGGGAGAGAATTTTTTATGGCTCATAACGTTATAGCGGAAGCAAAACGCTGCCTTAATTGTAAAAAACCTTTATGCAGAACGGGTTGCCCCATCAACACGCCCATTCCCGATTTTATTCAGACCTTTTTAAAGGGAGATATCGATGAAGCAGGCAGAATGTTGTTCGACAACAACCCCCTTTCGGTTGTCTGCTCGATAGTGTGCAACCACGGTAACCAGTGCCAAGGGCATTGCGTAAGGGGTCTTAAGGGCGCACCCGTTGAGATTTCAACGATTGAGAACTTTATTTCCGAAAGATATTTAGATAATCTGGAGCTAACTAAAGCACCTTCGAACGGCATTAAGGTTGCCGTAGTCGGTTCGGGCCCCGCAGGTATTACCATCGCCATTACGATGGCACAGCTCGGCTATGACGTAACCGTGTTTGAAAGCAAGTCGGATATCGGCGGCGTACTCCGCTTCGGTATACCCGAATTCAGACTGCCCAAGTCGATAATCGACAGATATAAGACGCTTATGCTGCGTATGGGTATTAAGATTAAGTTCAACATCACCATAGGCAAGGCGTTCGGCGTAGAAGAGCTGTTCCGTGACGGATTTGAAGCAATCTCAATCGGTACGGGCGTAACCTGGCCTATCGCACTCAACATCAAGGGCGAAACGCTCGGACACGTTCACTACGGCGTACACTATCTGGAAAAGCCCGAAGCTTACCGTGGTCAGCTCGGCAACAGCATGATTATTATCGGTGCAGGCAACGTTGCAATGGACGTTGCGAGAACGGCACTCCGTATGGGCGTTAAAGACGTTAAGATTACCGTCCGTTCGGACAACTATTCGGCAAGCGAAGAAGAAAAGGAATACGCAGAGTACGAAGGTGCAGAGTTTGTATATAACAAACAGCCCGTTGAGATTACCGACGAAGGCGTTATGTTTGCCGACACCGTCTGCGACGAAGAGCATAGGCTCGTCTCCGTATCCGACACCCCTACCCTTATGAAGGCGGACAGCGTTATGATTTGTATTTCGCAGAGACCTTCTAACCTCATCTTAAGCCAGACCGAAGGACTTGAGACCAACGAAAGAGGTCTTGCAAAAATCGGCGCAAACGGCGAAACCACCCGTGAAGGCGTGTTTGCTTCGGGCGACGTTGTTAAGGGCGCAAAGACGGTTGTCGAAGCTTCCGAACAGTCCAAGAAGGTCGCTATGGCTATGCACGAGTACCTGCAAAAGAAACACGGCAAGGCTTAATATAAAATAGGTAATAATATAAGAAACGCCCCGCACGGAAGTGCGGGGCGTTATTTTCACCTTATTGGGGTATGCTTCTTTGGAAAGATGCGAGTAGTTCAAGGCGCAGGAGTACGAAAAAACCCAAGCCCATCTCTTTGAAAAGATACGAGCAAGAGCAGGAGAGCAATCACCACACCCAACCCCATCTCTTTGTGAAGAAGCGAGTAGTTCAAGGCGCAGAAGTACCGACCGCAGGGAGCTTACATAGACGTAAGTGACCAAGGCGGCACGGACTGCAACGCCGAAATACGACGCTTATACGCAAAGAACGATTACGGTTGCTTGCCGATATACGCCAAGATACCACCATCAACGTACAAAATGTGACCGTTGACGAAGTTAGATGCGTCGGACGCAAGGAAGACAGCGGGACCTGCTAAATCTTCGGGATCGCCCCAACGCTCTGCAGGGGTCTTTGCCAGAATGAAGCTGTCGAAAGGATGACGGCTGCCGTCGGGCTGAATTTCACGAAGGGGTGCAGTCTGGGGAGTTGCGATATAGCCGGGGCCTATGCCGTTGCACTGAATGTTGTACTTGCCGTATTCAGAGCAGATATTACGGGTAAGCATCTTAAGACCGCCCTTTGCTGCAGCGTAAGCGGAAACGGTCTCTCTGCCGAGTTCGCTCATCATAGAGCAGATGTTTATAATCTTGCCGTGACCCTTTTTAATCATTGAAGGGATAACTGCCTTGGAGCAGATGAAAGGTGCGTTTAAGTCGATATCGATAACCTTTCTAAAGTCTGCGGCGGACATCTCGCACATAGGGATACGCTTGATGATACCTGCGTTGTTAACGAGAATATCGATAACGCCTACTTCCTTTTCAATCTGCGCAACGAGTGCGTTTATAGCTTCTTCGTCGGTTACGTCGCAAACGTAGCCGTGAGCCTTAATACCCTTTGCTTCGTATGCAGCCAAGCCCTTATTTACAAGTTCCTGATTGATATCGTTGAAAACGATTGTAGCGCCTGCTTGAGCATAAGCGGATGCGATTGAAAAACCGATACCGTAGGATGCGCCGGTTACCCAAGCAACTTTGCCTTCAAGTGAAAAGTTTTGTTCAAAACCCATTTCTATAAATCTCCTTAAAAAATTTTTACGCCTATAATTATACCACACTTTCTTCCCCCTGTAAAGTGCTGCCGTCAATTAAAATTTTGTCTTTTTAGTGAAAACAGTCGCAATGCAGAATATATAATAGTGAATTACAGTTCATAAAAAGTTAACATAATTTTTACAAAAAACTTTTTTAATTTGCTTGTATTTTTTGTAATTATGCTGTATGATAAATGTAATAATTATTGATGACAAGGCAATATTATGACTACAAAGACTAAACATAAAGTTTTGCTGTTAAGCTGCGGGACGGGTGCAGGGCACAACAGTGCAGCTTACGCAATAGAATACAATCTTAAATCCAAAGGTATATCTTGCGAAACCAAGGATATCGGGGAATTTAAAAGCAAAAAGACGGTTGAAAAGGTTAACGGCATATATGCAAAGGTCATAAGGAAGACGCCCAACCTTTTCGGGGCTGTCTTTGCCATGGGTATGGCGTATGACAAACTGCACTTACCTTCTCCCATCTACCCCATTTACGCAAAGTATGCAGACGCACTTTATAATTATATTAAGGAAAACGGCTTTACCCGTGTTATCTGCACACACTTCTTTGCAATGAACACGATGACTGAAATCCGCAAAAGATACGGAAAAACCGTTCCTTGCTACGGGGTGATGACCGACTACACCATACACCCGTTTGTAAAAGAGACGGATATGGACGGTTATTTCGTTGCGGACAGCAAGGTCGCCAAACAGTTTGTAAAATTAGGCTTTAATGCGGATAAGATTATTATTTCGGGAATTCCCGTTCACCCCAAGTTCAATATCAACATAAGCAAGACGCAGGCAAGGCGCAAGCTCGGGCTTGACGAGAATAAGAGAACGGTGCTCATTATGACGGGCAGCGAAGGCTGCGGAAAAATTAAAAAACTCTGTAAAGAGCTCGTCCGCACGTTTGACGACAGTTATAACTTTATCGTTCTCTGCGGTAAAAATACGGAGCTCAAAGACGAGCTTGACAAAGCTTTCGGAAGTTTCAATAATATCCGAACGGTGGGCTTTACGGACGAAGTCAACCTGTATATTAAGGCGGCTGATTGCGTTATGAGTAAATCGGGCGGACTGTCGCTGACCGAGATTGCCGTAGCAAACGTACCGCTTATCAACCTGAACGCCGTACCGGGGCTTGAGTCGGCAAACTTCAAAACCTTTACCGGTCACGGACTTTCCTTAAACGGCAAGAAGATTAAAAATGCCGTTAAAAATGTTGGATTATTGCTAAACGACGATGCACTCGCCGCCAATATGCAGACCTTGCAAAGGCAGTATGTGGAAGGCAATGCAACTTATTTAATTACACAGATAGTTATGGAGACAAAGACGAATGACTACGTTTATTTGGATTCTACTTATAATAACGGGCTTCCTGTTGGGGAGTATAATGTTCTGCAGGAGCATACCTGCACTGTTAACCCGTAAGGACATATGCGAGATCAGCGACGATAGAAATCCCGGTGCATTCAATGCGTTTAAGCACTTCGGCAAGGGCATAGGTTCGCTGTGCCTTGCTCTGGATTTATTAAAGGGCTTTATACCTGTATTTTTAGCAAGTATGCTCCTTGAAAAAAACAGCGCAATGCTCTCATTAGTTATGATTGCACCCGTACTCGGACACGCTGTGGGTATGTTTAACCACTTCCGTGGCGGAAAATGCATTACTACCACTTTCGGCGTAATGCTAGGTATTCTGCCCGTAAGCTGGATACCCCTTGCCCTGCTTGCCACGTTATATATACTGTTCTCCACTTTAATTAAGATTAACCCTAATAAGTTACGCAGTATTATAACCTTTGCCATTTACGGCGTTGCAAGCACAGTGCTTTGCTGTGTCTTCGGTAATTATAACGTAGCCTTCGGCTGTCTTGTTATTGCCGTAATAGCAATAGTAAAACACGTCGTCGCAAAGGAAGCCGATATGCCCGTCGCTCAAGAACAGGTCGAAAGTCAGGACAACGTAGTGGCATAATATCGGTTAAAGTGATATTTAAATCGCCTGCAAGGCAACGCCTTGCAGGCGATTTTCTTATTTGGTGAAAAGAAAAAAGCGAGAGCAACGCTCTCGCTTTTAGACTGTTTTGATTAATTACTCACCCTTGAAAGGAAGTAATGCTGCAACCCTTGCACGCTTGATTGCTTTGGAAAGCTCTCTCTGGTGCTTTGCGCAGTTGCCGCTCATACGGCGGGGAAGCATTTTGCCGGATTCGGTAACGAACTTCTTAAGGCGGTTTACGTCCTTGTAGTCGATAACCTCAACCTTTTCCTGGCAGAAAACGCAGACCTTCCTGCGGGGTACTCTCTTAAAAGGCTTTTTTGCGCCTGCTGCTGCAGGAGCTGCCGTTGTATTCGTGGTCTTTTCTTCCATGACTATTCTCCTTATTTTCTGAAATGGGATTAGAACGGGATATCGCCGTCGTCGTCAAACGACTGCAAAGCAGGCTTTCTGGAACCGCCCTGTGCAGCAGGCATATCGCTTTCATACCCTGCGCCGTTAGAACCGCCTTTGGGTGATAAGAACTCTACGTCCTGTGCAATAATATCCACAGACGTGCGCTTAACGCCCTGGTTGTCCTCATAATTGCGCAACTCAATCGAACCGATTACCGCAACCTTGTTGCCCTTTTTAGCATAACGGGAAACCGTTTCGCCAAGGCCTCTCCACGCAGTTACGTTAAAAAAGTCGGTCTTTCTCTCACCGTCAGAGCCTGAATAATTCCTGTTTACGGCAATAGCAAAACGGCATACCGATACGCCGCCGCTCGTCTCCGTAAGTTCGGGGTCTCTGGTGAGATTTCCTATTAAAAATACTTTGTTCATCTGTCTTCCCTTATCTTACTTAATAGTAATCATTCTTCTTAAAACTTCAACGCTAAGGCCTGCAACTCTGTCAAGCTCCTTAACGACTGCAGCTTCGGCTTCAAAGGTCATCAATACATAATAGCCGTCGTGCTTATAGTTGATAGGATAAGCCAACTTCTTTACGCCCCACTTATCAGTGGAGATAACCTTGCCGCCGTTGTCGGAAACGATAGTCTCGAACTTGGAAACAAAAGATTCCTTTGCCTCGTCAGAAAGAGCTGCGTCCAACACATAAAGCATTTCGTAAGTTTTCATAATTTCACCTCCCGGACTTAATCGGAATACCACTAACGGTATTCAAGGTTTATAGGCGTTTTTTTAAACGCTTTACTATAATACAATATTATTAAATGATTTGTCAAACGTTTTTTCGGGGCGCAGACGCACCCCGAAATGATTTTTTTGTTTGTTTTTAATTAGGTAACAGCATGATTGCCGCAAGCAACTGTTTCAAGGATAATTCACCTATCTTTTTAGCCTGACTTGAATCGGAAGTCAAAGTAACGTTACCGTCGACAACGGTTACGTATTGGTAGTTTATCCCACCCTCACCGTTAATGGGGTCAGACGTATTAACCGTTTTGATTGTTTTTTGAAGGTTGACCGTATCTTCGATAATCTCGGCATCCTGAAGCTCCTGAAGCGTGGAGTTGTAGACGACGTCTGAACAAGTGTTGACCATGTAATCGAAGTTGTTTAAGGTGTATGCCTTTTCGGTCTTGTTGCCGCTCTCGTCTATCCTGTACAATACAAGCTTCCACATGCCTTTAGCTTCACCGTAGGTGTAGTAATCACCTGCATTGAATTGCTCTTCGGTAAGCTTACCTAAAGCATTGTCGTAATCAATACCCGTCAAAAGCACACCTTCTGAATCGTAGCAACCGACTTCGGTAATCGTGTATTTATAACCGTCCTCCTCGTTGCCCGTCCTTTCGTAATACAGATATTCGGAGTTGTATGTAATTTCGGTTTTATTCTTAAGCGTTGCGCCCGTGCCGTAAACCTCTTCAGCATAGATACGCTGAATAAGCACTTTATCTATCTCGGTCGAGAGATTAGTGATTTCAGTATTCTTTAATTCGCTCAATATGCTGTTTGAATTAATCTCTTCTTCTTCAAGCACGTCGCTTACAATTAAGGAATTTATCTTTGCGTCAAGCCCGTCGATGGTCGTATCCGCCAACGACTTCAAAATCTTTGTTGAACTGTCGGTTATCCCTACAATGTCGCCAATCGTAAGGGTTTGAATCTTTGCGTCAAGTCCGTCGATAGTCGTATCCTTCAAAGCCTGCAATATCAAAGAAGAGTTTGTATCTACTTCTACGATTTCACCTATCGTCAAGGTATTGATCTTGTCGTTTAAACCGTTGATTGTGGTATCCTTTAACGCCTGCAAAATCAAGGATGAGCCTGAATCTACTTCTACGATTTCACCTATCGTCAAGGTATTGATCTTGTCGTTTAAACCGTTGATTGTGGTATCCTTTAACGCCTGCAAAATCAAGGATGAGCCTGAATCTACTTCTACGATTTCACCTATCGTCAAGGTATTGATCTTGTCGTTTAAACCGTTGATTGTGGTATCCTTTAACGCCTGCAAAATCAGAGAAGAGCTTGAATCTATTTCTATGATTTCACCTATAGTTAAGGTGTTAATCTTGTCGTTTAAACCGCTGATAGTCGAATCTGCGATAGCCTGCAACACAAGTGAAGAGCTTGAGTTAACCGTGATGATCTCGCCTATCGTGAGCTTATCCTGAAGGGAATCGATTCTGTCAGGCATATCGCCGACCTTGGTGCCGACTACCGTTGCACCGTCCCCATCCCAGACGTCGGTAATTAAATCGTTGCCGTCTGTTGCGATATATACTGTAGTTTCAACGCCGCCCTTGTCGTACTTACCCGTGAAGGAGTACGTCTTGCCGTTGTTGGAACCGCCGACCGCTTCAACGCCGTACACGCCGTAGCCGACGTAGGTCATTATTGCTTCGGTTGCGTTGATATCCATAAACTCGGTTATCCTTAACGCCTGGTCAATGTTGTCTAAAAGATTGGAGACGTCGTTTGCCTTTGTTCCCTTAATCTCAGTGCCGTCTGCCTTCCATACGGATTTAATGACGCCCGCTTCGCTTTGAACGTAAACGGTTACTTCCGTACTGCCGTCTTTATAGGTTGCAACGTAATTATATGCCTTACCGTTGTTGACGCCCGAGCTTGCAGTTACGTCGTAGATGCCGTAGCCGAGATATGCCATCATCTCTTCTTCGGGATCGATATCCATAAGGTCGGGAATGGAGATGACGTCCATAATATTGTCAACCCTTGCGCTTACGCCGTTGATCGACGTACCGCTGATTGCATTTCCGGCAGTATCCGTAACCTTTGTTATATAGTTATTAGAGTCGACGTAGATATATACTGTATCGCCTTCATGGATACCGGTGTAGGAGTACTCCTGCCCCATAACCGCTTCCACGTCGCTTATGCCGTAACCGATATAAACCATAATCGTCTCGGAAGCGTCCACGTCTATTACGTCGGGAAGGGTGAGAACGTCCATAATGCCGTCAACCCTTTCGTTCACTTCGTCAATGGTCGTACCCTTGATTTCGTTTCCGTTTTCATACGTAACCTTGGTCACTATGCCGCTATTATCGGTATATACACGCACGGTTTTAGCACTTACGCCTTCGCCGTAGGTTGCTTCGTATTGCCAATCCTGCCCTATAACTTCTACCACGTCGTAGATGCCGTAGCCGAGATATGCCATAATAGCGTCGTCTGCCTTAACGTCAAGGAAGATATCCAGCGTAAGGTCAAGCGTTATGGTGGTTAAATCTGCAACGGTATGACCCTTTATTTCTTTGTCTGCGCTGTCGGTAACCATCTTAATAGTTCCGCCGTCAACTTCTAACGTAACCGCCTTTTCATTCTCTCCGCCCTTATCGTAGATTGCGGTATAACTGCCGTTACCGTTGTCGGTTATGTTGGAGATATTGTAGACTATGTACGCCATAACCTTGTCGTCTACACGCACGTCGGATAAGAACGTGGAGAGATAAATCTTATTAATTAAAGTGTTGAAATCTACCTTATTGCCTAAAACAGCACCGAGAGACGTATCGCCGAAGATATCCTTGACTATCTCTGACTGATTCTCTTCCACAACGGTATATACAGGCATCTGATCAAGGGGACCCATAGGATCGAGCATTATATCCGCCAATGTAAGGGGGTCGTACTCGATTACCTTTCCGCTATTGTCTACAAAGTAGTTGATTTTGTTAACCGTGGTAATGCCGTACAGACGGTCGCTACCGCTCATCTTGTTTGGACCGGAGAAATAGTTTCTCGCATAGGGTTCGTAATAAGCATAGCTTTCAGCGTCCGCATAAATCGCAGAAAAATCCAACTCGAAGGTTTGGTTTACGCCGTCCGATTGAGGCTTAACGGCAATAAAGACCGTGTCTTCTCCGTATTCGATAGTCTTAAACACATACTTGAGCTTTTGCGTTACACCGTCCCTTGTGAAGGAGATGCCATCGTCTTCTAAAACATTATCCACGACTATGTATTCAGCTTCTTCAATGCCCGTAGGAGTTACCTTGCAGGGAACGTAGTAGACCTTATAGAGCGTTTCCCCGTCAGAATCCTTTGACATCGTTTCGCAGATAAAGTCGCTATTTAAATTCGTGGGATATGCAGAAATTCCGTTAACAGGAACAGTACGGTTATAACTTGTGCCGTTCTTAACGTAATAGTCGTAAAGTACGGGCAACTTGAAGTCAGCGCTCATACCCGTAACGGTTGCATACTGTGCCTCTACACCCTTTATAAGACTGGAAACAATGGGAGAATTGTCAATCTCGTTGATATCTTCATATCCCATCTTGTCGTGGAGAATATCGATAACTTTGGAAGTGCGGACGTAATACACCGAATTGGTGATAGCGTCGAGAACGGAAGTTAAGGGAGCGTCTTCAAAATATTCCTTATCGAAATCAATCGCATCGCCTATAAATTCGTACCCGACGTTCAAAACCGTGTCGGTTATGGGCGCAAGATAATCAATCTTATTTAAACTGATTTCACCCAACCCTTGACCTGATAATTCCATAATCTTTTGAACGAGCTGAAGAATGTTCTTCGCCTCGTCGGCGTTTATGTAATTATATTTTTCACTGTCGGGATTGTTCTCGTCATAGCCTTCGTTTACGTTTTCCAAGCCGAACATATTGAATATTTGGTTGATATCCGTAGTAGCCGCAACGTAGCCCACGCCGAAGATACTGCCTATCAACACGATAAAAGCGAAAATAAAGCCGAGCAAGAAGGAAATAATTCCCACCGCAACGGGACTTGAACCGTTGCTCCTGCTCCTGTTCCTCTGCTTTCCTGCCATAAATGCCTCCTAAATACAACCTGCATAAAAGCTGTAAAGTCTTTTGCGGCTTAACTAACCGCCGCTTCACGTCGTAATACTTTTACTTCGTTTTATCATTATACTATATTACTAATGCAAAAATCAACTAAATAAAACTATTTATATTAAAGCTATAGCTTTAAAGGGTTTCTCAACGCAAAGGCTACCAGCCTTTCCCTTTGGTTCGGCACACAGCCCATTGCCGCCTGTTCTAACAGAAAATTGAGCGTTTTACCCACTTGGTCGGCACATATCCCCGCACCAATCAACTCGTTTCCCTTGACCGCCAACTGTTTTAAAGTGAACGGAACGTCTTCTCTTTTCATCTTCTCAATGATACTTTTCCATTTTTTTACGCAGGGCGCTTGAGATAAATCGTCCTTGCAGGCGGAATAATCAGCCTGTTTTAGCATTAAAAGCTCGTCAATCAGGTCGAAATGGTTGACGATAAACTTCCTTACCTTGTTCTCCGAAGCTAAACACGATAAATCGTACATATGCAGCCCCACAAGCTCCGAAGCTCTGTCCGCAAGTTTTGTCGGCACCTTTAATCTTGCGCATATATCCTTGGATATACGCCTGCCGACTTCGTCGTGGCGGCTGAATTTTCCGTAATTGATAAGGCAATACGGCTTGCCCACGTCGTGGAGCAGCGCAGCAAGGCGAATCTGCGTCGGGGCATAGAGTACTGCCCTTAAGGAATGTTCGAGAACGTCGTGGTTGTGGAAGTCACTTCGCTGAACCATACCCTTGCCTAAAGCCAATTCGGGCAGGAGTATGCCCAAAACACCGATTCTTTCAAGCAGCTTAAGCCCCGTATATTGCCCGCCTGCATTGCCGTATTTTCTATCCGCTGAAAGTATAGCGGACAATTCCGCCCACACTCTCTCCGCCGCAACGTCGCTTATTAAGTTGGAGTTGACATATGCACCTTCTATGCACTCGTCCGTAGGCATAAAACCCGTCTGTGCGGCAAGGCGTGCAAGGCGCATCAGTCTCAATCCGTCTTCGCCAAACACCTTTTCAGGTGCGGCAACCGTAGTAATGCGTTTATTCTCGATATCGGATATTCCGCCCAACGGGTCGACGAATTCCCCCTGTAATATGTCGTAGTAAACGGCATTACACTTAAAATCTCTGCGCCGAGCGTCAAGAAAAATATCTTCGGTAAAGCACACCGAAACGGGTGTGTGCGTACCCCTGACGTACTTGTCCGTTCTAAAGCAGGTGTACTCGAAAACCTGCCCGTCCGCTTCCAACTTTACGGTACCCGTGTTCTTGTAGACGGCAGAGACCTTAACGCCTACGCTTTTGGCATTTTTAGCCACGCACTCGGCAGATAGGGGCGAACATATATCCCAATCAATCTCTTCCGCCTTCAAACCCGCAAGCGTATCACGGCAGACTCCGCCGACAACGTAAAGGGGTTTCGGCAGATTCTTTGCGAGCAAATCAAGTTTTTCGGGGACGACTATTTTCATATTTTTAAGCGTTTTTTTATTTGATTATAGCATACGAAAAAAAGTATTGCAATCTTAAAGATTAAAAAACTATTGCATTATCTTGACTGATATTGTATAATAGAAAGGTATAATTAGTACGAGAGATGAATGAAAAAAAGCTATGTTCCACATTATTGTTCACAACCTGTATAACGACTTAAAAAAGATTAAACAGTTAGAAACAGTTAAGTCCGTATTTGAAAATGCAGGGAAAGGTGTTGAATTACATATGACCGATCACCCCAGCCACGCAACCGAAATTGCCAGAGAGTTGACGGCAGGGGGCAGGTATGCCGACATCATCGCCATGGGCGGCGACGGAACGTTGCATGAAGTCATTAACGGAATCGTGGACGTAGAAAACTGCACGTTAGGGCTTATTCCTATGGGTACGGGCAACGACTTTGCAAGCACGATTAAAGTACCCAAAAACCCCATATCGGCGGCGAAGAAGATTATAACCAACACCCCTACGCCCATCGACTATATTGAGCTTTCGAACGGGTTAAGGAGTATTAACGCCGTGGGTACGGGCATCGACGTGGATGTGCTTAAATATGCCTACGCTTCCAAAAGCAAAAGGCGCAATAAATATTTTTCGGCATTGTTTAAGGCGTTGCGCCACTTTCAATACACAAAATTTAAAGTCAGCTGGGACGGCGGCGAAGAAAGAGCTTACAACGGTATGATTGCCGCACTCGGCAACGGCGCAAGCTTCGGCGGCGGAATTAAGATGTTCCCCACCGCAAAAATCGACGACGGTTATATGGACTTGGTAGTCGTCGACTACGTCTCCCGAATGCGTATGGTTATTGCCTTTATTAAGCTTGTACTCGGCAAAGCGCACAAGATTAAAGAAGCCACATACGTCAAGTGCAAAAGCGCTAAATTTATCCCCGAAAATCAAATACCCACTATACAAGCTGAAGGCGAGCTGTACGACAACGTACCCCTTGAAGCCCATATAGTTGCAGGTAAACTTAAATTTTATCTACCTTAAAAAATGATTGAAAAGTTCTATCGCAAAATAATAGACGGAGTCCCTTCCGCCGTATTCGTCGTCGACCGAGACCTTAAAGCCGTGTTCTTAAACACGGCGTTTAAAGCGTTGTTCCCAAAAGACTTAAATAAAGGGTCTTTGGGCAAGATATTCGGCTGCGTCAACGGCAACTGCGCCCACTGCGCCTTATCGGGAAAGTCTTCGGGCTGTTCGCTTGCGGCTGTCTTTGACGACTCCTTCTGCTCTAACAAAGAGCTGTCAAGAAGGGTTATTTTAAACCTTAACGGCGGCGAAAAGAGAGAAGTTGCCTTCTCCGTCACGGTCAAGCCGCTGGGCGGCGGACTGTGTATGGGCATTATTGACGACGCCTTCGAGCTGGAGATTGCAAGGGAGCTTCAGACGGCGAAGAACATTCAACAACGCCTTCTGCCTGCAGGTAAGTGGGCCGGCGGAAAACGATATTCCTACCTGTATATCCCCTGCCGAGACATAGGCGGCGACCTGCCTGAAGTATATACCGTAGGCTCTTCTGCCTGCGGCGTCATTGCAGACGTTTCGGGCAAGGGCATATCGGCAGGCATGCTGACCGCTTTTGTTAAAGCGGCGTACGATAAGGATGTCTACTCCCCTGCAGAAGCCATTGAAAAGCTTTCGCACAAGTTTTCCGAGCTCAATTTGGACGAGCGCAACTATATCACCGTTGCCGCCGCAAGAATCGATAAAGACAGCATAACCTATTCTATGGCAGGTCATAACGTACCCATTTTATTAAAGTCGGGCGGAAAGATAACGCAGATTATGCACAAATCTCCCCCCGTCTCGAATTGGTTCGATAACCCCGCCTACTTTGAAGATACTCTGCCCTATAAGAGCGGCGACGTGCTTGTACTTTTAACCGACGGCGTAACCGAGAGCAAGAACGGCTACGGCGAGATGTTCGGCGTGGAGCGTGCTATCCGCACACTTTTAGTGTCCCGCACGAGCGAAGAGTTTATTAAGAATTTAGAGAATAACCTTCGCACCTTCTGCGGCGAGCTTAAAGACGACGTAACAGCAATCGCTTTCGACCTATAATAGTATTAAAACAATGAAAAACGGCGTATCCTTTTGGGAATACGCCGATTGTTTTTGTTTGGACAATACACAGCCTTTGCCTTATTCGCCGTGAAAGCCGACGTGGGGAAAGTTTTTCCGCCTTCAGACCACAACTGTATAATATGCTGAAAATGTGTTTTATATTACACTGTTTCGGTGAAAAAATTGTAATATTTTAAATTTTTCACCTTTATCAACGGCTCGCCGTTGGATTTAATCACGCTTTAGCGTGGATTGAATCCAACATTGGTTTGGATTTAATCACCGCAGACTAAACGGTCTCTTTAATCTTGGCAATAGCCGCAGTCCTGTTCTCCACGCCCAGCTTAAGATATATGGAGCTTATGTAATTCCTTGAAGTGCCGTCCGTGAGCTTTAAGGCGGCGGCAATCTGACGGTTAGTAAAACCTTCGGAGAGCATTATTGCAATACCTGCTTCCCTATCCGAAAGGCCGAAAGCCCTTTTAAGCTTAATCTCCCTGTCGCTGGAGACCATAAGAGCGGCATCGGTAATCTTCTTTGCTATCTTGGAAGGCAGAATCGTATCGCCGGCGTATGCGTTGCGGATTGCGTCCAACAGCGCAGTCGAGCCGATATCCTTTAAAAGATATCCGCAAGCACCGTTGTTGATTGCAGAGAGAATATAGTCCGAATCGTCAAACGTGGTTAAGATTATAATTTTGCAGTCGGGGAGTATCTCCTTAATCTTCTTGGTTGCGGCAACGCCGTTCATATTGGGCATACGGATATCCATCAGCACCACGTCGGGTTTGTGCTTTTCAGCCAACTCAACCGCTTCAACGCCGTCGCAAGCGACAGCACAGACGGACACGTCGTTCGTCGTCTCAATAACGCTTTTAATACCCTCCGCCAAAATAATCTGGTCGTCAACAAGCATAACTTTAATCATTGCCAAACTCCTTTGTATCTTCATTATGAATTATAATTTTAACTTCGCAACCGTCGTCGGGGTCGCTCTCCACCACGAGCTTACCGCCGTATGCAGTCGCCTTTTCCCTTATGCCCTTAAGCCCGAACCCTTCTTTAAAGTCGGCAGGCAGCCCGCAACCGTTATCCGTTACGGTCAAAAAGACGTTCTCTCCGTCTTGACCGAACTCCACGTAGAACGCAGTAGCGCCGCCGTGTCGTATGCCGTTTGCAAGGCACTCCTTTAAGCTGTTTAAAATAAAGTGGCGTTTCTCCCAGGACAATTCGACGTCGGATATGTCCGAACGAACGGTGACGTCCGTACCGTCCATAGTCTGTGCAAGCACTTCGGCAATCTCCTGCCTGACGGGCTGAACGCCGTTTCTGCCTGCTAAAAGATGAACGCTCTCTCTCATCTGCTCTAAAGCGTTCTTCGCCTGAATGTTAGCGGAGATTATCTTCGCCTTCGCCTCTTCGGGATTGGTGTCGATGAGCAGCTTTGCCGCTTCCGTCTGCATAATAACCGCCGTCATGGAGTGACCTGCGTTGTCGTGGATATCCCTTGCAATTCGGTTACGCTCCTGAAAGACTGCCGTTTCCGAGAGCTCTTTATACACGCTTTCAAGCTCCGCCTTGCGCTCGTCGGAAGCCTTGAGCGCCGCCCGAAGCTTAATGTTGGTGTTATAGAAACCTATGATGAAGTTTGTTACTATAAAGTGTACGACAATGACTATCACGCCTACAAAACTGCCGGATACGAGATTGACTATCTCCCCTGACACAAGCACCCATTGGTGACTTATAAGCCAGCCTATAACGCAGGTTGTGGTAAAGCCTACACAGCTTACGGCAAACACGATAACCTTGTTTCGCAACACGTCTAAATTGAGGTAAATCTGCGTAAGTATAACACAGTACAGCGCAGAGAGAAAGACGCTACCCGTAATGGCGTTGATAACGAGAAGCAAAATCAAGTCCAAAACGTAGATTGCCACCCTTCCGCCAAAGGTTATTGCGCCGTACACTTCAATGACGCACAACACGATAAGCGCAACAAGGCAAACGGCGAGCGTTATGACCAAACCCGTATTCGGCTTGGGGATTACGTTTAAGTACTGCACAAAGACGACGACCGCAAAGGTTAACAGCAATACGAGCAATAAGGCGTGAAGTACCTTTGTGAAGTTTTTTATATCGCTGAACTGCTTTTTCTTATCTTCCATTTTACACCCTGTTTTACACCCTGTCGCCGCTGATTTTTTCGTTTACGAACGAGCTGTAGAAGCCGCTCGGGGTGCTTATACAGTAGTCGTACAGCCTTACGCTTGCTGCGGTACACGCTCCGTTAACCGTACTCGCAAGCTTTAACTCTTCTTCGCTGTCAGTAATACCGCCGTTACAACGCAGGGCAAATACGCCGTGTGCCTTGACGGCAAGCAGTTTTTTAAGAATTCCGCCCTTATTTCTCTCTTCGGGGGCAATCGGCAAAATCATACGCACCCTGCCGTCGACGTCTACGGCATACAGCTCTAAAAGCTCTTCTTCCTTGCACCTGCTTTGCACAACCGCCATTCGGCAGAACTCTGCAGTGGAACGGGCTAACCCGAAACTGTAGACGCCGTGTACACGGCTTAAACCGAGACCTAAAACCTTGATATATTCGGCGACGTTCTGACCTACGCCTTCGACTTTGGCAAGCTCTTCCACGCTTGCAGAGAGAACGCCTTCAATCGTGCCGAAAGTGGCGAGAAGGTTGGTGGCGACGTCGAACATATCCTTACGGGGGCAGGAACGGAAGAGCAGCACTTCTAAAAGGTCGTGAACGTACACGTTGGGGGTATTAACCACCCTTGCAACCGTCCTCTTCCTGTGCCCTTCGCCCATAATTACCCCTTTATTTTGCTAAAACTCAAAAACTACTTTAATTCATTTTACCATAAAAATAAAAAAGAGTATAATAATTTAGTGAAAATACGTAAAAATTTATGAGGTGCTTTATGAATAATTATTTTGACGAGATGGTCAGTGAGCTTTCCACACTGTTAAAGTTTAAATCCTATCAGACGAAAGCCGAAGACGGCAAACCCTTCGGCGTGGGCTGTGCGGACTGTTTAAATCACTTTTTGTCCCTTGCCGCATCCTTCGGGTTTAGCGTTAAGAACTACGACAACTACGTCGGCGAAGTGTGCTTCGGCGAAGGCAAGGACTTTGCCGTACTTGCCCATCTGGACGTCGTGCCTGCAGGGTCAGGTTGGGAGCACAACCCCTTTGGCGGAGAGATTGACGTCGTAAACAAAAAGATTTGGGGCAGGGGTGCTATGGACGATAAAGGACCTGCACTCATAGCCCTTTACGCTATGAAGGCTTTAAAAGACGAAGGCTTTACCCCTAAACGCACCATTAAACTCATTTTAGGTTGCAACGAAGAGAGCGGTTGGGCTTGCATCGACCACTACAACAAGGTTGCCGTTATGCCCGAAGAAGGCATTTCCCCCGACGCCGACTTCCCCGTTATCTACGCCGAAAAGGGAATTATGCACGTTAAGCTTTCGTTCAACGCAGAACATGCGCCGTTTACGGGGCTTAAAGGCGGCGACAGGGCGAATATGGTATGCGACTACTGTGAAGCTTACGCAGACGAAAAAGCTTCGCTTGCAGAGCAGTTAAATATGGAATATGTGGGGGGCAAAGTGATTTCAAGGGGCAAGAGCGCACACGGCTCCACACCCGACAAGGGCGTTAACGCAATAAAGAATATGCTTGACTATCTCGGCCTTGACGAGATGAAAAGGTTACTCTTTGCCGACGGCTTCGGCTTTGCGAGCTTTGAAGACGAGACGGGAAAACTTACCTTCTCGCCCAACCTTATCGAGCAGAAGGACGGCAAGATTTTTGTAACCTGCGATATACGTTACCCCGCCACATATAGCCTTGCGAGCGTGCTTGCACAAATTGAAAAGACGGGCGTTGAATACACAATAGAGCACGAACAAGCACCCTTATATAACGATATTAACTCGCCTATGATTAAGACGCTCTGCTCTGTCTACAACGAAGTTACGGGCAAGAACGTGACCCCCATTGCAATAGGCGGCGGCACGTATGCAAGGGCGTTGAAGTTCGGTGCGGCTTTCGGACCTGAAGAAGGCGAAGAGAGCACTATTCATCAGGCAAACGAATACATCACCTTTGAAAAGATTGAAAAGTGCTTTAAAATCTATAAGATAGCTTTAGAGAGATTGTGCAATTAGGCATTGAGGTATGGACGCCCCACGGCGAAGTTTCTTAATTGCATAAACGCTTGACCAACCCCTCACAAATCAAACAGGTGGTGCGACCACAGCGACTCCCACCCGTCATTGCGAACGAAGCGCAAGCGGAGTGCGGCAATCCCGGCGGGTAAGTTGTTATCAACTCTAAATAATCCTGCCTTAACCTTGCTTTCCCTAAAGAATAGGGAAAGTGGCTCGCCTATTTATGGCGAGCCGATAGAGTTTGATACTAATAACACTAAAGCGGCGTGACAAATTTCTTCGTCACGCCGCTTTTTTCTTTTATTTTCGCCGCAAGCCTTGCCGCCCACGACGGAAATTAACCGATTAAAAACTTATGCAAGCTCTACAGTTGCGCCAGCTGCCTTGAGATCAGCAACGATCTTGTCAGCTTCTTCCTTTGCAACGTTCTCTTTAAGAACGCCACCCTTTTCAACTGCCTGCTTTGCTTCAACAAGGCCAAGACCGGTGAATGCACGAACAACCTTGATAACGTCGATCTTCTTTGCACCAGCGTCCTTAAGAACGATGTTGAATTCGGTCTTCTCTTCAGCTGCTGCTGCGGGAGCTGCTGCGCCTGCTGCGGGAGCTGCTGCTACTGCTACGGGAGCTGCTGCGGATACGCCGAACTCCTCTTCAAGTGCCTTTACAAGCTCGTTCAATTCAAGAACGGTCATGCCCTTAATTTCTTCGATAAACTTTTTAACGTCTGCCATTTTTTTATTTCTCCTGATTAATTTTATTTTTATTTATTGGTTTTGCACCCACTTTAAGGCTTGGTGCCGGCCTTTGGTTTTAGGCAAATAACTTATGCCTCTTTAGATTTAGCAACCCCGTCAAGCACACGAACGATACCTGAAAGAAGATTGTTGAGTACGCCTGCAAAGTTGGAAATAGGTGCCTGAATGGAACCGAGCATCTTTGCAACCAATTCTTCCCTCGAAGGCATAGACGCAAGTGCCTTTACGCCGTTCTTATCAACGTAACCGTTGTCAACGAAAGCGCTCTTTACGATAATCTTATCTGCGTAGTCCTTTGCGGCTTCAACCATAACCTTTGCACCGGACGTCTCGTCCTTTGCAAACGTTACAGCGGTGGGGCCGTTAAGGTCAGCGTCGAACTGATTGTAACCGAGATCGTTTAAAGCCTTTCTGACAAGCGTGTTCTTGTAGACTTTGTATTCACAACCTGCTGCCTTGCACTTTTTACGGAGCTCGGAAACTTCTGCAACGGTAAGCGACTTATAATCTACAAATACTACCGATTTAGATTCTTTAATCTTTGCGGTAATCTCTTCAACTACAACTTTTTTTGCTTCGAAATTAGCTGACAAATTCTTTTACCTCCCGTTAGTATTAAAAAAGCCTTATACCGCAATGAGTATAAGGCGCAAAAAATCTGCTTAAAAGACCTTACCTCGGCAAGATATTAAGCCGTACGGCACTTGCTGTCTGCGGTAAAATTAATTTTTACTGTATTAGTATAAGGTTTATACGCATAAAAGTCAAACGTTTTTGGGTATGTTTTTAATTAATTTTAAGCGAATTTACCTTAAAAAAACTTAAGGCGCAGCCTTGCGGTTACGCCTTACGAATTTTTGATTAACCCTTGTTGTAGTAAACCTTAACGCCGGGGCCCATCGTTGCGGAAAGAGTTACAGACTTGATGTACTGTCCCTTTGCTGCTGCAGGCTTTGCCTTAACGATTGCGTCCATCAAAGCGGTGAAGTTTTCCGTTATCTTCTCTTCGCCGAAAGACTTCTTGCCGATAGGGCAGTGAATGATAGCGGTCTTATCAAGACGGTATTCAACCTTACCTGCTTTAACTTCCTTAACAGCCTTGGTTACGTCCATAGTAACGGTACCGCTCTTGGGGTTGGGCATCAAGCCCTTAGGACCAAGCACACGACCGATACGGCCGACTACGCCCATCATATCGGGAGTGGTGATAACTACGTCGAAATCGAACCAGTTATCCTTCTGGATACGCTGAACCATTTCTTCTGCGCCGACGTAATCTGCGCCTGCTGCCAACGCTTCGTCTGCCTTTGCGCCCTTTGCGATAACCAAAACCTTCTTGGTCTTACCGGTACCGTTGGGAAGGACTAAAACGCCTCTTACCTGCTGGTCAGCCTGTCTGGGGTCAACGCCTAAACGAACGTGAAGTTCGATAGTTTCGTCGAATTTTGCCTTTGCAGTTGAGATTGCAAGTGCAACTGCTTCCTTGGGATCATACGCCTTGGTGTGGTCGTAGGATTTTACGCTCTCTGCGTATTTCTTTGCAAGTTTCATTACCTTTTACCTCCCTATTATTCCTCTACGGTGATACCCATAGAACGGGCGGTGCCCTTAACCATGCTCTTTGCTGCCTCTAAATCGCTGCAGTTGAGATCAGGCATTTTGGTCTTTGCAATTTCTTCAACCTGCGCCTTGGAGAGCTTGCCGACCTTGTCCTTGTTGGGACGAGCGGAAGCCGTGTCGATACCGAGTGCCTTTTTGATAAGGACGGGGGTAGGGGGCGTCTTAAGAATGAAGGTGAAGCTTCTATCCTGATAGATGGTTACTACGCAGGGAATGATAAGTCCTGCCTGTGCGCTGGTCTTTGCGTTGAACTCCTTGGTGAAGCCGGGAATGTTGATACCGTGGGGACCCAACGTAGAACCTACGGGGGGTGCAGGGGTAGCCTTGCCGGCGGGGAGCTGCAACTTAACTACCGCAGTAATTTTCTTTGCCATAATTAAATTTCCTCCTATGTGGTCAGACAAATAAGCCATGAAAAAGATTTAACTTATTCTCCCACAAATATATTCAAGCTTTACTTTTGAAAGCGTTGAAAACTAAATTAAATAATATACCTTTAGGGTATGTGTCTCTTCAGAGATACGAGCAGTTCAAGTCGTGTGAGCACCACCGACAGGAGCTTACTTATGCGTAAGTGACTTAAGGTGGAGCGGAGCACAACGCAGAAATGCGACGCATATTTACAAAGCGCAAATGAAGAGAATTACTCGCTAATCTTCTTCATCTGAATATATTCGACCTCAACGTCAGTAGACCTGCCGAACATCTGGATGTTGACCTTTGCCTTCTGCGCCATATCGTTGAGCTCGGTAATAACGCCGTCGAAGCCTTCCAAGGGTCCTGCGTCGATATTGACCTTATCGCCAACGGCAAAGTCTACGTCCAAAAGCACTTCTTCCAGACGCATTCTTCTGATCTCGTCACGGGTCATAGGCTTGGGTCTGCCCATAGGACCGACGAAACCGGTTACACCTCTGGTGTTGGTTACCCAGTACCAAAGCTGGTTGGAATAGATCATCTTGATAAAGACGTAGCAGGGGAAAAGCTTACGCTCCACTACCTTACGCTTACCGTTCTTCTCCTCTATGGTCTGCTCCATAGGGATTTTGATGTCGAAAATCTGGTCCTTAAGATTATTGTTTTCGATTAACCTTGTAATCGAATCCTTGACCATAGCTTCATATCCCGAATAAGTATGCAGGATATACCAGCAGGGATTTTGTTCCATAACTCAATTACCCCCCTATGCCGGTAAGCTGCTCCAATAACCAGCCCAGCCCGTAGTTAATACCTGTAACTAAAACGGTAAAAATCAAGACTACGACCAATACTACGCCTGTAGCCTTGACTACTTTACCAAACGACGGCCAAGTAACCCTTTTAAGTTCAGAAAAAACTTCTTTGATTTTCCTGCCCATTCTTACGAATATATTGGGCTTTTTTTCCGTTTCTTTTTTAGCCATTACTTGGATTCCTTGTGTTCAGTGTGCTTCTTGCAGAAAGGGCAGTATTTATTCATGGTAAGCCTGTCAGGATCGTTACGCTTATTCTTATAGCTGTCATAGTTCCTGTGCTTGCAAACAGTACATTCAAAAGTGATTTTAGCCCTTGTTGATGCCTTCATAATGGGTCTCCGTACAAAAAAATTACACCCCTCTCGAAGTGTAGAGAAATTTTAACACGACTCGAAAGGGGTTGTCAAGCTATTTTATAATATTTTGTAAAACTTTTTGCGTTACGGCAAAATAAATTACAATATTTATAATGTTTTAGAAATTAGGTGATATATATTGAAACAATTTTCACCTTATTCGGGTATGTACCTTTTTATTCGGGTATGTACCTCTTCAGAGATACGAGCAAGAGCAGGAGCCTGCGGATTTGCCGACGGGAGTTTACTTAAGCGTAAATGACCGAGGTAAAACGCAAAGGCGACGATACTTCAGCGACGTATATATGAAGAGCGCACGTTCAAACAATCAGGAAACGCTGCCGGGGGCAAATGCGTACACGTCCCTATCCTCAGGGAAGATGGGTCCGTTAATTACGGGCAGGTTAAGCGGCGTAAGGTATGCCTGTGCGGTGAGATTGGTCACTGCCGAACGAAGGTAGGGATACAACTGACCGGTCGCTTCGATTACGAAAGCTCTCTCTTCTTCTGCGGTATAATCTTCCTTCTCGAGCTCGTACATACCTACCAAGCCAACGTTCAAATCGAAGGGCTTGGGCTCTGCTTCGGTGCTTTCGATTTTAACCGACAAAGCTATGAAGATGAGCTTCTTATTGTCGTTAGCCTTGCGTACCTGACGAGAGAACTGGGGTTTTACGTCAAGGCGCTGGTTGGGCGCAAGCTGAACTCTGTTAAGCTTGAAAGAAAGTTCTTCCATGCTGATTACTTTTAATACATATTGCATATCATTTCACTCCTGTTTTGATTATCACCATGCTATTATAACATTCCGAATTGCCGTTTGTCAATACAAAAAGGTTTATTGCCGCTTACGCTTGCCGTTATTTTATTTATACTCTCTCTCGTACACTTCCAGATAGATTTCAGATACGGTCTTATCGAAGTCGTCCAACCTTTCGGGATAGGTCAACAGATATAAAGGGCATCCGCTCTCCCCGTCCCTGAAGGGCGGTTGGCGATAGGGTTGTAAATTTATCTTCATTCCGTGTCTTTGATAAAAATTGAGCCTTCTTATCTGAATGGGCTCTTCGGGCAGCTCGGCTTCTAAAATGACTTTGCCGTACTCTTGCTGAATCAATTCCACCACTCTGCCGCCCGTACCGCCGTTGCGGAAGTCATCGTAGACGACTAGATACTCCAAAAACACAAAGTCCTTTAAATGCCAAATACCGACGAAGCCCTTTTTTATTCCGTCTTCTTCGATATGGTAGAGAACGTATTTCCCGCCTTTGCATAATCGTACGACCTGGTCGAAGTCACGCACTTCTTCCTTTATGAAGTTGCGCTCCATAGAGCGGTATATTTCAGGCAACTCGGCTTCGGTTACTGCGATAAGCTTCATCTTTGCCCCCTTAAAATTATTTAACCCTATGATATATCAATACGGCTGAAAAGTCAACCTTTACTCAAGGCAGGGCAGGCGGCATAAGGGAAATTATTAGCAGGGATAGTTACGACTAAAAATAACGTTTATTAAAACTTGATTATTTTAAGGAATATGGTATAATAGTTAAGCGTTTATTAAAAACGGGCAAAAAACTATGGGAGAAACGGCGTGACTAAAAAACTCTATTTTGACAGCCACTGCGGTATTGATTACTACGCACTCTGCGAAAACGGAGCGCTATGCGAATATTTTTCCCAGAGCGGAATGGTTGCCGACGCCGTGGGCAACGTGTATAAGGGTAGGGTTACCAACGTGCTTAACGGCATGCAGGCGGCGTTTATCGACTGCGGGTTGGAAAGGCATTGCTATATTTCGGTTGCCGACCTTGTCCCCGACAGTAAGAGCTTTGAAGGCGACGTTGACATTCCCACCCAGTTAAACCTGCACGAAGGCGATGAGATTATGGTGCAGATAACCAAGCCCCCCGTAGGCAAAAAGGGCGCAAAGGTTACCACAAATCTCTCGTTCGTAGGCAAGTATATCGTCTATTTGCCGAACACTCCCTTTATAGGCGTTTCGAGAAAGTTCTCCGACGCAGAGCTGAAAAACAACCTTATCTTCAGTGCGAAAAAGGCGGTGTGCGGCAACGAAGGCATGATTGTGCGCACAGCCGCACCCTACGCCGTGTTGGGGGATAAGCTGAACGAGCTGAACTTCTTCCGCAACACTTATGCCACCGTCAAGGAACACTTTGAAAAGGCAAAGGTTGGCGAGCTGTTGTACAGCGATTCGCACATACACTCCTGCGTGCTGCGTGATACGATGCTCACCCCCTGCGATGAAATCCACGTGGGGAATAAAGAGCTCTACGAAAACGTTAAGAGCATTATCGGTTTGTACCCCGAAAGGGAAAAGCCGGAGCTTATTCTACACGACGCTCACACGGATATGCTGTATTCCGAAGGGATAGCCAGCGAAATATTAAAAGCAACGCAGTCCAAGGCGGAACTTTCGAATGGAGCCTACATAAACATAGACCGTACCGAAGCGCTGACCGTTATTGACGTGAACACGGGCAAATATATAGGCGAGAACAGTTTAGAAGACACGGTGTTCGCCACCAACGTTTTAGCCACGAAAGAGATTGCAAGGCAGGTTCGCTTGAGAAATATAGGCGGAATTTTCGTCGTCGACTTCATCGATATGAAGGATGAAAATCATAAAAAGGCCATCGTGCAGGAGCTTGAAAAGGCATTAAAGGGCGATAAGGGCAAATGCAAGGTATTGCCTATGTCGCAGTTCGGGCTAGTGGAATTCACCCGCAAGCGTATAGGCAACGGCAAAGCGCTCGGCAGTGCCGTACCCTGCAAAACGTGCGGCGGAAGCGGTGTTACCCGTTCAAACTTGAGCATTGCAAACGAGTTCAGGGCAAAGCTTTTAGAAGTGTTGAACAGCGGCGCAGGCACAGTCTGTTGCGATTTGAATTTCGATATAGCTAATTACGTTCTGAACTTTACAGAGCTTAAAAACGACGTCGCCCTGCTCTATCCGCAGTCAAGGGTTTATATAGTCGCCCACCGCACCTATAAGGAGACGGCGATGTACTTCAGAAAGGTGGATAAGCCCAACTTTACGATGCCTGAAGGCACTATGCTGTTATATTGATTTGTTTAAAAATTATGCGCCTGCGGCGTATCCGAAAGGATATGCCGCAGGCGCTTTTGCTCTATTATAAACTTTATTGAAATATGTACCTTTGGAAAGATTATATATTAATTATCTTCGCCTTCGTACCCTTCTTCTGCTTGACTTGCTTCCCACAGCTTTATATACTCATCAAACACCGCCATAGCAGTAGGCTCGTCCCGCTCTAAAACGAGAACGTGCTCGCCGTCTTCCAGCTCGTCCACAAGGAAGACGATAGCTTCATCGTCGTTTACGTCTTCCATTTCGCTTAAGGGGGCTAATATGGCGTAGATTTTGTCTTCATAGGGAATAACGGCAACTTGGTTAAACACCATCTCATCGCCGTCTTCGTTTGTAAGTGTGATTACTCCGTCACTCTCTTCATCCAATAACTTTTCAAGTATATCCATTTTATTCTCCTTTGGACGGTATTTAACAATACCTTTCAAACCTGTACTGCTCTTCAACCTTATCGCCGTACAGCGTAATTGCCTTTTTAGGGCACCTGTTTACACAGCGGTAGCAGGCGGTACACTTGCCCGAAGGCTGTGCCTTGCCTTCTTCCATTACAAAGTTGTGCATAGGGCATTGCTGCACACAAATGCGGCAGCCGTCGCATTTTTCTTCGTTTACCTTAAGCCTATCGTTATAGCTGTGCGCACGCCTGCCCAGCCACAATCTCTGCCCGAAAAAACCTGCAAGAGCGGCAAAAAAGCCCAGACCGTCCTTGGGATATTTGCCGTCCTTTATATCGCTTACGACCTTATCTATTCTCTCGTCTGCCTTTCTTATTTTATTGCGCCTTTCTTCGTGGAGCTTTTTTAAATTACTTTCGTACTGCAAGCTCTCCAAATAGAGCTTTTCGGGGTTTATCTCTCCCCCCTTCTTCTCCTTGACGTCGCAAATTGTTTCAGGCATAAGAACGTGCAAACCGCCGATAATGTTAGCGCCAAACTTTTTAAACAGCCTTGCGCTGCAGCCTGCGCCATCTCCGCTGAAGGAATTCATAGTTGCCAGGCAGAAAATATTCTTACCCTTCCATAACTCCTTATTGGCAATGATAAACTCACGCACAAAATAGGGCATATCGGAGAACTGAACTCCGTAGCCGAACACGATGACGTTGCTCTTTGCTATAGCCGCTTTAGCCACGTCGCCGTCCAAGGGCAAAACAAAAGAAGATGCGTCTAACGATTTAACCAATCTCTCCACGCAGTGCTTGGTGTTGCCCGAACCACTAAAATAAATACCTAACATAATGGGTATATTGTAAACGTTTTTTTTGCGGTTGGCAACTCGTTTCCTATACAATTATGACAAAAAAATAAGTTTACCTACGGTTGGTTAACCCCGCAATATCCCTTAAACAGCGAAAAAAAGACGCTTTAAGTTGAATTAAATTTCCTCTGCATGTACTCAATTCTTGCCAATACCGACTGCACAGTCATCGGGGCTTTACGCTTGATGTCGAATCCGTGCATAGTGCCTTTTGTTTGGTTTAGCTCAACCATAGCCCCTGCGGCGGAGAGCGCATCTGCGTAGGCTACCCCTTCGTCGTGCAGGCAGTCGAACTCGGCAACTTCAACGTAAGCTTGCGGAAGGTCTTCAAAGCTGTCCGCTTCCATAGGCGAAGCGTAGGCGATATTGCCTTTATAGTCCTGAACGTACCCCTGCCACATTATTTCGGAGAGCCTGGAGTTCCACATAGGCGTATCCTTATACAACTTTTGGGAGTCGGTGTTCATTCGCCTGTCGGTTACGGGATAGACGAGCAGCTGAAAGAGCGGCAAGTCACTCTTTCTGTCCCTTGCCATCTGACAGACCGCCGCCGCAAGCGCACCGCCTGCGCTGTCGCCGCCTACGGCAATCTTATTGCGGTCTATACCCAACCAGTCGGCATTTTCCGCCACCCACTTATACGAAAAGTAGCAATCTTCCGCAGGCGTGGGGTGGGCGTGTTTTGGGGTTAAGCGGTACTGCACGAACACCACCTTACACGGCGTATCCAAGGCATATTGCCGTGCCAAGTTGTAATGGTACCCCGCCGCACCGAAGAAAAAGCCGCCGCCGTGGAAGTAGATAAGGCAGGCGGAATTGCCCTTGAGCGCTACGGGTTCAAATATACGCAGTTCAATCTCCTGCCCGTCGTAGCTTGTTATAACCTGCTTTCTCGCCCTAACCGCCTTATCGTGCCATATCCTGCAAGGCGGCTTCATCAATCCGCCGAGCCAACCTGCAAATTTTGCGCTTCTTATAGGGGGTGTAAAACGGTTGTAAGGAAAAAATTCCCTATTAATCTTGTATTTCATAGTTCAAGCTTAAAACAGAAGGAGCTGTTAATTTAACAGCCCCTTACTTAAGTATGTAGTTATTATTTTTTTAATTCCGCCTTCTTTGCGTCGTACTCTTCCTGCGTGATTGCGCCGCAGTCCAAAAGGGTCTTGTATTTTTCAAGCTCATCTTCAGCATTGCCGCTTGAAGGAGCGGGGCTTTCGTTTGAAGGGGTAAAATCGTTGGCGTCATTCGCTACCGCAGCTTCTTGTACAGGGGAGCTGTCGGACTGCCCGTTTGCCGTTTCGGGCTGGGCTGCGCAAGGAGCGGCGTTTGCAAAGTACTTCTCTTCAAGCTCGTTAATCTCCTTTTGCATAAGAATAGGGGGAATGACGCTCACAAAGAAGCTCAATATAAGACACAACGTAGCAATTTCGCAATTCCTGCCGTTTTCCTTTGACAGCTTCTCGATTGCCTGTGCGCTGACGTACACCCAATATATCCAATAGAAGGGAACGAACAGGCAGAGAAGCAGCGTAGTGACGTTTTCCCTTTTATAGTCAGCCACTTTGCCACGAAGGTAGTCGTTAGTGCGGTAAATCCAATAATACATATAGAAGGGTACGAACAGAAGCAACAGAACGAACGTTAAAATATCTCTGCGTCCATCGCCGTTACCCTTCTCACTCTCCTTTTTCTTGCCCGGCTCGCTCTGTGCGGTCTGCCCGTTTTGTGCGGTCTGCCCGTCTTGTGCGGTCTGCCCGTCTTGTCCGCCTGCCTGCGCTTCTACAGGAGCTTCCAAAGTTTCGTCGGCAGCCTTTTTACCGAACACGACGTGAACACCAAGCACTACGCCCATTATTATAAGCGGAATAAACGACAGCGTAAATATGCCTGCCGCACGCCAGATGATTACACCTATTAACCCTTCGATTAATATTAAAAACGATATTGCAGTAAAGATTATTAAAGAGATTCTTCCAAGCGAAGCCATCTTTTTATAGGATAATTTCACCGCAGCAAATATGCTGAATGCGGCTAACCCCACTATCGCCAGAACAAAGATTAAATTGATTAATCCGAGCAGTATGCTCAACCAACCGCCAAAGACGTCTTGAGATATCGTACTAAAAGTAGCAATACCGTAAGGGGTAACGTAATAACCGTACGAATCCATACATACGGCGTAGTGGAAAAAGCTCATTAAGAGCATTATTGCCGCAAACAGGGGCAATATCTTAATCACGAACTGATTGACCGAGCCTGTCGACTTGCCCGCTTCATTCTCGTACACCGTAACCTTAAACTTTTTGTTTAATACAAAGAATACGGCAGTGAGAATAAGGCTTGCCAATAATTTAACTATCAATAAACCGCCGTACACAAACAGCACATAATAACTACTGTCCCCTGCACCACCCCTTGCACCGACAATAAAATCAAATATTATCCTATTAATACTGTTCAAACTTACAATAGTACAGTATAAAACGGTTGCTATTGCCATCTTGCGGCAGGAGCCGTCGGGTGCTTTAATCAACGCAACTATATTTAAAACTATAAGCGCTAAAGCAGAAAGTCTAACTAAAATATCCAGCCAGGTAACGAGCCCGTTATCGATGCTGGCTAAAGTAAACAAGAAAGCGTAGACTATTGCAATAATGCTGCAGACCAACCTTTCCTTCGTCTGTGTTCTCTTCATATTGTCTCCTTATGGTTTGTTCGTGCCGCCTATACCGTCATGCAATAACACGGTAATTATAACACCGTTTTATATTTCCGTCAATACCTGAAAGAAATTTAGCGACGTTTAAAAATCTTTCACAACTTTCGAAAAAAGTTTCGTCGGAATAAACGCCGCATAAAAACACCCGCCAGCTCGGCTGACGGGTATTGCTTTAAGTACTGTTTAATTGCTTGCGATATCGTTAAAACCGAAAACGGTACGGCACTTCGGGCAGCGGTACTTTGCCGCCTTTTGCCTTATACGAATTGCCTGCCCGCAAGTTTTACAGTGATAGATTGTATCAATTTGCGGTTGCTCGTCTTTAATCGGTTGTACCTGCGGCTTAACCTGCTCTTGAAGCTCCTGCTCGTTAAGACTGTCTTCAAACTGATGTACACTTATTTGGTCAGGCACGTCCGATTCATCGGATTCGTCAGGTTCGTCCTGAACGGGTTGTTCGTTCGTAACTTTGCGGATTGCTTCCCTTATCGTCGGCGTAGGGGGTACTATGCGCACTCTGTGCTCATCGACATATGCGCCTAACTTTTTGTAATTGAGCTCCTTCACCCTTTTATAGCAGACAAATATATCGGCAATATACCAAGCAAAACTCACAAGCGACAAAACAAGCGCAACTATTTTAAGCCCCAACCAAGGGCTCAACCTACAGAAAATTGAAGCGGCGTTGACGGCTAATTTACCTATGCCGAGACCCACGTCCCCGAGATAGAACCTGTCAACTCCCAATCCGCCAAAGAATATGGAAAAGAATAATTCAAGCCCTTTAATCTTAATGGGGCAAGACATCAACCCGGGCATATAATTGTCGTCCATATTCTTCAGCCCTGCCCTGAAGGCATTATGATAATCTAAAGGTATGTCTTTAGCAAAGTTGTTAAATGCAACGTTAACCTTATCTTGCGTCATATTCTCTCCTTTTAATTAACCTGTTTACCTTTACTGTTATAAAGGCTTACACGGCTGACTATCCGTTTTGCTGCTCTTCTAAACCGTCCGAAGCAAGCTTCTGTTCTTCTACGAACTCTTCGGCTTCCTTTTTAATCTTTTTAGTCACTTTAATTTCGCTCTTCGAAGGCTGATTGATAACGACTTGGTCATAACTTAAATCGATACCGTTGGCAACGAACAACTGGCGGTATTCCCTTAACAAATCTCTCTGCACCTGATACCTGTCTTCTTCGTGGCACTTTGCCATAAGCTTAACTGCAACGTTGCTGGAGCCGTAACCCGAAACGCCTTTATAGAAAGGACCTTCGACGATGGCGGGGATTTTAGCCTTGAAATCTTCCAAATTGTCTTTAAGCAACTTTTCAACGTATTCCAAAGGCACGTTGTAGGGGAATTCGCAGTCGACTATGGCTAAAGAAAGCTCCCTTGAAAGATTTACAACGTTCTTAATATCAGAGTTGTTGATAATCTTAATGTTGCCTGCCATATCTAAAATTTTAGTGGCCCTTATACCTATCTCGGAGACGGTGCCTCTGAAGTCGTCTATGGATACTATTTCACCAACGCTGTATTCGTTTTCGAAGATGATGAATACGCCTGCGATAATATCGGCGATGAGCGACTGTGCGCCGAGGCCTATGATTAACGTGATGATGCCTACCGATTCCCATATGGCAACGGTGTTAACTCCGCACGCCTGCAAAATAAGGAAGATGAGTGCAAGTGCAGAGCCGTATTTGATAAGCCCGTCTAAAAGGGTTATAACCGTCTTTGCCTTATTGCTCTTTTGCATTACCTTTTTAAACACAAGGCGCAAAAGCGTGCTTACCGCAAAGATTACGGCAATCAAAATAACGCAGTTGATAACCGTTTTCTTATGCGTATTCCAAGCTTCGGGCAGGGAAGAGACGTCCCACATATTCTCCTTTACCCACAGGGAAAAGGGGAGTTCGGGTGCAGCCGCTTCAATAATAACCCCTACTATAAAGAAGAGAATTAAGGCAGCGCATATTGCAATACTTGCAATCTTTAATGCCTTTTTAACCGTCTTTTTGTCCACTGATTTCTTTGCCATTTTTATCCTCCGTTAAGCTTCAACCGGCGTTAATACTATGACGTATTCGCCGTATTTGCTTCCTTTCATTGTTATTTCACCGCTTGCGCTGTACGTATCGTAATTACCACCCTGCTTGGTGAAGAAGATTGTCACTTCGCTTACGTCTATCTCGCTGCCTATAGTGAGTGTCAGGTCGGTCTGGCTTTCGTCCGAATAGTAATCGTACTCGTATTCAACGCCGTTAACTAAAATCCTATTTGCTATCTTGCCGTACGCAGACAAGTTGACTGAAATAGTAGTCTGCCCGTCTGAAACAACAGCAGCTGCCGCCCCGCAGTCGTAAACCGTTTCAACCGAACCCGACGGCATTTCCCCGTACATAACGTAGCTTACGCCGTTAAAGTCAAACATCTTATAGTAGGTAAAAAAGTAATTCTCTTTAACAATATCTTCGATTACCGCATACTTGCCCCTACCGATTACTTCATAAGATTGCGTTTCGATGAAGTTATATTCCGCATCATAATAACCGGCATATAAATGGGCGTCATAGTATACCCTTTCGTCGTCGGAGATTGTATCTCTGCCGTAAGCGTCGGGTATTATCTGACGGTAAATATTAATAGTTCCGTCGTCGTTATAGGTTACAACCGCATCGCCGGGGTTGGGCGATGACATATAGAACGTAATGCTTGAGTACTCCGCTTCCGCCGCCGACTTAGAGATATTTATCGACTTGGGTGCACCCCAGACGTTGCCGTTTGCGTCTAACAGCTGAACGGTTAAATTATACTCGGTATCCATTACCAAATCGCCTATCGAATATTCGTTAGTCAAATCAAAGGTTAAATCTATCGAATTGTCGGGGTCGGTTATCTTAACCTTGTAACCTTCGGGCAACGCATAGTCGAAGTTCAACGCTACAGACATCGTTTCGCTTGAATAGCCCGACACGTCTGCCACGACGCTGCTCACTTCAAAGACGACAAGGCTTTCGGTAGTATATTCGTCAAACAGCTGCTGTCCGTCTGTAAATTCACCCAAATCGTAATAGGTGAAGTTAATCTCGCCAAGTCCTTCAAAATCGGCTATCTCAAAAGTTGCAACGCCCGTACCGTCATACTCGCCGTATACGGTGCCTTCGCCGTTGGTTACGACTAATTTATAAGAGTAGTTGCTATAATCCGAAGTAAACGCAGGGTCAACCGTTATCGTTATCTTTTCAGAGCCGTACTCAATGGTTGCGTCTTTAGGCTCAACCTTGTTATAGGTTGCGTTAAAGCCCTGATTTTCGGTAAACTGCTTTTCACCGCTCTCGTATACGACTATCTCGTTTTCGCTTTCGTCAAACGTATAGATTACGTATTTATACTTGTAAACTCCGAAGTATGCCATACTTTCGAGAGTATAGCTCATCGTTGCAGGGTCGTATTCAAAGGCAACTTCCTGCTCCTCGACGAGCGCAGTGCCTTCCTTGCCGTACTGCGTAACGTATGCGAAATAGGTGAAGTTCTCGTTGAGCTTATTCAACTTGCCGCTTACGTTAATACTGTCGGGTTGTTCGGTTATAGTTTCACCGCTTTCGTCGACTTCAAAGGCGGGGTTGTTTGCCGTCCGCCACTCTTCGGGGAAGTCTAACGTAAGCTCAAGGGAAAACAGTTCAGCCGTCTCCGTACCGCCTGTCGTCGTCCTTTCGCCCACGACGTAGAGATACAGCTCGTCGTTCGTCACTCCTTCAACCGCACCCTTAAAGAAATTATTTTCGTCGGGAGTATCGCTATAATACACCACTTGCTTCATCTCCGAAAGGTTGGTCTGCTCGCCGCTGCAGATATAGAAGGTGTAGCCGTCGTATTTGTTTTCGCAGTCGGAAACATAGACGCTGTAGTTTACCGTTGCCGTTTGAGTGGCTTCGTCATAGGTAATATAGTTGTTCAGCTCGTCGTAGACGCCAATGGGTTCGCCGACGTCCAACGTTGTGAAGGACTGCGAAAAGCAGTTCGAATTACTGCCCATAGGGGGATTATTGCAGATTAAATTATATGTATAGGTCTTATTCGGCTGTAATCCCGTTATCAAATAGCTGTGCTTGCCGCTGACGAGCGAAAGCTTGCGTGTGGAATTACCTTCGTCTAACTCGATTGAAAAATTACTTGCGGTTAAACCGTAGCTCTTATCCGCCTGCGACAAGAGATTATCCATATCGACGGTGATTGCAATGTAATCCATACCCGTTGAGTTGCCTATATGGCTGGTAAAATCGGATATGAAACCGCCCGTCATTACAGCGGTTACTATGACGACTGCCGCAACAGCCGTTGCGCCCACGGTAGCGCCGCCCGTCGCCGCAGCAGAACTGCCTGAAACGCTTCCTGCCGCCTGGGACGAATTCGCCGCCTGGGACGAGTTCGAAGCCGTCTGCGAAGCGTTTGCGCTTGAAGACGTGGGCGTAGACGAAGCGGAAGTATCTCCCCCCTCCGAGCCGTCCGCCTGATTCATCTCATCGTACTTCTTCTTAATATCGTTGGCGTCAAGGGACTCCGACTCGTGATTTTTAGTCGAATTCACGCCTTCGTTATTGTACGACTCGTCATAAGTATTAGTTTCTTTAGGCGATTTAGGGATTTCGAAAGAAGAATAGTCTTCGGCAGCAAAATTCTTAAACTCGGAAAAACTATTATATTGTTTAGAGTTATAAAATTCTCCTGAATCGACCTTTTTCATACGTCCAACGCCTGATTTTTTTGTTTAAATTATACTATAGGCAAGCTTGAATATCAACAAAAATGATGATAAAAGGTTTAATTTTTTTCATTTGCGAATTAAAAACGTTGATTTCAACCGTTGGTACGAAGTTTTACGCAATAAATCAAAAAACCCGTTTGCTTCGTTTGCAGAGAGAATTTCATATTATGCCTTATTGTTTGACAAATCCGTTTAAGAGTGTTATCATATCCATACAATTTTAGCACGCTATTGGAAGATTGCAGAAGGTTTGCGCCATTTACAGACCGACTGTAATCGGATAGCACTCCGGAGAATCTCATTAAATTGAGTGCCGAAGGGGCAAGGCGGATATTTCCGCTAATCTCTCAGGCAAAAGGACAGAGCCGCATACGCAATAAATATTTTAAGTGGTAATTGTTTAAACGGAGTGTTATTACATTCCGTTTTTTCTTTTACGAAAATACCGCTTGCTACGGAGGGGTTTTATGGATAAGGTTTTAGAAGTAATCGAGACCGTCAACTCGTTTATCAACGGCATAGTATGGGGTTGGCCGATGGTTATATTAATTCTCGGTACGGGCATACTTTTAACCATTCGCACAAAATTTTTGCAGGTCAGAAAGTTCGGGACGTCGATGAAGCAGTCGGTCGGCTCTACGTTTAAGAGCATAGGCAAGAAGAAAAAGAATAAAAATGAAAGCTCCATCTCCCCCTTTGAAGCGTTTGCCACCGCCATTTCGGGTACGGTGGGAACGGGAAACATTATAGGCGTCACTTCCGCTATAATGACGGGCGGTCCCGGTGCGGTGTTCTGGATGTGGATTTCCGCTTTCTTCGGAATGGTAACCAACTTCTCCGAAAACGTGCTCGGTATGTACTTCAGAAAGAAATCCCCCAAAGGTGAATTCGCAGGCGGTGCAATGTACTACTTAAGCGAAGGTCTGCCCCTGCAGGCAAAGACCGACAATGGGCGCAAAGTCCTGGGAACGATAGGCAAAGTTTTGGGATTTATGGCGGCACTGTTCTGTGCGCTTGCCGCAATAGGCATGGGCGGCACGCAGACCAATAAAATCGCAGGAACTATTACGAGTGCTTTACCCCAAGCCGACGCACAGCTTTTAAGCCTTGCCATAGGCGTACTGCTCGCCGTAGTGCTTGCAATTATAATAATCGGCGGCGTTAAGCGTATCGGTAAGGTATGCTCGATATTAGTACCTTTTATGTCCCTGCTGTTTATAATTATGGCGCTCATCATAATCTTTGCAAATATCACTTTGGTAGGCAGTGCGTTTGCGCTTATATTTAAAAATATCTTCTCCTTTCAAGCGGCTGTAGGCGGCGGCGTGGGCTTCGCCTTTGCGCAGATAATTCAAAAGGGACTTGCACGAGGGATATTCTCCAACGAAGCCGGCTTGGGCTCGTCGGTTATCGCACACAGCGCATCTGAAGCAAGGGAGCCGATGAAACAGGGTTTCTGGGGAATTTTTGAAGTGTTCTTCGATACGTTTATCATATGTACTCTGACGGCTCTGTTTATTCTGGTTTCGTTCGGAAACGATATGGAAGTGCTTTACTCGGGGAGCAACATAGACACGCAGGTTTCAATGCTTGCGTTCAATAAACAGTTCGGAACCTTCGGAACAATCGCATATTCGGTTATTATCCCCCTGTTCGGCTTAACGACGATTATCGCCTGGTCGTACTACGGCGAAAAGGCGGTTGAATATCTCTTCCGCAAAACCGGCGAAAAGGGCAAAAAGATATCCATACTCGTCTTCAAAATCATCTACCTGCTTTTAGTAGTTGTTGCGGCGATTATCGACGGCGAGCTCGCTTGGGCAATCTCCGACACGTTCAACGGCTTAATGGCTCTGCCAAACCTTATCGGGCTCGTAATTATGAGCGGACTTGTGGTTAAGATAAGTAAAAACTACTTCCGGCGCAAGAAGGGCGAAGACGTAGAGCCAATGCTCTCGGCATATCCCGAACAGAACGCCCAATTTATCAAAGACGAGAAGAATTCGGAAGGATCAGAGAAAGAAATATCAACGCCAGATAAATAAAAAAACGAACCCGTATTCAAATTGAAACGGGTTCGTTTTATACTTTAAAGCATTCGCATTTTATACTGTTTTAAATTTAATCTTAAACACTCGTCTGCTTAATCAGCCTGCTGACAATTACTTCAGCAAATCGGACAGCTTATTTATTTTCATATCCGCAAGGGGAGATTTGCGTGCGTCGGAGATGGCGATTGCATAAAAACCGCCTGCTACCGCAGCCTGTATTCCGCTTTCGGCGTCCTCTACAACAGCGCAGTCGCAGGACTTCTCCCCCAACATTTCAGCCGCCTTTAAAAACACCTCGGGGTCGGGCTTGGACTTTAAAATATCGTTCCCGTCCGCTATTGCGTCGAAGAGCTCGATAATGCCCAGCTTTTCCAAGATGAGCTTTGTGTTCTTGCTCGACGAACCTATAGCGATTTTTTTACCGCATCCCTTTAAGCCGACTAAAGTGTCTAAAACGTCCTTCGACAAATCCTTCATAGACAGCGTAGACAGCATTTCACGATACAGATTATTTTTGTATTCGCAGAGTTTCACCTTTTCCGTTTGGGATATTTGCCCGTCGTATTTTTTTAAAATTATGTTAAGGCTATCCATACGGCTGACGCCACGGAGCCTGTTGTTTACACTCTCGTTGAATTCCACGCCGAGCGGCTCAACTGCTCTCTTCCAGGCGAGATAGTGAAACTTATCGGTAGAACAGATTACTCCGTCCAAATCAAAAATAACGTTATTGAATTTTATCATCTCTAATCCTCTTCGGGTTATAAATAATGCTCGTTCCCTTGTATTCCACCCGTCTGCCGCTACCTGCAAAAGTAGTAACTTCCTCGCCCTTAAGCTCACCGAATATGATTTTATTTAAACATTCGAGTTTTATATTGAGAAGTTCGGGTGTCGCCACGTTAGGCTCATGCCCGGAAAGAATTTTGGTTACGGGTATATTTTTCAAGATAAAACCGAGCAAAGAATTTCTGTAATGCGCAAGCGAAGTGCTGCAATCAAGAAAGAGCCAAGTGTCCTTTAAACTTACCGCATCTCCTGTGAACAGCCAGTTTGTCAGGCTGTCGTGCAAAGCGACGCTGCCCTTCGTATGCCCCTCTAATCTGTGTGCGGTAATTCTCCTTCCGCCCAAATCGAATTCTTCGCTCTCAAGTAACGGCACGACGTTTGTAGACGATTCGATTAAATTATCTTCAAAAATTTTTCCCTCGTCCCCGAAAATCTTCCTTATATCGGCTATACGGTATCTCTTAACCGCCGTCATATAGTAGAGTGCGAAATCGGCGGTATGGAGATAAACCTTTTTAAATTCCGCATTGCCGCCTGTGTGGTCGGGATGACCGTGCGTATTCACTACAACAAGCGGGAGCTGACAGAATGAACGGATAACGCCAAGCAGCGAACCTATCCCCATACCCGTATCTATGACTAAAGCACGGAGATTTCCTTCGATAAGGTAAATCTTTTCCCCCATAGGTGCGGTTATTTCCGACACGCCGAAACCGAGAGGTTTTACGGAAAAATCTATCTTCAACATAATATCAGATTGCAAAGGGCAACAGCGTTACGAGCCACGAGAAGAACAGAACGAGGATAAACGCAGGAATTAAGTTAAGAACCCTGACCTTTTTTAATCCCGTCTGACTTGCAAGCATATTGTAGCCGATGACGAGCGTTAAAACGCCGCCGACCGACTTGAAGTTTGCTACGGCTTCGGACGTTAGTATAGGTGATATCAGGCTTGCAATGAAGAAGCAGATTAAGAATATCACCGCCTGTGGTGCGGCAAAAACCGAGACGAAATAGCCAATTTGTGCGGCGATTACGAGTACGGTGAAAAAGTCTAAAACCGACTTTGCAAGCAATATGCTGTGGTCGCCGTCCAGCCCTTCGCTCAACGCTCCGAAAAAGCCCGTTCCCGAAAAGCAGATTATCGCCATTGAAAGGCTTAAAAGCTCTACTTTAAGTCTCATATCCTCCTGCGCCTTTTGTCTCTCCTCTTCGCCGAGAGTATCTAAAAGGGCAAGCTGTTTGCCGTTGAGTTTGTTAACCGTAAAACCTATTAGCTTTTGTATTCCCGTCTCAATGCGGCACAGCTCGCCTATGACGCAACCTAAAATTACCGAGACCATAACCACCGTCAAAGACGAGAGCTTTATCGTAGAAACTATTCCTATTCCGAATGCGCAGAAAGCCGTTACAATAAACAGGCTTTCGATTATTCGCTTGGGCATAACCTTTTTTAAAAGTCCGCCCAGCACGCCGCCCAGTGCTACCGCCGCAACGTCGGCGATTATACCGTAAGGGACAACCATATATACCTCGCTGTAAAAATTATGCGGCGGCGGTTAAACCGCCGCCGCAGATTGCTTTTATTCCGCAGTAACGGGTGTAAACGCTTTTTCGGTATTATTTAACGTTGCGGTAAACGCACTGTCAACCACGAACGTATAGCCGATATCGGGAACGCCGCTTAAATCGGTTACAGAAATCGTATCTTCCGAGATAGTGTAAACGCCCTTAAAAGGACCTTTAACCATATCCGAACCGTCGGGTATGCCTATCGTACAGCTTCCGTCACTGTAAAGGTTGAGCGCAAACACGTCGGTTACTTCCTCGCCCGTAAACGGGTTGGTGCTTGTTACCGAATAGCTGTACGTTGCGGTGAGTTCGGCGGTTACTATGCCGTAAACGTCGCACAGCCAGTCGTACAAATTGCCGAGGTTTTCTTCAGTATAGAACGCCTCGTCCATATGTCCTGCGCCTTCGAGAATGGAATAATGAAGATTGATTTGCGCTACGGGAATGGTCTGCTCTGCGTTGTATTCTTCGATTGCCGTCTTTAAGAGTTCTGCGTGAGCCATATTAACGCTTGTGTCTGCGTTGCCGTGTTGAATCCAGATATTCTTGCAGGAGAACATACCCGTGAAGTAGGTTGAAAGGTCTACCGCAGAATTATCACCAAGCCAAGCGCTCACTCCGCCGTCAACGTTTTCGCCTATTTCCGAATCCCCGTTGGAAACGGGACCGTAGAAATCTATATAAGTATTAACGCTGAAAGTGTAATCTTCCGCACCTTCCGCCTTGAAGTCAGCCGCACCCGAAAGAGCAACGAGCGAAGCTATTGTAGAGCCTGCGCTCTCGCCCATAACAACTATTCTGGACGAGTCGATTTTGTAAGTGGAAGCGTTATCGATAAGATACTGAACCGCCGTCTTGCAGTCGATTACGCCTTGAGGGTAAGTGCCTTCTCCGAGGGTGTAGTTAAGGCTTGCGCATACGAAACCTTTTTCACGGAAATAGCCGTAGACGTCGCTCATCATCTCTGCGCTGCCCATCTTGAACGCTCCACCGTGAATGGTTACGAGCAGGGGCATAGTCTCTTCGTTGGTCGTGGGAACGTATACGTTCATAGTCTGGCTTTCAGTGCCGTCCGTAACGTAACTTACCGCTTCGTAAGTCGTTCCGCCCGTCCAGGCTTCTTCGTCGCCGCTTATATCGCCGGGAATGCCGCCCTCTTCGCCTGTAGGCTTGAAGGTAAACGTGTGGTCGGTGAGATTGAGAGTAACTTCACAGTCGCCCGTATCGGTATGAATGAGATCTCCCCAGAGTCCGGGGTGGGGAGATTGCGCCGTTTCGCTTGTAAGTGCCTTAATGGAAACCTCGCACCCTTCCGCAGTATAAGTGCCGAAATATGCGTCGTTTACCATACCGTTCATGAACTTTATGTTCATCTGTGCGTTTGTGCCTTCCGTCAGAATGAGAGTGAACTCGTCCGTGCCGAGGGCGGTCACGGCAGAATAGGTATAAGTACCGTCAACACCATCCGTCTTGCCGCCGTCGTTACTACAAGCGGCAAACGAAAGACAGCCTACCGACATTGCTATCGCCGAAACAGAGGCGATAACCGCTTTAAATAATTTTTTCATTTTTTCCTCCTGATTGCTTTTTTATTAACGTACCTTTACAGTACGGTTTAATACTTTGTATCTTCTAATCCGCAGAAAGCGTCTACGGGGCTTACCCCCTTAAATTCGCTCCTGCCGAAAATTTTTGAAAGAGCCGCACACAAATTAACTTTGGTGGGCGTATATGCATTGACGAACACCTTTACCGCAGGGATATCCTGCAGGTGATAGGGGTTGTATAGCGAAAGAAATACGCTCGGCTCTTCATGGATATATCGGGGTATATCCATTGCGTGTTTGGGATTCCACGAAAGGCGAACGGTAACACGGTTGCTCTCCGTGGGCTCGTTTGCAAGATATAGGGTCAGACGGTCCGCTGAAAGCTCCTTTACACCGTGCATATCGTCCTTCTCACGGCTGTATATCTCGACGGAAAACCTCTCTCGTTCAAGGATAGTCCTGGCAGTTTGAGTCAGGCTTTCCCCTTCGAGATCGTCACTGCCGAGAGTAATAAGCCGTATACTCTTATAACGGTCGGGCGTTACAGGCAGGATATCGCCGATATTTTTAACCAGCGTAACCGCCTTGTCAGCGCAAGTTCTGACCTTTTCCGCCTTGTTTTCAACCTTTTCAGGTGTATCTACTCGGCATACCTTTGCTTTGAGAGCGAGTATCCTTGTTACCGCATCGTTTAGTCTTTGCTCCGTGACTATGCCCGACTTAATGCCTTCGAGCATAAAGGAATAATCTTCATAAAAGTCGGTGGAGAATACTATCATATCGCAACCTGCGGCTATGGTGTAGGGGATAGCCCTTCGTCTCTCCATCGCCATTGTATAGCCGCCCATAATGGTTGCGTCGGTCGTTATTACGCCGTTGAAGCCGTACTTTTCACGCAGAACGCCCGTGAGCAACGCCTTTGAAAGGGAAGCAGGCATACAGTCCTTATAGGTAAGAGATTTGTCTATGCTCATCTCCACTGCAGGCTGTTTGATATGCCCGACCATTATGCTCAACAGTCCGTTATCTATCAACGTGCGGTATATCCTGCCATAGGTTGCGTGCCACTCGTCTGCGGATAGTCCGTTGATAGTAGGATGCAAATGCTGGTCACGGAAATCGTAACCGTCCCCAGGGAAGTGTTTTGCACAGGCGGCAACGCCTTCTCCTTGAATGGTTTTAACGTATTCGAGCGCAAACCTTTCCACCCTGTCGGGGTCGCTGCCGAACGTGCGCACGTTGGTTATGGGGTTGCGGAAGTTGTAGTCGATATCACACACGGGAGAGAAAGTCCAGTTTACTCCTACAGCTCCGCCTTCTTCTGCGCACACCTTTGCAAAATCCTTACAGCAGTTTAAATCGTCCGTTGCGGCAACTTGCATCTGCGAGCCGAACCAGGTTCCGTCCGAAACGCCGCCCACCCCGCCTTCTTCCAGATTAGCGGCTCTCAACAAAGGTACGGCTCCGCTGTCAATTTGCGCATACTTTTCCTTGATAACCTCGGTGGGTTCGGGGCGGAACAATACGCCGCCTATGCAGTAATCTTCGACGAGCTGTTTAAGCTCTTTTGTGTCGTATATCGTTCCGAGCAGGCAGAACAGCTGACCTGCCTTTTGCTCCGTCGTCAGATTATTGAGTTGTTCATACACCCACTTTTCCTGTTCGTCGGTGAGATAAAACGGGGTTGCCTTTAAATTAATCATCTCTTTTCTTGTACCTTTGCCTTTTGCTGTCCGATTTCACAATGCGGATCTGATAGCGAACAACCTTTACCGCATCCGTCGCAGGTGTTTTCGTCGGTTATTCTTTCTTCACCTTCGCCGCATACGTGCGGATGTCCGTGATGACAGTGCATACCGTGATGACCGTGTCCATACATACCGTGACGTCCGTGTTCTTTCATATGATCCTCCGAAAATACCCTGTCTAAAAAGTCTATGCAGGTATCGCTGACCCACTTTTCGTGATACCACGGGTGTCCGTGGTGCAGTTTGCCCTTTTCAACGTGCAGTTCAACCCTGTCGTCGCCTGCAACTTTTCTTATCGTTTCGGCAAGCTCTATCGACTGCTGAACGGGGACGACCTGGTCTATCTCACCGTGGAATATGCAAAATGGCGGAACGTGACGGTTTACGTAGGTAGTTACCGCCGAGAGGCGACACAGTTCAGGCACTTGGGTAATCTGTGTACCTAAAAACCTTGATTCAGGTGAGATTTCCTCGTTGTGGTCGGGCAGCCCTGCGCCGCTTGCCCTTAACTCATCGTCCATTTTAAGAAAGTTTGCTACGGGGCCGCACCAATCTATTACCGCATTGACTTCGGAAGAGTATTCGGCGTAGCCCATACCCCTATTCTCGAATGCAGGATTGAATGCCGTTACCGCTATAAACGACGCAAGCCAGCCACCTGAAGAAGGTCCCCATACCGCAATTTTATCGGGGTCTATTCCGTACTCCTGCGCATGAGCTCTTAAAAACCTTATTGCCGTCTTTCCGTCGTATACCATAGCGGGGAAGCGAGCCTCGCCGCTTAAACGGTAGTCGACGCTGACCACTACATAGCCCCTTTGGGTTGCACGGAGCATAGGCTCCAATGCGTCGTCCTTTCGGGTTCCCTTCATAAACGCACCGCCGTGAAAATAGACGATTACGGGGTAAGGCTTTTCCGACTGCCCGTTGGGAAAATAGATGTCCATCTTCTGCGACGGAGAAATATCACAGTAAGATACGTCTAATAATTTTCTATTGACAGCAGCGGTGAGTTTTTCGTCTATGAGAGGTATTACAAAGTCAAAATCTTCCATTTTAGCCTCTTAAAGGTTTTCCTTTACAAATGCCCAGACGATTTGCATATTCTCGTCCGATTCGAACATCTTATCCTCGTGATCGGCTCCATCCAGCGCACGGAAGCTCGCCCTGCCCTTTCCGAGCTTGTTTTCAATCGCTTCGTATAAAATTACCGATTGAGCATAGGGTACGAGTTTATCCACCGTACCGTGCTCTATGAGCAGAGGGCACATATTATCGGAGATATAGCTGATGGGGTTAGCCTTTGCGATAAAATCTTTATCTACCTGACCAAGCGGCTTGCCCATATAGTTGGACTCTGCGGAATAACTTTCGCCGTGGTCGGTGAAGGATACTCCGTTTGCAAGCGCCTGTTCGTCCATCTTTGAGAAGTCGGTGGGGCCGAACCAGTCTATCGCAGCCTTTATACGGCAATCGTGAGAATAGCTCTTGCCCTCCTCGCCTAAAAACTTGCCGTCGGGGATATTCATTGCCAGCATTGCCGATAAATTTCCGCCTGCGCTGCCGCCTATAGTCGCTATTCGTTCGGGAATAATGCGGTACTTTTCTGCATTTTCCTTTAAAAAGCGCACTGCGTTTCTGCAATCGAGAACCGCCGCAGGGAAGATTGCCTCGTCGCTCAATCTGTAATTTATAGAGGCGAAGGCATAGCCCGTTTTTATTGCGTCGAGCAGTTTTTTAACGTGTCCGTCTCGCTTATCGCCTACTGCAAAGCCGCCTCCGTGAATATGTATAAGAAGGGGGAACGGTCCGTCGCCCTCGTCGGGAAGGAATATATCCATTGTCTGCGCAGGCGACTCTTCGCCGTACTTAACGTCGAGAAAACTGCGTTTTACAAAGCTGACGTCCACAAGGGGAGGCATAGCGTCCACAGGCGGTTTACCGCCGCTGAATTTAAAGCCGGGCGCACCCATAGGAGGTTTATCGCCGAAAGGGGGTTTGCCCAAAGGGGGCATATCAAAATCGGGTGCGCCCAAAGGGGGTAAATCTTTTTTATCAAAATCCATATAACATTCTCCTTGATTATTATTTTGCCGCTGCCGCTTCATTCTCGGGCGCTGCGCCGGAAGAAGGAAGGGACTGCGGAGGTTGCATATCCTTCTTTATGCGTACCTTTGCGTGAGGTCTGTTTTTGAAGATATCGAACGCAACCGCCGCAAGCAGGATTACGCCCTTAACGATATTCTGCGCATCGGAATCAATGAGCGCCATCTGCATACCGTTGCCGATAATCTGCATAATGAATATGCCGACTACCATACCCATAACGTTGCCCTTACCGCCCATCATTGAGATGCCGCCGATAATTGCCGCTGTAAGGCAGGTGAACTCGTAGCCGTTTGCAGTAGTTGTGTCCGCATAGCCCTGCACTGACATAACCACACAGCCTGCCAGCGCAAAGAACGCACCGCAAATTGCATAACAGAGCATTGTAACCAAATCGACCTTTACGCCGGCAAGGCGTGCGCACTCCTTATTGCCGCCGACGGCGAGTACGTTTCTGCCGAAGTGCGTTTTGTTTAAAACGAACCATACGACTATTATGCACACTATGCCTATCCAGAAGCTGACGGGCAGGTCTAAAAACCTTGCCGTATTGAGCCATTGGTCATCAACCGCTATATTGTGCTTGCCCTTGCCTGCGATTACCGCAACAAGTCCGCTGAACACCATC
>JBJEVC010000029.1:0-20095 GCA_051884135.1 Candidatus Coproplasma sp. | reverse complement strand
AACGGAACAATGAAAGTTCTTACTTTCTTAGTCAAATACATTGTATCAGGAGAAAAAATGATTAAGCTTGCAGTCGTGGGCAAGGACGTATCCAAATCGGCAAGCCCCCAGATACACCTTTTCATTGCAGAAAAATTAGGTGTGAAAATTTCATACGACAAGGTCTCTATTCCCGAAGAGCAGTTTGAAGAAAGAATAGAGAGTTTATTAAAAGAGTACGACGGTATGAATTTTACGATACCGTATAAGCTCACGGTAATACCCCATCTTAAAGAAATCGTAGGCGACGCAAAAGCTTTCGGCGCAGTCAATACGGTGGTTGCCAAAACCTTAACGGGTTACAACACCGACGGGCTCGGCTTTATGCAGATGTTAAACGCCGCAGGTATCGAAGTGAACGGCAAAAAGGTACTGCTGCTTGGTGCGGGCGGCGCAGGCAGAAGCGTGGCAAAAAAGCTTTTGGATGGCGGAGCTGAAGTCGAGATTTACGACAGGTTTACTCAAAACGCAGTAAACGTGGCTGACGAATTCGGCAATATCACCGTTTTAGACGAAGTTACGCCCCACAAGGTGGACGTAATTATTAACGCAACGGGCGTCGGTATGCACAAGACGGAGGGTATCTCCCCCGTAGGTGAAGACGTTTTAAAGCTTTGCGACACGGCGGTAGATTTAATCTACGTTCCCGCCCAAAGCGAGTTTTTAAGATTAGCGGACAGTTTAGGCAAAAAGACCTTGAACGGCGCTTCAATGCTCTTTTATCAGGCATATTATTCCGACTGCTACTACTTCGGCTTAACGCCCGACGCTAAAGTTGCGGCAAAGCTGTACGAAGAGTACGCAAAAATTTATTAATACAGGGGAAGAAAACTATGAAATTTTTATTCATCAATGGCGTAAATCTCAATATGACGGGAATAAGAGAGAAGGGCGTTTACGGCACCGAGACGTTGGAAGAGATAAATAAATATATTGCAGAAAAATTATCTGGCGACGAATGTGAGTTCTTGCAGAGTAATATAGAAGGTGAAATCTGCTCTGCAATTCAAAGCGCAAAGGCAGATGCAATCATTTTAAACGCAGGTGCGTTCACCCATTACAGCTATGCTATCCGTGACGCAATAGCGTCAATTAAAATACCCGTAGTCGAAGTGCATATGTCCAACGTACACGCAAGGGAGGAGTTCAGGCGCAACTCCGTATTGACCCCCGTGTGCAAGGGCGAGATATTAGGCTTCGGCAAGAACAGCTATGTATTAGCGGCGGAGAGCTTCAAACTGTGAACGTAGTACTGTGTGGAATGATGGGCTGCGGCAAAACTGCTGTGGCAGGGGCATATTCAAAGGCGTACGGCGTGAAGTCGGTAGATACCGATGCGGTAATAGTGGAGCGCTACGGTGATATTAACTCAATATTTGCAAGTCAAGGTGAAGAAGCTTTCCGAGATATCGAAACTTCGGTTACAAGGGAAGTTGCTTCATCTTATAACGATGCCGTAATATCGTTAGGCGGCGGCTGCGTTTTAAGGAGTCAAAACGTCGAAGCCTTAAAACAAACGGGTAAAATCTTCTATCTTCGCACCAAAGCGGAGACCATAATTAAAAGACTTAAAGGCGATAGCACCCGTCCCCTTTTGCAGGGCGATTTGGAAGAGAGAGTCAACAGCATTTTGGCTAAACGCTCTTCAATTTACGAAGGTGTCGCCGATATAATCATTGACACCGACGGCTTTACGCCTGAAGAGATTGCAAAAAAAATAAGGACTGAAATTGTATGAAGACTGTGCTTGTAACGGGCGGAACCAAGGGCATAGGCAAGGCTATCGCACAGGAATTTCTGCAAAACGGATACGAAGTAATTTTAAACTACTGCCACGATGAAGAGACAGCTCTTAACACACAGGCGGAGTTCAATCAACAGGGCTATTGTCCCGTTTTGATGCGTGCCGACGTGTCTGACGAAAGCCAGGTTAAGGAGATGTTTAAGGAGATATTCCGCATCTACGGCAAGGTGGACGTGCTGATAAACAACGCAGGCATCTCAAAGATAAGGGTCATTCAGGAAACTTCTTTATACGACTTCGAGCAGATTTTTGCCGTAAACGTCAAGGGCGTGTACCTTTGCAGCAGGGAAGTCGTGGACAATATGATATGTTCGGGTGGCGGCTGTATAATCAACATTTCATCAATCTGGGGTGAAGTCGGCGCAAGTTGCGAAGTGGCGTATTCCGCTTCAAAGGGTGCGGTAATAGCCTTTACAAAGGCGCTTGCCAAAGAGCTTGCCCCTTCGTACGTCAGGGTTAACAGCGTTTCGCCGGGGGTTATCGATACCGAGATGAATTCCCACCTTTCTGAAATGGAGACGGAAGAGTTGATTTCAGAAATCCCGCTCGGGAGAATGGGTACGGGTGAAGACGTGGCTAAAGCCTGTCTGTTCCTTGCTCAAAACAGCTATATCACGGGTGAAATACTCTCCGTGGGCGGCGGCTTTGCCAAATAAAAAAGATTGTCTTTTTTAAGGTAAAACGGTTATTTCACAAAAAAATCAAAAAAATTTGCCAAAAATAAAGGAAATCGGAAAATTTTTTCGTATATATTAAGTGAAAATGGATAAATTCGATTGCATAATTCAAAAGCGTTACGATTTAGAAGATGAATACCTTTCCCCCTTTGCAGCAAAATCTGCAAACACCAAGGGTAGGGCAACCCCTGAAACTCCGTGTGAAATGCGCACGGAATATCAGCGTGACCGTGACAGAATAGTATACAGCAAAGCTTTTATCCGACTTAAGAATAAGACTCAAGTTTTTTTCTCGCCTGAAGGCGACCACTACGTGACACGCTTAACCCACACTTTGGACGTGTCTCAAATTGCACGTTCCCTTGCAAGGGCGTTGAGCCTTAACGAAGATTTAGCCGAAGCTATCGCCTACGGGCACGATTTGGGTCACACCCCCTTTGGTCACAGCGGCGAGAGAATTCTCGCCAAGCTCTCCCCCACGGGCTTTAAGCATAACGAGCAGTCGGTAAGGGTTGTGGACGTCTTGGAAAAGGACGGCAAGGGGTTAAATTTAACTTACGAAGTTAAAGACGGCATATTAAACCATAAAAAGGGGTTAACACCGTCAACGCTTGAGGGTATGTGCGTTAACATAGCCGACAGAGTTGCCTACATAAATCACGACTTAAACGATGCAATTCGTGCAGGTATATTAAAGGCAGACGACATTCCCAAGGACATAATCGAAGTGTTAGGTCCCACTTCGAGAGAGAGAATTAATACGGCAATTTCATCTGCATACCAAACGAGTGTGGGCAAGCCTTTTGTTGCTTTAGGCGAAGAAGTGGAGTCGGCAAGCGAAAGGTTGAGAGAGTTTATGTTTAAAAACGTATACTTAACCGAGTATGCGCAAAAGGAAGAGGAGAAGGCGGAGAGAATGTTGTCCGCACTCTACTCCTACTTTGAAAAGAATCCTTCGGCACTTCCCGAAACCTATATTAAATTAATGGATAAGTATGCAAAGGAGCAGGTAATCTGCGATTATCTCTCTTCAATGACGGACAGGTATGCGGTGTACACCTTTAACCGCATATTCGTGCCTAAAGGTTGGAATTTTACGGACGAACAGAATTAACCGATATTGATAAATGAGCGGAATTGACAAGGAGTTCATAAGAACTTTAAAGGAAAAAGTAAATATCGTAGAGATTGCGGAAAGCTACTTTTCATTAGAAAAGAAGGGTGGGAGCTTTTGGGCTTGCTGTCCTTTTCACCATGAAAAAACTCCTTCCTTTTCAATTAACGAAGCCGGTCAATTCTACCATTGCTTCGGCTGCGGTGTCTCGGGCGACGTAATACGCTTGGTTAGCGAGATGGAGTCGCTTGAGTTTATGGGTGCGGTCAAACTCCTTGCCGAAAGGGCGCAAATCCCACTGCCTGAAATGTCGGAAGACGACGGCAGGGCGGCAGAGCTTAAAAAGAAAAAGGATACCATACTTAAAATCTTAAACGATTGCGCACACTTTTATTTGAACAATCTATCTTCCGGCAAGGCGGAACCCCACGTCAACTATATTTTAAAAAGGCAGATACCTGCCAACATGGTGCGTACCTTCGGTTTAGGCGCCAGCCTTAACTTCGACGATTTGCCCAGATTTCTGTTTTCAAAGGGCTACACAAAGCAACAGATGTTAGAGAGCGGAGTGGTTAACGAAGCCAACGGGAGATTGACCGATGCGCAGGGCGGAAGGCTTGTCTTCCCCATCATTAACTCCTACGGCGAAGTAATAGCCTTTGGCGGCAGGGCGTTAAATAAGACGAATTTTGCCAAATACGTCAACACTAAAGATACGCTTGTATTCAATAAGCGCAACAACCTATATAATATAAATCTGGTTAAAAAGCTCAAGCGCACTACCACCGTTAAAGCGATAATAATGGTGGAAGGGTATATGGACGTAATCTCCTTATACAGCGCAGGGTTTAAAAACGTTGTTGCGAGCATGGGTACTTCGCTCACGCAGGAGCAGGCAAGGCTGTTAAAAAGGTATGTAGATACCGTATTTATAAGCTACGACGGCGACTCTGCCGGGCAAAACGCCAACCTTAAGGGTATGGATATATTAAAAGACGAAGGGTTAAACGTAAGGGTTGTTCCCCTTCCCGAAGGGCTTGACCCCGATGACGTAATTAAGCAGCAGGGTACGGAAGGCTATCAAAAGTGTTTAGATAGCGCAATGCCGCTGATTGACTATAAGCTAAAGATAGTTATGAAAAAGTACGACGTGTCTGACACGGTGGACAAGCGTTCCTGCATTGCCGAAGCGTTGGAAGTGGTTAAAACGGCTGACTCGGAGACGGAGAAGGAAGAGCTTTTAAAACAGCTCCGTGCGCAAACGGGCGTATCGCTTGAAGCGCTGAAAAGGGATTTAAACGCAAAACGCCCCGAAAAGCCGACAAAGAAAGAGCAACCCGCCCCTACGCAAAAGAAAGACACGGCAGACGTCATACAAAGGGCTTCAAGGTTTATAATCGCAGGCTTTCTGTTTGGTGAAGATTATGCTAAAGACGTAGATATATCTTCCATAAATTTTGCAAGCGACGTCCATATTATCATTGCAAAGTACATTCGCAGCAAACAGATGATGGAAGAACCCGTACGCTTAAGCGAGCTGTTCGACTTCTTCGATGCGGACAGCCCCGAATATGAAGAACTTTCGAGAATTTTGGACTATGCCGACGGAAGCGGATTGGGCGGCGAAGTGGGTGAAAAGTACTTTAACGACTGCATTTTAAAGCTTAAAATTAATGCAATCGACAATGAGATAGCCACCCTTACAAAGAGCCTTAGCGAAATCGAAGATTTGATTGAAAGGGCAAAGGTTGCCCAAAAGATAAACGAACTAATAAAACAAAAAGAGAAAATCAAGAGTAGGTGAAAAATGAGTATATCCGATCAGAAACTTAACGAAATTTTAAAACAGATTATCGACGCACACTCCTTTAAGGGTGCGATAACCACCAACGCATTGTGCGACGTGTTGGAAAAGTACGACACGACTCCTGCACAGGTCGACTACGTCTACAAGTCGATAGCAGAAGTGGGTATTCAGATAATCGACGAAGCCGAAAGGGATAAGGAGCTGTACGAACAGGCTCTCTCCGACATCAGCCTGGACGACCCCGTTAAAATGTATTTAAAGGATATAGGCGAGGTTCCCCTGCTCTCCGCAGACGACGAAATCGAACTTGCAAAGCGTATTCAAGAAGGTGATGAAGAAGCTAAAAAGAAGCTATCCGAAGCCAACTTAAGGTTGGTTGTCTCCATTGCAAAGCGCTACGTCGGCAGGGGTATGCTCTTTTTGGACTTGATTCAGGAAGGCAATATAGGTCTTATGAAGGCGGTTGAGAAGTTCGACTACGAAAAGGGCTTCAAATTCTCAACTTACGCTACCTGGTGGATAAGGCAGGCGATTACAAGGGCTATTGCAGATCAGGCGAGAACCATTCGTATCCCCGTGCATATGGTCGAAACAATCAATAAATTGACCCGTGTTTCAAGGGTTTTATTGCAGACTTTAGGGCGTGAACCCACCCCTGCGGAAATTGCAGCGGAGATGAACGTATCCGAAGAGAGAGTAAGGGAAATTCAGAAAATTGCTCAAGACCCCGTATCTTTGGAAACGCCTATCGGCGAAGAAGAAGACTCGCACCTTGGCGACTTTATCGAAGACGAAAGGTCTGTCACCCCTTCGGACAGCGTTTCAACCACAATGCTCAAGGAAACGCTCATCGGCGTGTTAAGCACTTTAACCCCCAGAGAAGAGAAGGTTTTGCGCCTTCGCTACGGCGTGGACGACGGCAGACCCAGAACGCTTGAAGAAGTAGGTAAGGAGTTTAACGTCACTCGTGAGCGTATCAGGCAGATTGAGGCAAAGGCTTTAAGAAAGCTCCGTCACCCTTCACGTTCCAAGCATTTGAAGGACTTTCTCGATACCTGATGGGCAGGATAGAGAAAATCTGCTCCTATATAGACAGCTCGTCAACCTTTGCCGATATCGGTTGCGATCACGGCTACTGCACACTGCACGCTTTAAAGAGCGGTAAGTGTCAAAGTGCAATAATTGCAGACGTGTCGGCAAAATCGCTCGCTAAAGCGGAGAGCTTGCTTTCGGGCTATATCGGGCAGGGTAGGTGCAAATCTGTCTGTTGCGACGGGTTGAAAAAAATTCCAAGCGATTGCGAGCAAGTTTTAATCGCCGGTATGGGCGGTATGGAGATAATAAAGATATTGACGGAAGGGTTTATACCTGAAAGGTTTATCTTCCAGCCGATGAAAAATGCCAAAGAGCTCCGAATGTATTTAATAGCAAACGGCAGTAAAATCACGGCAGACGATATCTTTTTTGATAATAATTATTACTTTATCATCAAAGGTGAACGCTCGGGCGGTACGGAAAGTTACAGCGAAGAAGAGCTTGCTTTCGGCAGGGACAGCTTAAAAAATCCCCTGTTTAAAGAGTTTGCGCAAGAAGAGATAGAAAAGCTTTCTGCGTATAATCGAGGCGGCGCACTCGACGGAAAGATTAATTTTATAAAAAAGGCGGCTAAACTTAAATGACGGTTGAAGAAGTTTTACATATTTTAGAAGAGCGCATCGCCCCCGTTTCGCTTTCGGACGAGTTCTGCGCAAAGTACAAGATGTACGACAACAGCGGTATTATTATCAACTGCGCAAACAAGGTTTCAGGTGCGCTCTTTTCGCTTGATCTATCCGAAGAAACCGTAGATAAGGCGATAGAGAAAGGGTATAACCTGATAGTCACCCATCACCCCGCAATCTACGGCGGAATAAGCCGAATCGATATAACTAAAACCCCCAAGGCAAGGGCAATAGAAAAGTGCATAAAAAACGGCGTTTCGGTCATCTCTATGCACTTGAATTTCGACGCCGCACCTGAAGGTATCGACTATCATTTAATGCAGGGTTTAGGCGGAAAGGACTGTAAGGTCTGCGCCCCCGTATCGTGCGGCGGCTACGGCAGGGTTTACGAAGTCAAGCCCACGCCCATAGACGAATTTTTAAAGAAGGTCAACGCCGAGTTCAGAACGCACAGGGCGGTCTACTTTGGCGATGAAAAACTTATAGTAAGCAAAGTCGGCTCCTTTTGCGGTGCAGGGTACGACGATACGAATATGAATTTTACAATCAAGAATAACTGTAATCTCTTCGTCTCGTCCGATTTAAAGCACCACGAAATATGCGAGCTCGTTGAAAGGGGCGTCGGCGTATTGCATCTTACACACTACTGTGCGGAGAGCTACGGCTTTATGCGCATATACGAGAATATAAAAGAAAATATTAATCTGCCTTCGTCATTTTTCTTTGACGAGAGGTTTGCATAACGGGAGGAATAACAATGTCACAAATTTCACAGCTTCTGCTCTATCAGGAAAAGGATTCCCAGCTTTTAAAGCTTGAACAGGAAGTTTCGGCTTCGGACGAGCGCAAGAAATTTATGCAGACGCAGAGCTTTATGAAAAAGGCTTCTGAAAAATTAGACCAGCTTGACGCAAAGAGCAACAGTCTTTTAATTCGCTTGGAAACGCTTGAACAAAACTATAACGAAATTGCAGAGACGTTAAAGGACTTTGAACATCTTGACGAGCTCGTAGAAGGCGGTGCAGACATTTCTTTCTATCAGCGCAATGCGGCAAAGATTGCAGAGACGTTAAAGTCGTTAAAAGCTGAAATCAACGCTCTCATCGCCGCCGCAAAGGAGACGACGGAAGAGTATCAGGCGTTAAAGAAAAAGGTCATTCAAACGCAGAAACAGATTCCCGAAATCGACGCCGCATACAAGGCGTTTAAAAAGACCAAGCAGGTCGCTATGGATGAAGTATCGGCAGAGCTTGCGTCTATTGCTTCTTCGATTGACCCCGAAGTATTACGCAAATATCAGGTTAAACGCTCGGAGCGAATCTTCCCCATTATCTGCGAGATAAGAAACGACAGATGCTCCCAATGCGGAATTGAGCTTTCGATTGCAGACAAGGATAAAACGTCGGGCGGTAACATAGTAGAGTGTGAAAACTGCCATAGATTTCTTTATAGAAAGGCATAAAATGGATTATTCAGATAAACTTCTCGCTGTATTTGGCGACAGTATAGCCAACGGTTCGGGCAACAACGAGTTCGGCGTCGGCGAATACCTACAGAAAGATTTAGGCTTTCAGCTTAAAAAGTACACCGTAGGCGGTGCAAGGGTAGGCTTTAAACAGGGTAAAAATTGGGTCATTGAGCAGGTTAAAAAGGCGATAGACGACGGAATAACCCCCGACTATATCGTGTTTAACGGCTTCACCAACGACTGCAATATCTCGGAAGGAGCAACAGGGCCCGACGTGCCTTTGGGTGAAATAAGCGAAGGCTACTCCGGCTTCGACATCAATAAAGTAACCAAGCAGGACACCTTCAGCTACTGCTTTGAAACCATTCTCTACACCTTTATGACGTCCTTCCCCAAGGCAAAAATTCTCTTCTTCCGCCCCCACAATATGGGCAGAAGGGACGATAAACTGCAAAAGCTGTACGGCGAAAGGGCGATAGAACTATGTAGAAAGTGGGGTATTGCATACGTCGATATCTATTCTCAAAGCGGTATGAACACCTTCTTGGAAAGCCATAGAGATTTATTCACGTTCGACAGCTACGGCTGGGGCAGGGGAGACTGTACCCACCCCAACGCTTTGGGATACGAGCTTAAGTATATGCCCCTCATCGAGGCAAAGATTAAGGAGTTATAACTATGAAAGTTTTGTTGATTAACGGCAGCACTCACAAGGACGGAACGACGAGTGCCGCATTGGATACGATAGTAAAGGAATTGAAGGCGCAGGGCGTGGACAGCGAAGTTGTATGTATAGGCACTGCCGCAGTTCACAGCTGTATGGGCTGTGCAAGCTGTCAAAAGACGGGCAAATGCGTGTTTGACGACGACCCTGTAAACGCAATCGGCGAAAAAGTTAAGCAAGCCGACGGCTATATCTTCGCCGCACCCGTTCATTACGCTTCCCCGTCTGGTGCGATGGTTGCTACGTTAGACAGGCTCTTCTACGCTTACGGTAAGTATATGAAGTTCAAGCCTGCGGCAAGCGTGGTGGTAGCCCGTAGGGCAGGCACGACCGCTTCGTTCGACGTACTCAATAAGTACATACAGATTAACTCGATGATTCAGGTTCCTTCAACCTACTGGAATATGACATTCGGTGCAAACGCCGCCCAGACTGCACAAGATGAAGAGGGCATAACCATTATGAGAGCAATCGCTTCTAATATGGTCTGGCTGTTAAAACTGCTTGACAGCGCAAAGGGTACCGACCTTGAAAAACCCGTAATAATTGATAAAGTAAAGACCAATTTTATAAGATAATTATCCCCGTCATTGCGCCCATTGCTTGCAATGGCACGTAGCGTAGCGGAAGTAACCGCCTTTGGCGGTGTGGCAATCTCATCGGGTATGTGTGGACTGTTTCCAATAATCCCACCGCATTTATTCTTTATTCTTTATTCTTTATTATTTATTCTTTAAAAACAAAGGTGCCGTCCGCAATCATTGCGGACGGCACTGTTTTTGTTTATATTAGTGTTAAGGCGTAACCCTATTTATATCTCTGGGGAACATAGCGGCGTTACGTACGTTCTTGAAGCCAAGCAAGTGCATCGTAAGCCTTTCAAGTCCCAGACCTAAACCGCCGTGAGGGGGTGCGCCGTACTTGTGGAGCATAAGGTAGGTTTCAAACTCCTCGGGGTTCATACCTAATCTTTTCATCTTCTCAACCTGCATGTTGTAGTCGTGTACACGCTGACCGCCGCTGGTTATCTCTATGCCCCTGAACAAAAGGTCGAAAGAGAGCGTAACTTCGGGGTCTTCGGGGTCGTCCATGGTGTAGAAGGGGCGCTTTTTGGAGAGATAGTGGGTAACGAATAAGAAGTCGGAGTTGTACTGCTGTTTTGCCCACTTGCCAAGGAAGGCTTCTTCTTCGGGTTCGAAGTCCTTCATATCGGTAATGTTTTTAAGTTTCTTTACGCATAATTCCTTTGCGTCCTTAAAGCGAATGCAGGGGATAGTTGTAATTTCGGGAATTTCACATTTTAAGATATCGATCTCATTTGCGTATTCCTTCTTAAGCAGCTCCATAATGTACTTAAGTACGCCCGTCTCCATATTCATTATGTCGGTAAAGCTGTCTATAAAGCCCATTTCGAAGTCCATTGAAATGTACTCGTTGAGGTGACGGGAAGTGTCGTGGTGTTCAGCCCTGAAAACGGGTGCAATTTCAAACACTCTCTCGTAAACGGGTACCAACGCCTGTTTATAGAGCTGGGGGCTCTGCGCAAGGTATACCTGCTTGCCGAAGTAGTCAAGCTTAAACACGTTCGTGCCGCCTTCTGCGCCTGCAAAGTTAATCTTGGGGGTGTGAACTTCGGTAAAGCCCTGCATCGTCAGGAACTCTCTGAAGCCCCTTTGAATACCTTCCTGAATTTTAAAGATTGCCCTTTCCTTGGGGTTGCGCAAGGTTATGGGGCGAAAGTCAAGGTTAACGCTCAAGTCTGCGTTAATCTGCTTTTTTGAGATTACGACGGGGGGAATGGCTGCGGGGGTGGAGAGAATTTCAATGTTGTGAATTTGCAACTCGTATCTCTCGCTTCCGTCACGGGTTTCGCTTTTAACTACTTTACCCGTAACCTTAACCGAACACTGCTCAACAAGCTTTTCGTCCATACGATAGTCGGAGAATTCAGGTGAATAAACGCACTGAACCGTCTCCCTTGCAGTCCTGATGATTATGAATGCAAAGTCGGACATATCCCTTATGTTATGCACTGCGCCTTTAATTGTTACCACTTCGCCGACGTGTTTAGAAAACTCGGAGTAGGGGGTGGTGTAGGTGTTGATATTACCCGTCATTCCTTCCATATATTATAACCTCTTTAAATATTTTTCTCTACCCAATAATTTTACGGCAATATAGCCTAAAAAGCAACTAAATAAAATCCAAAAATAAAAAATCCGCTTATGCCGTGTATGAAAAAGTATTAACCCGCATCTCGCAGGTGGGTGCGGCGGAGCAGAGAAAATCGGACTTTCCGAATAAAGCTTTCAGACCTTGCCTATTCCTGCAAACAACCGCTCCCTTTAATATTATTAGTGGATTAAGCATCATTCATATCACGCACACAGCAGACTGATTTACTATTAAGTTGTAAAGGGAGATAAAGAATAAAAACGGTAATAAAATATAACCATATCTATTATTTATTATTTATTATTTATTCTTTATTCTTTTAGGCAAGTTTACTTGCCGCTTTTTATTATAACACCACTCCTATAAAAAATCAAGGGGGGAGAAGTGCTAAATTCTTACAGCTTTGCACTTTTGTCCGATTGTACAGCCTGTCTTGCCCTTTTGCATAAAAACCCTTAATTCGACATAAAGTGTGCTTTTTTGACTCGGCTCAAAATATATAATGCTTAAGCAATGGAAGTCTATATAGAGTTTGCCTTAATAGAAAATTTTTGTATGGACTTTGCGCTGCTTACCTGTGCAAAGGCGGCGGTTAAAAATACTGCTAAATACAGGCGTATCGCTCTCGCTTCGGTAATCGGTGCCGTCTTTGCGGTTTGCTTTCCGCTCATCAATCTAAACGGAGTTTTGGCGGTTGTAGTAAAGATAGTATCAGGTTTAGTGGTTTCCGCCATTGCAGGCAGGTATCAAAGCTTTTTAGGCTTTGTAAAATTTGCCTTTGCGTTCACCTGCGTAACCTTTTTAAGCGGCGGCGCACTCATTGCGGTGTTCAGCTTAACGGGCATAAGCTATGCAGACGGCGGCGGTTATATCCTATCTTCAGTCCCCGTAGGCATACCCCTTTTTTTAGTGGTCTGCCTGTTGATAATTATTAAAAAACTTGCGGCAAAGAGAGCAAACGTAAAGGTTATTGAAGTGAAATGCAAAATCAGTTTAAACGGTAAGAGCGTTACGAGCAAGGGGTTTTACGACAGCGGTAACAAGGTCTATTTAGACGGAGCGCCCGTATGCGTTGCGCCAAAGCACGTTGCGCTGCAGATATGCGATATTACAAGCATAAAAACGTTTGCGCCCATACATACTGTTGCAGGGGAGAGTAAACTCGCCGTGTTTACCGCCGATAAAATAGAGATTGACAACGGCACAGCCGTTAAGGAAATAGACAGCGTTTTAATAGGGGTGTCGCCCAAACACATAAATAAAATCGTACTGCATCCCGACCTATCGGAGGTTAATTAAATGTTCGAAAAAATTAAAAACTTTCTCCGCTCGATTTTAGGGCTGAACACGTTGGACTACATATGCGGAACAGAGGCGTTGCCCCTGCCGTTAACGTCGGAGGAGGAAAAACAGCAATTAGAGCTTATGGAACAGGGTGACGAAGAGGCAAAGGCACAGCTCGTGGAGCACAACTTGCGCCTTGTGGTTTACATTGCCAAGAAGTTCGAAGGTGCAGGCGTAGACGGCGACGACGTCGTGTCTGTAGGCACTATCGGGCTTATAAAGGCAATCGACTCCTTTAAAACAGACAAAAATATCAAGCTTGCCACCTATGCTTCCCGTTGCATCGAAAATGAAATTTTAATGTATTTAAGGCGAATCTCACGCTCCAAACAGGAAGTGTCCTTTGACGAGCCGTTAAATACCGATTGGGAAGGTAACGAACTTCTTTTGTCCGACGTGATGGGTACCGATGCCGACGCCGTCTATTCAAGGGTAGAAGGCGGAGTGGAGAGAGAGCTGCTCAAAAAATCGCTCAACAATTTAAGCGCAAGGGAACAGAAGATTATGCGTATGCGCTTTGGGTTGGACGGCGGTGAAGAGATGACCCAAAAGGACGTAGCCGATACGTTAGGTATCTCTCAAAGTTACATATCAAGGCTGGAAAAAAAGATTATAGCCAAATTAAAGAAGGACATTTCAAAGCAGATATAGTATAATTTGACGTCAGCTTTTTTCGTACATATGGAGGTAAATAAAGTATGTACGATAAAGTTGTTATTTGCGGAGTAGAGACGGCAGGTCTGCCAAAGCTCACCCAAAAGGAACAAGAAGAGCTGATGTTAAAGCTTAAGGCGGGTGACGAGCAGGCAAGGGAGAGATTCATTGTCGGCAATATGCGGCTTGTGCTGTCGCTTGTCAAACGCTTCTGGTCGAAAAAAGCAAATGCAGACGACGTGTTTCAGGTGGGTTGCGTTGGGTTAATCAAGGCGATAGACAACTTCGACGTGTCCGTCGGCGTTAAGTTCTCCACCTACGCAGTCCCGATGATATTAGGTGAAATAAAAAGGTTTATCCGTGACGGAAATTCTTTAAGGGTATCACGATCCATTCGTGATACTGCCTATAAGGTCTTAAAGGTCAGGGAAAGGCTTGAAGAAAGCGATGAAGACGTAACGTACGATAAGATTGCAAAGGAGATGAACGTAGCCGTCTCCGAAGTGGCGTATGCTTTAGACGCCATCTCCGACCCCGTCTCACTGTACGACCCCGTGTACGACAAGCAGGGCGACACCCTACTTTTGATGGATCAGCTCTCCGACCCGAAGAATAACGATGAAACCTGGACGGAGAAGGCGGCGTTGTACGAAGCGCTATCTCACCTTAACGACAGGGAGAAGAACGTGCTTTTCCTGCGCTATTTCGAAGGTAAAACGCAGACCGAAATTTCCCAAAGGGTGGGTATATCTCAAGCACAGGTCTCACGCTTGGAAAAAGCCGCCTTAAAGCGTATCCGCTCGGATATGGGGTAGTGCGACTACAGCGAAGTATCTTAACTTCTCAAACGTTTAACGAACTAAACACCAATCAAACAATAGTGCGACTACAGCAATACAAACCGTCATTGCGAGTGTGAGCCATTTATGGCGCACCGTGGCAATCCCAGACTCTTAAGTGATCAATGATTAAAAAATTATAATCATATTTAATCACAGTCAATCAAAAATAAGGCGTAGCGAAGAAGTTCTTCGCTACGCCTTAAAAATTATTCGTAATCGTCAAAGCTCCTGCGGCTGTCGCAGGGGTTGCAGGGATTAAAATGCTCGCACGGGTCGGGCGGCGGGCACCGTCTGCACGGGTCGGGCGGACAATCGTGTTTATCGTCCTTGCCCTTTTTGTTCTTTTCCCCCGTTTTGACTAAAATTGCGTCTTCGCCAACCTTGACAATATCGGACAGGGGAATAAAGACGTCCGATTTTGTAAACCTGATTCCCTTACACCCCGTTGCGGTAAAGCCTTTGATTTTTCCGTCGGGCAGGGTAAAGGTAACGTCGCAAAACTTACCAAGGTTTTTTCCGTCGGTAACGGATATAACGTCCAACTTTTTAAGCTTACAGAAAGAAAATTCCATATAAAAATATATGCGGCAAAGCCCTTAAAATTGCCTGCCGCATAGATTATTATTCAGTTTAATATATCCTTAAGTTCTTGGAACCCACAAATCGGCTATTCCTTGAAGGGGGTTATGTTCGTATACCCAGTCTAATCTGAATGCACCCTTTAAGTATTCTTGGAAGGTTTCTGCGGTGTTTCCGCCGACAAGGTAAAATATCTGGAATACGACGAGTGCAATCATAATAAAGAATGCAAGCGATAAAACTACACCCAATATCTTGTCAATAACCCTTATAGCAGTATTGTCGGATTCGGATAAACCCTTAATGATATTGACGATAAGTATCCTTGTAAGTTGAACAATAGCGAATAACACTATTGCAAGTATTATGGAAGATATGCCGATGTCCTTAAGGAAGATACAGAAGAAGTTTTCGGTGTTAACAAGGGCGTCGTTCAACATGCTTAACCAATTATTTACAAAGCCCCAGCTTCCGACAACGCCGATAAGGAAATAAGTAACAACTATGGAAATTATTACGCCGACTATTCCGCTGGTGAAAATCTTAAGTGCTTTTCCGAACCCAAGCAGTAAGCCGATAATTGCGGCAAGTAAAACGATGCCGAGCGCAATCCAGTCAACTATCTGCATAATTATTCCTCCTTTATTTTTTCTTTGGTGTTTTTATTATAACATAGGTTATTGCCGAATTACCATACAAAATACAAAATTTATCGAAAAATTTTTATTATTTTGTAAAAATTGACATTTAAATATGACAATATTGTCATAATAACGGCTTTTTTACGGTTTAATAGATGGTTTTACCGTAGCAGTCGGTTGCGACCACTGCGGGGAAATCGACAACTTCAAGCTTTCTTATAGCTTCGGAGAGCAGTTCGGGGAAGGCGATAAGCTCGCTTGAGCTGATAGCTTTGGAATACAGCGCACCCGCACCGCCGATTGCGGCAAAGTATACGCAACAGTTCCTTTCAAGGGCGGCTGTTACTTCTTCGCTCATTTCGCCCTTGCCTATCATGCCGTCTAGCCCGATGTCCAAAAGGGTGGGGGCGTAGGCGTCCATTCTTGCGGAAGTGGTGGGTCCGCAGCTTCCGCTTGCATAGCCGGGCTTGGCAGGGCAGGGGCCTGCGTAGTAGATGATTGCGTCCTTAATTTCAAAGGGAAGCTCTTCGCCCTTTGCAATCATTTCGCACAGCCGCTTATGCGCACAATCCCTTGCGGTGTATATGTAACCGGAGATGGTTACGCTGTCGCCTGCGTGTAAATCTTTTATCTGCTCTTTAGTTAAAGGTAAGGTAAGTTTTTTCATAATTGAGCCTTCTCGCAACGAATACAATGACACTGAATATTGACTGCAACGGGCAGACCTGCAATGTGTGTGTAAGCCCACTCGCAGCTGACTCCCAAAGCGGTAGTCTTTCCGTGAAAGCCCTGACATCCAATCCCTAAAGCGTTAACTCTTTCTAAAGCAACCCTTTCGATTTCGGCAATATCTTCCCTTTGGTTGTGGGTGCCTACGTCCCTTGTCAGCGCCTTTTTCGCAAGGTATGCGCAGGTATCGAAGCTGCCGCCAATGCCCACGCCTATATAGACAGGGGGGCAGGGACGGGAACCTGCTTTTCTGACCGTCTCTACGATTGCGTCTATTATTCCGTTAACCCCTTGCGAAGGTTTAAGCATATACATAGCACTCATATTTTCGCTGCCGAAGCCTTTGGGTAAAAAGGTTATTTTAACCTTGTCGCCGGGGCATATATGGGTATGTAACGCCGCAGGAGTGTTATCTCCCGTGTTGTTTCTCGTTATGGGGTCGCATACCGATTTACGGAAATAACCGTCCTTGTACGCACGCCTTACGGCGTCGTTTACGGCGTCTTCTAAAAGTTCCCCCGTAAGGAAAACTTCCTGCCCGATTTCAAGTATGACGACCGCCATACCCGTATCCTGACACACGGGCAACTCGTTTTCAGCCGCTGTAGTATAGTTGTCAATCAAGGTCTTTAATGCAAATTTCGCCGCACCGTCGTCTTCTGTTTCGTAAGCTTTAGTCAATGCGTTTTGGCAAGCGGGGGTAAGGTTAACCCCTGCCTTAAGCGCAAGAGAATAGACGACGTCTGCAATTTGTTTGGTATCTATAGTTCTCATGGCATAAATTTTAATATATTTTTTTCTAAAAGTAAACTCTTTTCGTTTACTTTGCTCGTCGCCTTAATGTATAATTATAGCGATGGAAAAAACTCAACCTATTAACAACAGACAACTTCCGCTCTCTGCAAAGGGCGGCGGTCTCGCCTTTTCGGCGACGGTCGTAATAAACGTATTTATCAGCTTAATTGTGTCTTTAATCATAGGCGCAAGCAATCTTTCGGGTACGGATGCGGCAAAGTACATCAGCTACTTAACGTCGCCCATTGCAATAGTTGCAACCGTTTTAATCTTCCGTTTCGGGCTTAATCAACCCATACGCAAGCTGTCGCCCGTAAAGTGCCACCCCAAGTATATTCTTATCGGCATATTGCTCATCTACGGGTTGCTGTTCTCATTGAACTCGTTAAACGGCTATCTTATACAGCTGTTCGAGCTTATGGGGTACACCCCCAAGGCAAGCACTCTGCCCGACGTTTCGGGTTGGAATCTGCTTCCTGCAATTTTAGTAATCGCAGTACTGCCTGCCGTCTGTGAAGAGCTGTTGTTCAGGGGAGTGATTCTCAATAATATAGAAGGGCAGGTTGGCTCGGTCAGAGCGGTATTTTTAGTGGGCTTTCTGTTCAGTCTCTATCACGGCTCGGTGGAGCAGACGATCTACCAGTTTATCTGCGGTTGCCTGTTTGCCCTGCTCGCCATCCGTTCACGTTCGATAACCCCCGTCGTACTAATTCACTTTATCAATAACGCACTTATTTTAGTGCTGTATTCTGTCGGCGCACTCGACGCAAGCGGCAACCTGATAGTCTCTTTCGGGGGCAATATTGCAATAACGGTGACGTCTGCGCTCTGCCTTGTCGTGGCAATAGTGTGGCTTATACTCGACAGAAAGATTAAATTCGGTCTCGTTAAGGGCGAAAGGAGAAACTTATTGAACTTTTTCTTATTCGCTTCGGCCGGCATAGTTGTAACCGCTCTCACCTGGATATTGGGGCTGTTCATATGATTAAGGTCAATATCGTCTGTATAGGAAAGATCAAAGAGAGCTATTTAAGGGACGCTATTGCAGAGTACGTTAAACGTCTTTCACGGTTTTGCAAGTTGGAGATAAAGGAGCTTGCCGAAGGTAAGTCCTTAAAGGAAGAAGCGCCTTTGGTTTTAAAGGCCTGTACGGGTTTTAAGATTGCTCTGTGCGTGGAAGGTAAAAAATACTCAAGCGAACAGCTTGCTTCAACCGTAAAAACTCTGTGCGATAGCGGCAAGGAGATAACCTTTATCATCGGCTCTTCCTGTGGGCTGGACGACAGCGTTAAATGTCAGGCGGACTTAAAACTCTCCTTTTCTGATATGACCTTCCCCCATCAGCTTATGAGAGTAATTTTACTCGAACAGGTCTACAGAGCCTTTATGATTAACGGCGGCAGCGAATATCACAAATAATCATACTCCAAAGACAAAATTCGTATTATATCCTATGGATATTTACGAAGAAGTTAGTATGGCTTATAACTCTTACAAGAGCAAAAAGTGCGTGATAGGCTATTCCTGTCAGGGCAGAGAAATTTACGCCTTTCACGTCGGCAAGGATTACGGCAAGCAGTTCATAGCCGTCTTTTCGACCCACGCAAGGGAGTGGATATGCTCACGCCTTGCCCTGAAGTTCATTAAACAAAGGGTGGCTTGCGGCGGTTGGATAATACCCCTTTTAAATCCCGACGGGGCGATAATTTCCCAGACTCAAAAGCCGCTGTGGAAGGCAAACTTCAGGGGCGTTGATTTAAATTGTAATTTCGATGCCGACTGGGGGTCAGGCGTACTCAATACCGTCGTCAGGGGTGCGGAAAACTGCATAGGCGACTATCCGCTGTCGGAGCCGGAGTCGGCTTCTTTAGCCCGATTTACTATACAGATTTCCCCCTTCGTCACCTTAAGTTTTCACACCAAGGGCGGCGAAGTGTATTGGGAGTATGCAGGTTTCGGCGACAAGGCAGGTGCGAACGTCATATCCGCCTATACGGGCTACCACGTTAAAATGCTCAAGGGCAGCGCAGGTGGGTACAAGGATTGGTGCATAAAAAAGCTGGGTATCCCTGCATACACGATAGAGTGCGGAAGCGACAGCTTAACCCACCCGGTTACTAAACTCAAAGACATCAGTGAGTGTTTGGGTCTGCTCACCTACTTTTTCGACAACTACGACCCCAAGCATAGCGGTTTAAGTAAAATATAACTTAAGTTAATCAAGGTTCTTATGAAAAACAAATATATGAGTGCGGCGTTGAAGTGCGCAAAAAAGGCGTTTGACGAAGGTGAAGTGCCTATAGGCGCAGTCGTCGTATTAGAAGGTAAAATCATAGCAAGGGGGCATAACCGCCGGACTAAAAGGCAGATAGCCACCGCCCATGCGGAGATAGAAGCGATAGAAAAGGCGTGTAAAAAGCTGAAGAGCTGGCGCATACCCGATTGCGAGCTGTATGTCACGTTAGAGCCTTGCCCTATGTGTATGGGTGCGGTGCTCAATTCAAGGATAAAAAAGGTGTACTTCGGCGCAAAGGAAGACAAGGGCAGGAGCTTAACGGCGCAGATTGCAGGTGCAAATCTTCTTAATCACACTGTGGAAGTCGAAGGCGGTGTGATGGAAGAAGAGTGCAGAAAGATACTCTCCGACTTCTTCTCGTCGATGCGCATAAGGGAGAAGGCTAAAGCTTTAGAAGAAGGCGACGACGTATAGGCGGTAACGGCTAAACTTTTCAATTTAAAAGTTACAAATTAACATTTTAAATGAAAATTTTTAAAATTATACAGTCGTTTGACAATAAGTTTACAAAAAAGTACAATTAATATGTAGATGAGTGCAGAAGGCAGGTAAATGCTTCAGCACGCTAAGGCTTGTTAAAGAGAATTTAAACGGAAGACAACCCGTGAAAATAAAATAATATCGGAGGAAGCAACCCCAATGATTAACCACGGCAACGAAATCAAGATTTTTTCTGGCAACTCCAA
>JBJEVC010000028.1:0-20403 GCA_051884135.1 Candidatus Coproplasma sp. | reverse complement strand
TACAAAATTAAGACTAAAAATATTAAATTTTATGAGAGAATTACCGCTTCCGATAGCCGTACTTTTTTGAATATAGATTAACGGAGTTATTTATGGAAAGTAAAATCATAAAAGCGTTTTTTGACGGCACTCTTTCAGACGAAATGATTGACGTACCTACCACAACAGAATATGACAAAATTGACGCACGGGAGACACAATTGTACGAAAAACTGCGTGCGACACTTTCTGCCGAGCAAATCAAGCTGTTCGACGAGTTTGTAGAGCAGTACAGCTATCGCCACTCTCTCATTGCCGAAAACTACTACGTCAGGGGTTTCAAATTCGGCGTTCGTCTCGCCGTCGAATGTTTCGACCTCTCCGACGTCGACACCAGGAGTTAGCCCTTTCACAAATAAAGGGCCCTTCCGAAATTTCGGAAGGGCTTAATATGTAAAGTAAATCGTTTATTGTAATTTATAGCCAAATCGATAACGTTATTTTTGCTTGCTTTAGTATATGCCGATTAGCCTGTCAAGGGTTGGGCGTATTGTCTGCATTAAAATAATTTACGTCCAACGCCAAACTCTCTACTTAAATTAAGTTTTACCCTTGCCCTGAATTCCCTTGCGTTTCCAATTACAACCGCTGTATTTTTTAAGATTTGCGGCGGCTTCGGAAGGGTCTGCCATCGAATCGCTCGATACGCTTACGCCTAGCGAATATGAGCCGGGCTCGTAATAGTTCCAACCGTTTGGATTTTGAAACGTTGCGCTTTTAAGCGATTTACAGTCGTAAAATGCATTTGTGACAATGTGTTTTAAACCCGTTCCGAAAGATATTTCGCTTAGCCTATAACATCTGGAAAATGCGTAAGCACCTATTTTTTCCACGCTGTCGGGTATTACTACGCTCTCGATTATCTTTCTGCCCTTAAACGCAGACGCACTGATTTCGGTAACGCCGTCCGGCACAAGCACTTTGGTCTTTCTTCCGCTATATTTTATTAGGGTTGTGCCTTCGATATCGAGCGTCGCCATATTATAATTATTGAGCGTCGGATATTCTTCAGCAGCTCTCTTCTTTGCCTCTTGCTCGGCTCTCTTTTTCTCCTCTCTTTCAGCTTTCTTTCTCGCAGCTTCTTCTTCGGCTCGCTTTTTCGCCGCCTCTCGCTCGGCAGCCTTCTTTCTTGCCGCTTCCTCTTCAGCGGCCTTCTTCCTTGCAGTCTCTTCAGCCTTCCTTTTAGCCGCTTCTTCAGCCCGCTTTTTTGCTGCCTCTTGCTCGGCGGCCTTTTTTTTATTCAACTCGCACCGAGAGACGTAGTTTTTAAAATCTGCGTCCTTAATCTCAGTTATTCCACCCGCAACTTTAATAACCGCCTTTATATCCCGCTCGACGTCCGGATATTCATTTTCGTAATTTTTACTTGAAGCGCAGACTATACCTATCAACGCATTCAGATTCAGCCCGTCCTCGTCCAGAACTTCGTCATACAGCTTCAACGCCTTATCGAACATTCCCCTAAGACACAGCGAAAATGCCTTTTTTATCTTTCCGTCGGTTGCGCTTGCCGCCTGATTTGCCACTTCCTTTTTACTGAGCTCTTCGAGCTGGCGGTCGAAGCCTGCTTCAAATATAGCCGTATCTTCCAAAAAATCAAACAGCGGTTCCTGTTTGTTTTCCTTAGCTTCCGGCTGTCCGTCGGCTAACGATAATCCACACTCGGGACAAAATTTAAACTCCCTTTCAAACTTATATCCGCATTCGGGACAAAATTTATACTTCATATAGTTTTCCTCTTCATAATGGTTGCGTCAATATACACCGATTTTCGGTTACAGTTTATTCTCCGTCAGGTATAGATGAACTTACATTTGCTGAACAGCGCTACAATTTCTTTGGGGAATATATCTCCCCTTATGCCTTTAAGCTTTTTTGGCATAGTAACACTCGTAAGCAACGTACAATTAAAGAACGCCTCTCTGCCGATTCTTACCACGCTGTTGGGTATGGTAACGCTTCTGAGCAAGCAATTATTACGGAACGCATAATCGCCGATTATAGTTACGCCGTCGGGAATAACCAGATCGGTTATTTTTTCCCCGTTTAAATATAAATTTTGGGATTGCAATATAGGATTTGCAAAGCTATCGCCAAATGCTATTTTACACCATACCGCCAAGTCGTTTATATGCACTTCATCAATGTAATCACAACCTAAAAATGCCGATTTCCCGATTGACTTCACACTGTTGGGTATAGTTAACCTGTCAAACGATTTACCGCCGCAAAACGCATAATCGCCGATTGAAGTTACTCCGTCAGGAATGACTAAATCGGTTATTAGTTCTTCGTTTAAATATAACTTCTCTGCGTATTGTAAGGGATTTGCCGCATCGCTCGCAAAATTAATTTTGCACCAAACGGCTAAATCGCTTATATGTACTTCCTGTAAAGATAAGCACTCCGAAAAGGCGTCTTCTCCGATCTCCTTAACGCTGCTCGGAATTGTTACGCTTTTCAGCTTTGAGCAATCCTGGAATGCGTTGCTCCTGATTGACTGTACACTATTCGGTATTATTACTCTTGTGACAGAATCGCAAAATTTAAACGCACTGTCTCCTATTATTTTTATCCCGTCCGGAATTTCGATTATATTGTCTTCGCCTTTATATTTTATCAATGTGTTTTCTTTGATTTGCCACTTAGCTTTGAACTCTTGCTTTCTGCGTTGATAAATAGTATCTTTAAAAGCGTTATCGCATTTATTCTTCAGGTTTTCGGAGATTGTTACGTCCGCAAGCAACGCACACCCGAAAAACGCATTTTCTTCTATTTCGGTTACGCTGTCGGGTATAACGACGGTCGTAATCGATTTACAGTTCATAAAAGCCTCTCTATCGATTTTATTTACGCCGTTCGGTAAGGTCAGACCCTTTAGCGAAACGCAATCTTCAAAGGCATTTCTTCCTATTTCAGTCACGCCTTCGGGTATGCTTACGCTTGAAAGCGACCTGCAACCTCTGAACACCTCGTTACATATTATCGCAACTTCCGCAGGAATCTTAACATCGACAAGCGATTCGCAATTTTCAAACGCTCCAAGTTCAATTTTTATTACGCCGTCGGGAATAGTAATACTCTTAAGCGATTTGCAATTATGAAATGCATAGGTGCAGATTTGCGTTACGCTTTCAGGCATTCTTACGCTTGAAAGATTTTTGCAATTTTCAAACGCACTGACGCCGATTTCAGTTACGCCGTCAGGAATCACTGCGCTCTTCAGCGACGTACATCCATCAAACGCCATATTACCGATCTTTGTGAGTCCGTCAGGAAGAACTAAATCGGTTATAAGTTTTCCGTTCAGATATAAATTATGAGCACAACACAGCGGATTTGAATAAAGCGCATCAAATTTAATTTTGCACCAAGCGGTTAAATCGCTAATATGCACTTGTTTCATCCCTTTACAACCGGAAAAAGCAGTCCTAATGATTGTTGTCAGGCTGTCAGGTATAGTAATACTTTTAAGCGCTACGCAGTCCTTAAACGCCTGGGATTTTATGGTTTTAACACCTTTGGGTATAACTAATTTAATCAATTGGCCGCATCCCGAGAATGCAGATTCTCCGATTTCGGTTACGCCGTCAGGTATGGTTACTCCTACAAGCGCTACGCAGTCCTTAAACACCTGGGATTTTATAGTCTTAACGCCTTTGGGTATGACTAAACTAGTCAATTGGCTGCATCCCGAGAATGCAGATTCTCCGATTTCGGTTACGCCGTCAGGTATGGTTACTCTTGTAAGCGTATTGCAGTTTTCAAACGCCTTTTCACCTATGACTTTAACCTCGTCGGGAATTACGACGTTGCCGCCCTCGCCCTTATACCTTTCCAACACACCGTCCTTGATTTGCCAGATCGCTTCAAATTCAGCCCTTAAACGGTCTTGTTCAGCTTTGCGCCTCGCTGCCTCCTCGGCTTCTCTCTGTGCCTTTTCACGGGCGAGTCTGGCTCTCTCTTCCGCCTCTCTCTGCGCCTTTTCCTTTGCAAGCCGAGCAGCCTCCGCCGCTTTTTTATCCGCCTCTATTTTTGCAAAATATTTGTCTCTATCCTTTATGTAGTTTAGACACTCATCGTCCGTTATCGGCTTTCCGCCTGCAATTTTTTTGATGATATTTATATCCTTCTCGATTTCTGCTCCGTCGTACGTCGAAAAATCTTTGCTGTGTACCCTCAAAAAACCGATATAACCCTCAAGGTCATCGTAGTTTTGTTCGACGTATGCTTCGTAAATTTTCATTGCCTCGCTGAATTTTTCACGCACACACAGCGCACGGGCTTTATCGATTAAGTTCTTTTTCGCAAGCTGGCGGTCGAAGCCGTCCCCAAAATCTAAGGTTTTCTTTGCTGCGGTTGATTTTACGGTCTTTTCGGAAATTCCCGCCAACGCATCCATATCGAACAGGTCGTCGTTTGCCTTTGCACGCTTTTTTGCCCCCGACGCCTTGATTCCCGTCGACAATTTTTCCGCATCGAAATCAAACAGCGCTTCGGTCTTTTTAACCTTTTCTTTGGGCTGTTCGCCGTTCAGACTATACCCGCACTCGGGGCAGAACTTGTACTCTCTATCAAACTTGAATCCGCATTCCGGACAAAACTTAAAAGCCATACAAATCTCTCCTTAATATTTCAAATTTTCGTAATCGTTTAGATGCTGTGCAGCTCTGTAAAAAGATTGCGCCATATTTTTAAATTCCGAAATCTGGTCGACTATGCTTTTTAATGACTCACAGCTTAGCTTCGACGCCTCGTCCGTTACGTTTGACTGCATATTTGAACGCAGCGAATTAATCAAAAGCGTTAACCGTTCGCCGTATTTTATAATTTCATCCCTTCTTGCCGTCAAAGAGTTTCCGTAGTTTAACAGTAATTTAGAGGAAGAAATTTTAATTCTGCCCCTTGCTGTCGTATCGTCGCCGAAAGAAAGATATTTATTTATCATAACTACGGCGTTCTTGGCTTTTTCGCCAACCGATTTTATGCCTGTCAAGTTCTCCTGACAACTACGCATATTGCTATTGAACGACGATATATAGCTTTTCAAGCCGCTAAGATTGCTCCTGTACGAACTAACGGTGCTTTCTATGTCGCTGCGCTTGGACCTTAATCCGCCCAGAATGGCGTTCAACCTGGAATTTGCATTTTGTATTCGCGAAATCTCACTGCTATAGTTGCTGATTTCGTTGTTTATTGAAGAAGGATCTCCCCCCTCGGGAAGATTGTTTAACTTTGACTGCAAGTCGCTGATTCTGTCCGAATACGTCCTTATTTTGGCACTGTTCTGGCTTAAGACGTAAGAGGCGGTGGAGATATCGCTGTCGATTGTGCTAAGGTTTCTCTCCCCGACCTGCACGGCAAGCTCTGCATTTTTAATTATTATTTCAAAGGCGGAATTAATCTCACGGCAAGCCGTCTGAACAGCGCTGACGTAATTATCCGCATCCCCGATAAACTTATCGATATCGATTATACTGCAATCTATCCCCGCCATAAGATTACATCCTCAAGCTGTTAATTTCGCTGCTGCGACTTTTGTATTCGACCTGTTTACAATTAAACGACTTTGCATACCCGCCAACCTTGTCCCACGCCAATCTGACGGCCGTTGCACAACCGTCTGCTTCTTTCCTGAATTTATTGTTTACAGACCCACCTACTTCGTCATCCCAACTGCCTTTTCTGAATTCAGGCAAACTGTTATAATACACCTCGGAGATCGTTTCGCTTATGCCACCGTAGGCTTCGCTGTAAACGGGAATGGATATAGAACTCATGACTCACCTGCCGCTCTGAGGTCAGCCAGAAATTTGGCGAGCTGCGAAGACACGTCGTCAAGATATTCCTTAAGTCCTTTGCTGGTCTCCAAAGACGTTTCAATGGTCTTCATTTTAGCGGTCATAGAACCGAAGAATTTATCGTACCCTTCTCCGCTCCAACCATGGCCAAGGTCGACAAGCGACTTTTTTAAACTTGCCAGCTCGGCATTCATATTCTTGTTGTACTCTTCGAGATTGGAGGCAAAATTTTTAACCACTTTATCTATATTTTCGGTATTTGAAATTATTTCGTTCGCCATTGTTTATTTCTCCTGTATCGATTCATCTCTTCTTCTTTGAAGCAATCTCGGCTTTTGCGCTTGACTCCAATTTTCCCATACCCTTTGCAGAATTCTGGACAAGCGCCAACTTCGTATCGATTTCCGAACGAATGCTTTCAAGCGTTGCTTTGACGGTTTTTACCATTGCCTTTGTTTCCTCGGATACGTTATCCTGCATCGTTGCGGAATAATGACCTACTGCTATTGTCAATTTTTCATTCAACTCGTTCATCTTTTGCAGACTTGCGTCCATTTTCCGCTTTTGTGCGAGCATAATATCGGGCGACCAGTTGGCCATACAGATTATCTCCTTTATAATACTTTATTTCAATTCAACGCCCCTTGGTCGGGCGTGAGTTTGCCTTGCGGCTTGATTTTTTTATTTCATCCGAATTTCCAGAGCGTCCCACCACTCCTTCGCTTCCTCGTACGAATAATCGTACAGTCTTACCGACATTCTGGCAGGGAAGAGATAACAACCGTTGGCGTTGTTGCTCTTTTTGGAATCTTTCGACGTAAGGACGTCGAAAGAACCGTACACTGCATAATCGAGACACTTTCTATCACCGTCGATTTTCAACAGCTCGTTAAGCTCGTCATAGATGACCGAGCTGGTAATTGTAAATATTTTATTGCGGTTGCCTTCTTTATGCAAACTTAAAAGCGCCGATTTGGCGTCGCTCAACGTCAAAGTTTCCTGCGCTGCGGCTTCCGTGTCTTTTTGGGTAGGAATAGCCTTCATGCCCATCAAAAAGGCAGGGGGAGTTATGCCCTTCGCTTTTACAGATTCAAGCTGCTTTTGATATTCCGAAGCCCCTTTGTCTCTGGTTTCCTCGTTGATTGCAGGAACGGTTGCCAACATAGCGGCGTCATCCTTTCCCATCCACTCTATTTCGTGAATTATTACAAGCAGTGGTTGCTTGTTCACACGCATTCCCCTGTTTAAAGACACAAGACGTTTGATTATTTCTCTTTTGCCCTGAACGTGTTCTATATAGTCCTTCAGGAACGGCTTTTTACCGATTATCTTGCCGAAGCAGGTATCGAACGCCCTTGAATCCTCGTCGTCACAGAACAGAACCTGCGGGGTATTCTTTTTGAATGATGAAAGATGCGCACATTGAAACAAAAACGCAAAGGCGGCGTTGCTCTCTATGCGGCAAAGGGCGGCGTCGTTTGCAAACGCAAAATAGTTGTACTGCGTTTTGACCTGAGAGGCAAAGTCGAGATACGCTTTGCGGGGCGATGAATTGGAAACGCCGATTGCAAGAGGGTACTTATCCTTTAACGACTCGATTGAACCGCTGGTTTCAAATTCGTGTTCGTTATCGTACCCTGCCTTACAAGCTAAAACGCTGTATTTGTACTCTTCGTCCCACGTGCGATACTCGCCCTCACCGTTCAGCTTTTTGGAACTCAACGTTCCGATAACGGTCTGGTTGCCGTAAATTTTGCCGAAATTTTTCCTGTATTTATCGCATATTTCTTTAGCCGTATTGCGCATCATAACGGCTTCCGCATCGTTATCTTTTATGTCGGTTTTGCCGCAGAATGCCATGCGCACCATCTCGGGCTTACTGCTGCTGTTGGTAGCGCATAGGGCGTAACCCTTCTTAGGCACCTCGCTCTTACCTTCCTTTATCATGGGATACAGCGATTTCAGATTAGTCAATTTGGAATCGAACATATCATCGAATTTGCTATCCCTTTGAAGGAAATAAGCGATTCTGTTGTTAATCTGACCCATTATTCCGCTAGGCAATTCAGGTTCGGGTCCGCAGAAAATCAAACCTATGCCGAATGCACGTGCGCGCTTTATAATCTTATCCAGGGTCGCCTTTACATCAGCGGACAGTCCGTAATCGTCTTCCCCGATGTTCAGCATATTTCGGTATTCGTCGATTATTACGTAAATCTGGGGCATTTTCTCACCCACGCCTTCTTCCACGACGTGCTTATTGTAGTCATAAAATTTGCCCTTCACCGCCCGCTCGTTGCACAATTCGTCAATATACTTTACAACGTCAAGCGCATTTTCGGCACGGGCGCGTAAAGACAGATACTTTACATGCGGAATATACAGATTGTTTGCGTTTTTCTTATCGTATTGATAATTGCTGAATTCGGTTGAACTTTCCGAAGATTTAAAATCTATTAAATGGAATTCAAGTTCGTCGGGAGCATACTTCATAGCGCCGCTCATCATGAGCGTATGCAGGACTGCGGATTTACCCGTACCCGTCGTTCCGACTATAAGCGTAAAGGGATACGGCATTTTTTCGGTACTCGTCGTATAGTAATACGTGGAGCCGTCTTCATATTTACCGATGGGTATTTCTATCTTTTTATAGAAAGGAACCTTAGCTTCCCTTTCAATTATTTCGTTGAGATAGAATGCGTCAGACGAAGCCTTTACGGTTACGTTCGTATTATTCGACTGAGCTTTCGCCCTTTCGTTGGCAATTCTCGCCTGAATAATATTTTTGAATTGCTCCTTCGTGAACGATTCGCCCCCGCAGAGTTCAAATTGCTTTTTATCGTAAATTCCGACGCCCTTTCCGTCAATAGAAATAAACCTGGTTCCAAGTTCGTCAAAATCAAGCCGTCTGCGTTCGCCATAATTGCCGATGCTCTCGTTCTGACCGAAAATCATTGCAAAAATGCCGACCTTGCCGCCGTTTTTCAACATGGATTCAAGGCTTTCTACGTTACCGCTATTAATCAACTCGGGGAAACCGTTTATCAGCAAAAGGATATACTCCTTGCGCTTGTCTGGGTTGTTCTTGTTGAAATCTGCTATATTGTTCACGCGCGGAGTCGCCGCACGGAACGCCGACAGACGCGCCGATTGTTCATCGACAAGCCGTTTCAGCAGTCTGTCGGTTGTATCTGCGTCCGTAGCGATCTTCTTATCGACCTCCGTCGCCCTGAAAATATTGTTATGAATTTCTAATGCGGGAGCAAGAACGGGAGTGATTTTCGTATTCTCAATAGCGGCAAAACGGATTTCGTTCTGACCGAATTCCAAAGCCGTGCGAATAAGCATACTTTCGATTTTGTCGTAAAACCCGTCGTCGCTTCCGTAGGATTGCGAAACCTCGATAAACGCAGAGCCTTTCCCCTCCCTGGCTTCAAGCGCAAAAGGGGTTCTTACAATATCCGAAGCTGCGCCGGAATATCCGACGGGCACGGTGCGGGAATATTTAATTTTTCCGCTTTTCTCGCGCTCTGCATATTCCTCGGCGGACAGACGTCCGTCCTTATTCTCCGTCTCGACGCTGGTTTTAATCTCGCTTGTCAAAGCTTCTATTTCAGTCTGAATTTCACTCTTTCTGGCTCTGAGCTTAGCCTTTTCGGCGCGCGCCTCCCTCTCTTTTAAGCGCACCAATTCATCCTGCATTTTATCCGCTTCATCAAAAATTCCGTACAGAGTATGCAGTGACTTTCCCATTTCCGCAATATATTGGGGAGAAACGCCGTTTTTCGACATATACTGCAAACAATAGTTGATTCTCTCAATCTGGTTGTCCGCCACGTCGGCAGCATTATCGCAATTGAAAGGAAAGCGTGTAATCTTGCCGTTAAAAACAATCCTGCCGTCCTCAACAACTAAAAGATTCTGACTGAGCTTGACGACCTTAATCAACACTCCGCTTATTTGTCTTAAATACGTTTTAATCGTATTCTTTAATTGCACTGACAAATTTACGGTTTGCAGTTCGTCGGGCTTGTTCAACTTTTTATCAAGTTCTGATAATTCGTTTTGCAGAAGCTTTAATTTTTCTAATTTGGATGCCGTATCCTTTTTCATTTTATCCGCCTTAAAATTTAACTGAAATTTATAAATAATGATTGTTTTAATCGTAAGTGATAAATTAATTCATATTATTTTCAAGTGCTGATTGTGAACCGAAGATAGTTTTTGCAGAAAAATTCGTCTGAATTTATCCTGAAAACGTCCACCTTGGTGAACTATATAGACTACCGCGATAAAATTTTATCATGTTTTGTTATTTAAGTCAATTGTCAACTAAAAATTACGTCAAAAAGATACCCCCTCCGCCTTTCTTGCGGAGGGGGTAAGTTTGTGTTTGGATAAAGCTATTAACTTAATTATACTTGCTATCAGCTGGAACGACAATTTACTATTGCATTACTCCCCGTCCAGCTCATTGATTAAATTATCAATTACGCTCTTCAGTTCAGACCACGCATAACGTTTAGCTTTTGCTACCTTCGTCAAACTATTCAAAGTTACAGTCTTTTGACCGTTAAACAGTCTTTTTATCTCCTCTGTAGAAACGACGTAAAAGCCCCATCTCGACAAATTGCAAATATCCACACTGCTTTTATCCTTTTCTTCAAAAAAAGAAAATATATAGATATCGTTGTTGTTATCCTGTTTATCGCCATACTTATAAGTCTTTTCATCCCAGACGTGGGCTGGGCGAATTGAAAATTTAATATCTGAGTACTTATCGTTATCAAGATTCCACGCCTGTATGTATGCAGAACTTTTAACCTCTATACGCTTATTTCTATACAGGACGTCATATTCGCCCCAATCGACCAACGTACCCGAAGTATCAAGCTCTAAAGCTCGTTGAACCAAGTATTCAGCCAACGCACCTCTTTGCGTATTATTCAACATATTACCGTATGCCCAACCCCAGAAGTCGCCAACGCTAAACGGCAATTCATTGTTGTCATTATAAAAAGAATTCTCACTAACTAATTTTTTCATATGAATTACCCGTTTTAAACGTCTGCCACCTTGAATACTAACGCATCATCACAACTTAACATTTCTAATCCAATTATCAAGAAACTCCATCTGCTCGTCTGTATGGAACCAGTGTTCGCCGCTTTTCATTACGGTGAGCGTTGCGCCGATTTGATTTGCAAATTGAGTCATAGTATCTATAGAAGTCAGATTATCCCTTTCGCCGTATAAAATACAGGTGGGTATGCTCCACTCAATCGGGTTGTTTCTAACGTAGCACAGATATTCCCAGGAAAGCGTTTCTCCAAAATTAGTAGGAATTTCACCTTTGCTCTTCAGCTCGGATTCCGTAACGTTTGCCCACGTCATCATATCCGTAATCAGTTTTTCCATATTTACGATAGGCGATATAAACAGGGCTTTGTCAATCTTCTTTTCAGCAAGCGCATTCATAGAGAAAAATGCACCAATGCTGTTTGCGATTAAAATTACCGAATCATACCCTCTACTGTTTAAATCGTAAAACCTTGAAAACTCGCTTTTCGCCTCCCAGGGATTTTGCGATTTATAATCAAAACCAATAACCTCGCTATCCGCAAAAAGTGGTTGATAATGCTTTGCTTCCTCTGCGCTACCGCCTTTACCGTGTACATATATGACTAACCGTTTCATAAATAACCTTTTTACAAATTTCTATTTATCTACCAGCTATGAATTTCTTTTCCTTGCCTATGTTACGACTTCATAAGCTGTATACTCATGGTCAAATTCATAACCGAGCTTTTCTGCCAAACGAACAGAATTCATATTCTGAGCGTCCCAGCTCGGATACAGACCTTCCTTTAAACATTCCAGAATCAGCGCCGAGCATACTATCGTTGCCAGATGCTTTCTCCGTTCGCTTACAACCGTATCCACTTCTATTTCGATACCTTCGTTATAGCGGGTGTACGAAGAAGCTCCCGAAACGATGTTTCCGTCTTTTAAGATAACCATACCCCTGCCTATTTTAAGGTACTGTTCCTTGCTTTCAAAGGCAGAGACAAAATCTTCGGTTAAGGGGTTTTCTAAACACTTATTGTACATGAGCGAATCTATCTTCTTAAGTTCATATCCAGACGGAAGCTTGTCTATCTCCCTTTGCAACTTCTCCACGTCAAACACCGTATTCTTTTTAATAGCGTATCTGACGACTTTTTTCGCAGACGGATAACATTCCTCAATCAACGCCGCCCACTCTTCATTTGGCGGAGTCAATATAACAAACCCGTCAGGCTTATTGACAACCAGCTCTTTTTCAGGCTTTCCTGCGAAGAAACCGAAACAGCCCATGAACGCAAAAGCCGATTCGGGGCGTTCCAAGTCGGTAACATATATCTTACCCATAACGTTCTGCAAGCAGGAATAAATCAAGGTCTCCTGCCAACCGGCAAATAAATCTTCCACCTTAGCCGTGTCTTTTAATTCGTATATCACCGTCATCACCCCTCTTATCACAGTTATAATACCATAATCCCCACATAAAATCAAGGGAGAAGCTATTTTACCGCATAGCCTCTCCCTGGTTTGTTGTTTGCTTAATTATAAATTTAATAAATGCTGTTCAAAGTCTGTAAAAACACATTGTATTCCCTGTCGGAATAGCAATAGATATAGCAGATTTCAAGACTTTCTGCGTTGAATGATAGAATTGCGTCAATAGCGATTTTTGCCGCCTTGTCAAGCGGATAGCCAAATATCCCCGTCGAAATAGGAATGAGAGCAATACTCTTAAATCCGTTGCTGTCTGCAAGAATAAGGCTGTTGACAAATGCACCTTTCAGCTTCCAGGCGTCGGCGTCGCTGTGATATACAGGACCGACTGCGTGAATTATATGCTTGTTGAGATTATAGCCGTTGGTTAAAACGGCGTGTCCCGTTCTGCAACCGCCGATAGCGTTGCACTCTCTCTGCAACTTATCGTGCCCTGCGGCTTGAAAGATCGCACCGCAAACACCGCCGCCTGCCTGCAATCCTTCATTAGCGGCATTGACTATAACGTCCGCCTCCGCAAAAACAACACTACCCTTTCTTATCTCAAGTTTCATAGTATTTTACCGCCTTTATTACAACGCACCAACATTATCAACCCATCACGTCCAAAAGCTGCTGATAGGAATTAATTACACCGTATTTAACAGTACCTCCGCTCAATTTGGCGAAAAGCTTTTCGGCACAGGTGTTTTTAGCAATCTCTATCGTGTCTCTATGTTCTTCGCTACCCTTTGTTTCGGCTACAAAATAGATATACTTGACTGTTTTTTCGTAGAATGCTATTGCCCAGTCGGGGCTGTAACTTCCGACGGGAGTAGGTATTTTAAATCCTTTAGGTAACTTTGCGTAAACACATACCTCGTCCGTATGTAATTCCAAATCGGTTGCAAAATGCCGTTCGACGTCACTATCGCAGACGACGTAGGGCGTTATATGCCTTTTTGCTTCAACCACCCTGTCGATGCTCACCGCACCGCAGGCAAAAATATCGTTATCAAACACTTCATCCGTCAAATTATACGATATTGCGTCCACAATCATATCTGCCTTTTGCTCCTTGATAAGACGGGTAACTTTGGTTATAAAATCTTCGGGATTATCTTTAAATCTTGCGAACTGATAATTTGCAATGCCCTTAAGAATTTTTACAACGGTTTTTCTGGTAAGCGAGGTTCCAATGCAGATTTTGCCTATTAAATCGTATTTGACGTCCGAATTACCACCATTTTTCAGCGTAATCGTTTTAGACTTTTCCGCAGTAAAATCAAGCGTATCGCCTTGACTGCCGATAGTACGCTGATATGTCGTCTGCGTTACAATCAAATTCTCGTTAATCGCCTTAATCGACCTTTCAATCAATTTGTCGCTGTCGATATTGACGGTATAGGCATATTTGTGATTAATGCGTTTCCAAAGTTCCTGAAACTCCTTCTTAAAGAAATTCTCATTGAGTTCGTTTTGCTTAATTGTCGTTTTAGACGTAGGGCTAACCATCTCTTTAAGCACTTTCTCATCGAATATGCCCTGAATTAGTTTATGTATTCCGTCCGAAATAGGAGCAAGCTCTACAGGCAAATCTGCAAACGTTCCGTTCGCCTGGGCGTCACGGTAAACGTCCATAACGTTTCCATCTCTGTCCACGTATCCGTTAGAACGCAGATATACGAAAATCTCCGTTGCATCAGCTTTACTTATTGTATAATTGCCGTTTGCCGTACCAACCACCTTATCGGTAAAGTAATCAATATTTGCCTTTGTAGGTCTGTCGTAAAGCGTAGATTTAAGCTCTCTCTGTAAATCCCCTGCAAAGGTCTTATAACTTTCGCTTGCAATAATCGTAAGCGTATTGACTTCGTGAACTCTGTTGCTTAAAGCATTTAAGTCCATTCTGTCGCCGGACTGATTGACGCAAAGGCGCATACCTCGCCCAACTTCCTGACGTTTGCTTATCTCGCTGTTGCTCTGTTTAAGCGTACAAATCTGGAACACGTTGGGGTTGTCCCAGCCTTCACGCAACGCCGAATGCGAGAAAATAAAACGGGTAGGCTCTCCAAAAGAAAGTAACCTCTCCTTATTCTTTAAAATCAAGTCGTAGGCAGAAATGTCGTCGCACAGTCCACGTTTTTCAATCGAATTGATCGCCCGATTAGTCTTTTTATCAATGGAGAAGTAACCCTTGTGAGTATCGTGAACGTCAATAGATTTCAGATATCTGATATAAGGCGTTTCGTCCAGACGGATATACTCGTTTAAAACACTGATATACTCCTGCTCGAACATAACGCCGAATTCGCCTAAAACCTCGTTACCGTTCTCGTCGTACTGTCTGTAATTTGCGACCTCGTCAATGAAGAAAAGCGACAGGCATTTTATGCCCATATAAAAAAGCCTTTCTTCCTTTTCAAAGTGTGATTCAATCGTCTCCCTTATTTGAATACGGCGCATCTGCTTTTCTGACATATCACCGTACGCTTCGCCGACGGCAAGCGCTTCGCCGTTCAAAAATGTTACAGTTCCGTTGACAGGATACAGAGTTATTTTATCATATATTGTTGTTTTTTTCAATAGAAAAGGCAAAATTGTCATACCCCTACCACAAGAAATTGTACTTTCTGAGTGACATATAACACACCACCAACTTGTCGTTATAATATACGATATGTGTTAATGAGCTAAATACAGCAAACGGTTTACAATCAAACTGAACTGTGCTAAACTATTAAAAACCCCACAAGGAGAACGGTTATGGTAAAGCACGTTATTATTTGGAAATTGAAAGAAACGGTTGAAAATAAAGAAGAGACCAAGCAGAGCATTAAAGCCGCTTTGGAAGGCTTGGTGGGCAAGATTGACGGGCTTGAGAAGATGAATATCCTGATTGATAAACTCCCCTCTTCTTCGGGTGATTTAATGATGGATTCGCTTTTTACCGACAACGAGGCGTTGAAAGCCTATCAAAAGCATCCCCTGCATTTAGAGGTTGCAAACGGACTTGTCCGCCCTAACGTAGACGTCCGCCTGTCCTTCGATTTTGAAGAGTAATTTGAAAATACGTTAGTTTAAGTATATTAAGGTAACAATCGTGTTTGAAGAAATAACAAAGCGGAAAAAACCTATACCCGAAAGGCTGACTTCATACGGCTTTATGATTAAGGAAAATTTTTATGAGTACCGCACAGATATTCATAATGGCGAATTTGAATTAACCATTCAAATTCGTTTAGACGGCGAAATTGAAACCGAGTTAATCGAAAACGACACCCATGAGAAATATTTCCTTTATAAGACTAATGCCGTTGGCGCATACGTTGGCGAAATAAGGTCGGCAATCGAGCAGAAGCTTTCAGACGTCGTTGATAAATGCTTTGAAACAACTATTTTTAAATATGTTCAAACGAATACGATTATTGAATTCGTAAGAAATTATTACGGTGACGAACCGGAATTCCTTTGGAAAAAATCACCGGACAACGCTATATGGCGCAGAAACGACAATAAAAAATGGTACGGCGCAATCTTGACCGTTGAAGGAAATAAGGTTGGGTTGGAAACTGAGAAGCCCGTGGAAATAATCGATTTAAGAATGAACCCTGCCGATGCGAAAACCCTACTATCAAGAGAAAACTACTACCCCGGCTGGCATATGAATAAAAAGAGCTGGTACACCTTAGTCTTAGACGGAAGCGTTTCGAACGATGAAATTAAGGAGCGCATAAAAGAGAGCTACGCATTAGCAAAAAAGTAAACAAGATTTAACTCATAATACTTATATCGAAATAATATCAAATGTTATTTTTTATACGACTTTACTCTTTTATATTAATGAAAATATTTACCACCACGCCTAAATCTACCTCTTTTTACTAACGAAGCTCTGGTGTTTTGAGCTGATACGTTAGCCTTTGTCTGTGGTTTGAACTTGCCCTGCATTTCAGGGTGAAGTTTTATAAACTTTTTAAACCGCTCTATTATCCGTTCTTTCCCGTGCGGAAATAATATTTTGTCTCTATATTCGGCAACCGTCATTCCCTTGGCGGTTGCCGCTTTTTGTACGGCTTTAACGAACTTCTCGTTCGGTCTGCTGTCCTTGATTCCATACCGCTTAATCAGCTCTTCCGCTTCCAATTCCACCTCTATAAAAAGCTGTTTAGCCCACGGTTGCAACTTCACGGCGTGCTTCTTATAAAGTTGGTAGCTGTACTTACTCAACACCTCTCTTGCTATTACGTTCTGCTGTCCATTGCCGTTAAAATACTCATAAATCCATAGAAAGCAGAACTTAATTAATTCCCCTTGCCCACGGAAGATAAACAGATATCTTATCTGCATTTCCTGCGGCATTGAGAGCAGAAAGTCGTAGACGAACACGTCCGCAAAACTGTCACACTTACCCGTCCTTAAATACCTGTGATATTCAAGCAGAGCCTTAATCTGCAACTCCGTGTAAGCACCTCTGTTGAGTAAATCACGCTCTATTTCTTCCTCTATAACAATAGTACTTGCTACCACCAAACCCATTGATGCACCAAGAACAATTTGACCGACAAGATCCCAGCCGCGCACACCTTGGTCATATGCCTTTTTCCCAATTATCCCGCCTCCAATTGCGGCACCAGCAACCAAAACACCTAAGGTTATCAACAACCCAATAATACTTGTTCCAGTCGGGTCCACGTTCATTACGGGATTATTGCCGCAATAAGCGTAGAGATTGAGTCCGTCTACAGTTTCGGGGTCGGCGTAATCGATGTTGTCGGGTGATATAAATCTGCCCGTAGTCGGGTCATAATACCTTGTCTGTAAATAGTATAACCCTGTTTGCGTATCGTAATAATATCCACGATAACGGAAAGGGTTTGCGTTTGACAACGCGCTATCACCCGTGACTAAACAATTACCCCATGCGTCGTACACATATTTTACCACAGCGTTTCCGTTACTGTCAAGATATGGAAAAGAGCGGGTATTTCTACCCGCCCCTTTAAATTACTCTTTTTTTAATGCGTTCTCCCAAAATTCTTTTCCAGAAGAAAAACCTAAATTAATTCCATATTTTTCAACCTGAAGTCTTAAAATATCTATTATTTGTATTTTTTGTCTTAAACTATAATAATATACATTTATTCGCTCTTTCTTTCCATTTTTTTGTGTTAATACGATGTTAGGCATATCGACAAAAATATATGGTACTTCTTTATCATGGGTATCATTTTTCGTAAAATCAACACCTATATCAGTTATGTCCTCATATTTCAAACACAACTCATATTGAATTTTCTTTACAATTACACCCTTTCTGTCAGATATATCAGCCATTACTTCAATGCCCTTATCATCAAATCTTATACCACGTCGAAAATCGACAACGAAAAAATACAAGCTGACAAATAACATTACAAATGCGCAGACTGTAATAATTATTATATGTGCTTCAAACTCCCCCTCTAAAAACACCACAACAATTGCAGCACCTGATAAGGAAATAAAAAATATCCATATAAATAACCATACAAATCTCAATATTGAAATTGGATGTATTTTTAATGGCTTATTCAAATTATCACCTCAATAAAAGAATCCTATCTTACCATAGCTCGGAATTAGTGCAAGCGGAGCATTACGCAATAATTTTATATTATGTTCTATGCCGTCAATAATACCTAAAACAATTGTATTTATTAAGCTATATCCACCATTATAAGCAACTAACTTCATTAAAGTCTTACCAGTAATACTACCTATCGTTCCGTTAAAAAATTTAGTGTTAATCTGCCTTGCAACTTGACTTATGCTTCCTCTTCCTGTAAATCCAGGTAATTTGATCATTTTAGTTATTCCGGCTAATACAGCAGATAATCCTGCAGCCACAAAAGAATTCAGGATAATATCTTTTGCTGAATGATTAGCCTCTCCTAACGCATTTTCAAGCCCCATACCAATAACCATGGAGAGACCGCCATTAATTGCAGCACTACCCACAACCCCTAAACCAGGAATCGCAAATGATAAAGCTCCACTAATTGCTCCTCCTAAAACTGAGCCAGCAAACATTCCCCAAGACCAAGTCCATTCACCTGTAATAGCATATGAAACAACCTCGCTGGCAGTATACGAAACAGCACCTACGGCAGCACCTATGCATACACTTATAAATAACCCAATTAAAAACGATGTAATTGCAAACTCACCAGTCGGGTCCACGTTCATTACGGGATTATTGCCGCAATAAGCGTAGAGATTGAGTCCGTCTACAGTTTCGGGGTCGGCGTAATCGATGTTGTCGGGTGATATAAATCTGCCCGTAGTCGGGTCATAATACCTTGTCTGTAAATAGTATAACCCTGTTTGCGTATCGTAATAATATCCACGGTAACGGAAGGGGTTTGCGTTTGACAACGCGCTATCACCCGTGATTAAACAATTACCCCATGCATCGTAGTTATATTTTACCACAGTGTTTCCGTTGCTGTCAATAATCGCTACAATATTTCCCTGTATATCCTTTTGATATACATAATTATTGCCGTTATACTTGAAGCCCATTATGCCTGTATGGTCGTAATAGTATTCCTTTCCGTCGCTCGTCTTTACAAGATTTCCCTGGCTGTCATAGTAGAACTCCAACCCGTTTACTTTTATCCTTCTGCCCGTTCCGTCGTACGTAAAAGTCGTACCGCCACAGGTCTTTAAAAGATTACCACGTTCCCACGTAAGAGTTCTGCCAAGATAATTTACAGGACAACCGTTTTCGTTGTAGCTTACCGTTGAACCGTTTACAGATATTATCTGTCCTTTCGCATTATATGAATACGTCGTAGTCTCGCTATCGCCGTCCGTCCACGTCTTTACCATTGACGTCCTATTGCCATATTCGTCGTACGTATAGTCATACGTAATCCCATACACGTCGTTTACTTCCTTTGTAAGTCTGTTATACGCGTCGTATGTGTACGTTATTGTTTTATTGCCACGGACTATCGATGAAATATTATTAAGGTCGTCATAGGTGTACGATATTGGCGTATTACCGGAAAAAGTCATCCTTTCAACCAGAGTTTCATTGTAGATTACGCCTTCCTCACTTATTAAAGTACTGCCGCTATATACTTTTTTACCCGTAATTCTATTGTAATCGTCCTTTTGAGGATATACGTGAATTGAACCGACAGACAAACTATATAACGTTCTACCTGAATCGTTATTGTAACTGTAAGTGGTGGTTACTCCGTCTACCGTTTTACCGTTTAACGTTCCGTCCGCATTGTAGCTGTATGATTCGTTAAAATCTGTTCCCACTACTGCGGTAACTGCTCCAGCCTTATTGTACGTATAGGAATGCGTCTTTTGAGTTACGTAATCCGTTTCGGTTGCAAGTGACCCGTCCCCATTATACGTACAACCGTACTGCTCGGTGTAATTGTATATGGAATCGTCTTCGTAATATCCGTCTTCATCGTCCTCATACAGCGGATTATTGCTATAATAGCATTTGATATAGGTCCCTGCCTCGTCTGTTTCCGTCTTAAACCTTTCTCCTTTAAGATTAGTTACTACCGTTTCGTATACTTTATTTACATTATCCTCTATGTAGTCATACTTCTCTAATAGAATATTATCGCTTGTTACCATTCCTAGCATTCCCTTATGTGCATATACATATCCTATACGCTCGTTACCGCCTTCTATTGACGCTATTTCCCCTCGTGTATGGTGTATGGTATGTGTTTTTGCCGAATTGAATTGTATTACGTCCTTGTTTCCGTACACGTCGTAATTATATCTTTCTAATTCGGTGCCTGAAGCATTCCTTTTAACTGCAACTGCTGAACTAACACCCCTTGGATATCCATATTGCACTTGCTTGCCGTTGGCGTCAGTTTCGCTTTTTACTCTGCCGCATTTATCGTACACTGTGGTAGTAAGAAATTTCTTTTCTTCTGAGCTGCCAACTATACGATTTAAGAACGACTTTCTATACAAGATGCCAGGAATGTGGAATATCAAC
>JBJEVC010000027.1:0-4719 GCA_051884135.1 Candidatus Coproplasma sp. | reverse complement strand
TATTTATCCGTAAGTTTTGCAACAAAGCGTTGCAGAATGGGTGCAGATAATTCTTCTAACTCATATTCGCCCAAAGCGTCTGAAATATGATTTATTGCAATACGCTTATACTTGCAATAAGTCCTGTCTTTTTTAGTCGGCTTGACGTAGTATTCAAGCCATTCGTTTAACCAATCTTTATATTTCATTTTTCCTCCTTCAATTAAAAGTTACTGCCGCACGTTTGCTAGTGCAGCTATTATTATACCTGCCGTTTTATTATTTTGGGATTCTTACGGCAAACCCATACCGCCTTTCATAAGGCGTTTCCAATTTTACCCTGCGTCATCGCAAAAAAAGAGAGGACTTATTCTATCCTCTCCGTTAGTTTTTTAAACGAAAAACCCTACACGATACGTGCAGGGTTTTTAATACCATATTTAATTGTTTTATTTAACAGAAATGTGCTCGCTTTGACGTTATTTTTTTATTCGTCCATTATTTTCCCTCGCCGTGGCAAGCATGAGCTTTATGCGGTTTTCCTGATTAACCTTAGTTGCCGAAGGGTCGTAGTCGACGGCTACGATATTCTCGTCGGGGTAGATATTCTTAAGCGTTCTTACAGCGCCTTTGCCTGCAATGTGGTTGGGCAGACAGCCGAACGGCTGGGCGCAGACGACGTTCTTAACCCCCGTCTCTGCAAGCGCCGCCATCTCTGCAGGAATCAGCCAGCCTTCACCCATCTTAACGCCTTGATTTAACACTTTATCGGCGCACTTTCTCAAATGCTCGAAATCGTGCAGGGGTTCGAAATTGCCGTCCTTTTCAAACAGCTTTATGACCTTTTTCTGCAGGGAGTGAACTACTTTATACAGCAGTTTATTAACCTGCCAAAATATTCCCTTTCTGCCGTAGAAATAGCCGTCGTTGATGTTGTTGACTATGCAGTACAACACGAAGTCCATAAGGGCAGGAACGACGGGTTCGCACCCTTCTTCAAGCAAAAACTTCTCCAATCCGTTGTTGCCTAAATAGGAGTATTTGACGTAAATCTCGCCAACTATACCTACTTTAACCTTCTTTTCCTTCTTTCTGCGTACGGCGGCAAAGGCTGAAATAATATAGTTATTTATCTTTTTAAACTGCCTGTATTTACCCGTTTTATACTTTTCGCATACCGTTTGAACGACGATATCCCTTACCTTATCGCATGCCCCTATCTCTTCTTCGTACGGCTTGGTCTGGTTATAGCACCACATAAGCGTATCGCCGTAAAAGATAGCATAGGCGAGCTTTAAAAGGAGCTTTGCGCCTATTTTAAAGGAGCTGTCCTTTTCAAGCCCTGAAAAGTTTACAGAGACTACGGGTACTTCGGGAAACTCTGCCTTTAACGCCTTGCGGATTAAAGATACGTAGTTAGAAGCACGGCAACCGCCGCCCGATTGGGTTATTAAAACTGCGGTATGAGAAGGGTCGTACTTTCCGCTCTTCAATGCGTCGATGTACTGCCCTACAACGCACAGGCAGGGGTAGCAGGTGTCGTTATGCACGTGCTTTAAACCTTCGTCCACAACTTCCCGTGAAGAGTTTTTAAGTAGCTCCACGTCGTACCCTTCCTGCTTTAACACTTCACCGATTATGGCAAAGTGCCAGGGGAGCATATCGGGAATCAATATCTTATGCGTTTTTTTATATTCGTCCTTCCACTTCGGGAAGTCCTCTTTATAGTCGATAATCTTTTCTTCCATTGTAATTTATTTGCGCTTTGCTTCCTCTAATGCGGCAAGCATACTTCTTAAACGTATTTTAACTACGCCTAAATTGTTTATTTCGTCTATCTTAATCTGCGTGTACAGCTTTGAATTCTTCTCTAAAATAGCCCTGACTTCGTCGGTCGTAATGGCGTCAAGTCCGCAGCCGAACGACACGAGCTGAACAAGGTTAACGTTATCGTGCTCTGCGCAGAACTGTGCGGCACGGTATAGCCTTGCGTGGTACGTCCACTGGTTTAACACGTTTACCTTAACCGTCTCCGCCTTATCGAAGACGCAATCTTCCGAAAGAACCGCCATACCTAAAGAAGTTATAAGCTTGTTAATGCCGTGGTTAATCTCCGCATCAACGTGGTAGGGTCTGCCTGCGAGTACGATTATCTGTTTACCCTGCTCGGAAGCAGTCTTTAAGATATACTCCGCTTTGACTTTTACGTCTGCCTTATAGATTGCAAAACGCTTAAACCCTGCACCTAACGCCTTTTTGACTTCCCGCTTCTTAACGCCGTACTTCGAAAGAGCTTTGGTTAGAGCTGCGATTGCAGTTTTTTGCTCATTCAAGTCGACGTAGGGCATAATGAAGTTGTTATCGTCAAGCCTTTCGTTATTGGCTTTTAACAGTTCGGGATAGTACGCAACAACGGGGCAGTTATAGTGGTTTACGGAGCAATGCTCGTCCAAATTATAGCTCTCGCAGGGCATAAAGATGAAGTCGACGCCCTTGTCTAAAAGGCTCTCTATATGTCCGTGAATGAGTTTTGCAGGGTAGCAAGCCGTATCGCTTGCAACGGTGTGCTGACCTAAAAAGTACAGCTTTCTAGAGGACTTTTCGCTTAAGATGACTTCAAAGCCAAGACTCTCGAAAAAACCTGCCCATATGGGGAGCTGTTCGTACATACCCAACTGAAGGGGTATGCCCACCTTTCCCCTTTTGCCTTTGGTGCCTTCTATGCACTTTAAAAGCCTTTCCTGCTTGTATGCGTAGACGTCCAAGTCGGCAGAGGCAGGTTTTAACCCTGCTCCCTTTTCGCACTTATTTCCTGAAATATACTTTCTATTTCCTTCAAAGGTGACGATATTAATAGAGCAGTTCGAAGTACAGCCGTGGCAGTTGCTTGCCACCGAGCTGTAGGCAAATTTTTCAATCTCTTCTTCAGAGAGAGTAGTGCTCTCGCCCTGAACGTTTTCCTTTGCGTACAGCGCCGCACCGTATGCGCCCATTAAGCCGGCTATGGCAGGACGAATTACCTTTTTGCCCGTCTCGTTTTCAAAGGAGCGAAGCACAGCGTCGTTTAAAAAGGTTCCGCCTTGAACGACAATGTTGTCGCCAAGCTCGTCCGCAGAAGCCGCCCTGATAACCTTGTAGATTGCGTTCTTGACGATGGAAGACGACAGACCTGCCGAGATATCTTCCACCGTAGCCCCTTCCTTTTGCGCTTGCTTAACTGCGCTGTTCATAAAGACGGTACAGCGAGAGCCGAGCTCTACGGGGTGTTTTGCGTACAGTCCGCAAGCGGCAAATTTGTCTATCTCCATACCCATTGCCTTTGCAAAGGTCTGAATGAACGAACCGCAGCCCGAAGAGCAAGCTTCGTTTAACATTATGCTGTCGATTGCGCCGTTCTTTATCTTAAAGCACTTTATGTCCTGACCGCCTATGTCTATAATAAAGTCAACGTCGGGGTTAAAGTGCGTAGCCGCCTTGAAGTGCGCAACCGTCTCTACTATGCCGAAATCTGCTTTGATGGCTGACTTAATAAGGTCTTCGCCATAGCCCGTTACGGCACTGCCTAAAATCTTTACTCTGCCGCCCGAAAGCTTAAATATCTCCTTTAAACGCTCTATTACGATGTCTAACGGCTGACCGTTGTTGGATTGATAGTGGGAATATAGTATGCGGCTATCGGGGGTTATAAGTATAATTTTGGTCGTCGTAGAGCCGCTGTCGATGCCGAGATATGCACCGCCTTCGTAGGTTTTGATGTCAGCAAAATCAAGTGCGGTAGAACGGTGCCTTGCGACAAAGTCCGCATACTCTTCCTTGCTTTCAAACAGGGGTTTGCCCGTTATTATCTCGTCGCTGCCCTTTGCCGTTTCGATTTGCGTTATGATTTGTTTTAAGTCTTTAGGCTGTGCCGTAGCAGAGAGCAGCGCCGCACCGATTGCCATAAAGCAAGGGGCGTCTTCGGGGAAGATTGCGTCCTTTTCGGAGAGCTTTAAGGTTGACACAAACGCCTTTTTCAGCCCCTTTAAAAAGTGCAGGGGGCCGCCTAAAAACAGAACCTTGCCCTTGATTCTCCTGCCTTGAGCCAAGCCCGAAACGGTCTGGTCGACCACCGCCTGAAAGATCGAAGCGGCTATGTCTTCCTTTCTTGCGCCTTGATTGATTAAGGGTTGAACGTCAGACTTTGCAAATACTCCGCAACGGGATGCAATGGGGTAAACCCTCTCCGCCTTTAATGAAAGGGCGTCCATCTCGTCTACGGTAACGTTTAAAAGGGTTGCCATCTGGTCGATAAACGCACCCGTACCGCCTGCACAACTGCCGTTCATACGCTGTTCGGTACCGCCCGTGACGAAGATGATTTTAGCGTCTTCTCCGCCCAATTCGACTGCGGCGTCGACGTCGGGATAGAACTTTCTTATGGCGGTGAACGCCGCCTGCACTTCCTGTGCAAACGCAACGCCGCTGCGCTGGGAAAGACCTAAACCCGCACTGCCCGTTATGCATGCGCTGTACTCGCCGGGATAAAGAGAGAGAACGTTGTGCAATTCCGCAAGCACCGTCTCTTTAACCTTTGCATAGTGGCGAACGTAGGACTTATATAAAATTTTTCCGCTGACGCCGATTGCCACCACTTTAACCGTAGTCGACCCAACGTCTATGCCCAATAATTTTGTCATATTTTTACCTTGAAAAACATATTACCGATTATATTATAGCATAAACGTTTTGTCATTTCAATTA
>JBJEVC010000026.1:0-4789 GCA_051884135.1 Candidatus Coproplasma sp. | reverse complement strand
TCTACGCCTTCTGCCACTCCCGTCAGGAGTTCAGGACGTTTAAAATAGGCAGAATTAAGCTTGCACGTTTTACGGGCGGAAAGTTTGAAAAGAGAGAGATATCCCGTGAAGAAATACCGCTGAACTTCGTCTACTCTTCCGAGCAGTTGACTTCGGTCACGTTAGAGATAAAAAAAGACGCCCTTGCGGACGTGGAAGAGCTTATCGGCGTGGACAACGTGGAGCCGAGGGGCAATGCGCTGATTGCCACCGTCGCCCTGCCTGACGACGATACTCTCGTTGATAAAATTTTAGGTTATGGCGGTAAGGTCAAGGTTGTCGCCCCTGCTACCCTTAAAGAAAGGGTGAAAAAGGCGGCGTTGGCGATAGCCGAAAACTGCGATTGATAATTGATTGTTTTGCACGAAAAAAGCACCGCTTCTGCGGTGCTTTAACTTTATTATATTTATATTAAATTTTTTCAACCGTCAAGGAGTAGCCGAACGAAGAACCTTTACCCCTATCGAAGTTCATAAAGGGCTTTAAGGTTATATCCTTGGGGGCGGAAGCAAAGTCGTTAATGCCCCACCAAGGCTCCACGCAGATGTAGTCGCCGCCGTTCTCGTTCGACCAGAATGCGTATAAAGGGCAATCCGATTTATAGGTGTAGCGGTAGCCGTCCTGCGTTTGAGCATACACCGCTCCGCCCGAAAGACTGCCGAGCTGGTAGGTCTTGTGGCAGGCGAAGAACTCCTTATCCATAGTAATGGTCTTTAACTTGCTTATGGGATAGGGCTCGTATTCAAGGGGATATACTACGGGGCGTTCCTCGTTTTCAAAGGTGATTTCCGCCTTGCCTTCGGGGGCGACCATACCGGGGTGACCGCCTAAATAGAAGGGCAGAACACCGTCTAAAGAGCGCACAAAGTAATTTACGCAAACCGTGTTTTCAACAAGCCTATAGCCTATCTCAAACTCCCACTTATAGGGGAATTGAGCATATGTATCTTGGGTGGAGCGAGTGGTTAAGGTTATAAAGTCTGCACCCTGCTCCTTGACCGAAAGGGTTGTGTAGCGGATTAGCCCGTGTGATTTAAGCTGACACTCCTGCCCCTTTGCCGTAAACGCACCTGCGTGACCGACTATGGGGAAGATAACTACGTCCTGACCCTTCCACCACCTTTCATCGCCCTGCCACAGTCTTTGGCTGTTTGTGGGCTTGTACACAAGCGAAGTCATTGCACCGCCTTCGGAATTAACCGAAAGCTTTATTAAATCATTTTCTATGGAGTATATCATAATGCTTACCTTGGTTTAACGCTTAAAAGTCTGGGATTGCCACGGTGCGCCATAAATGGCACACACTCGCAATGACGGTCACCTTATTCGGGTATGTACCTTTGCGGAGATACTCTTCACCTTATTCGGGTATGTACCTTTGAAAAGATGCGAGCAAGAGCAGGAGAGCGAGGAAAACTTGAAGGAGTTTACAAAACAGTAAATGACTGAAAGTTGCCACAGCTCGACGAACTATTGCGACGCATATTTACAAAGCGCAAAATAAAAGCTTAAAAGTCAGAAAGCTTTTCGCCGCCGAGAATATGTATATGTAAATGAAATACCGTCTGCCCTGCGTCGTCGCCCTGATTGATTAAAAGGCGGTAACCGTTTTCACAGCCGTTCGCCTTTGCGATTTCAGGGATTTTGGAGAGCATATATTTAAGCGTATCCGCTTCCGCATCCCCCATCTCTTCCAACAGCTTGAAGTGCGTTTTAGGCACGGCTAAAAGGTGAACCTTTGCCTTTGGCTCAATGTCCTTAAACACATACATTTTTTCGTCTTCGTATACCTTTGACGAAGGTATTTCACCCTTGATTATTCTGCAGAAGATGCATTTTTCATCGAGCATTTCTTTTTAACCCTCCAACTCTTTATTCTTAAAGATATATAGCACACCGCCCCTGCACCCGTGAGTGCGGCAAAGGTGTAAAACAGCCAGGTGTAACGGGGGTCGGACAAATCCCTTGCGTAGTCCGCATCGTAGATAAACACCGTAATATTATCCCTTGAATCGAAGTTATAACCTGTTACGACCGCATCGGTTAAACGGAAGAAGGAAGCATAAAGCTCGCCTTTGTTATAGATGTCTTCCCTATCTTTAGCATTCAACATGCCGTCTATCAACACTGACGTCTTGTATGAAAACTGATTACTTGAACCATAGTACCAATAAAAATAGGTAACTTCCTTTTGCTTATCGCCAACCATTACGGTTGTTTCAACTTCTTGAATGGTGAATTCCCCCGAAGCGTAGGAGGGCATACTGCTGTCGAACGCCCTGTCCTCTACGTTTAGTTTAATACCGTCCTGCATAAACTCTATAAAGCTTTCTGATGACGTAAAGACTTCGCTGCCGTATCTCTCACGGAAGGGTACCGAGCAGTAGAAACAGGCTACTATCGCCATTAATACGGCTGAAATGACGAGTGAAACGTGACCCCAATGTCTCCAATAGGCAGGGTCGGTCTTTTGCAAGGTGTCTTCATCTACGTTAGGCGTCTCCGTCGGAGAAGCCGCTTGCGCTCCGTCGGTAGATTCCGCACTTTGGTTAAACACCTTATTACGCTCCCACTTTAATATTATGGCACACAGAAGCAACGACACGAGAGCGCATACACCGCATACTATGCCACGGCTAACGTTGCCTAAAGGTAAATCCCAGGCGATATGCAGACCCAGGCTCAACAAGACCGTAGGGTACAGGACGAGATTGACAAACATTCGCTTTGAGAAGTTGAACGCCCAGCCGATAGCGCCCGTCCACAATATGTGGGTACAGAAAGCCGTCGCTCCCCTTGAGAAGGATACTTCGATTATTGTGGTAAGGTTCAGGGCGGAGAGCTCGTTAGCGCTTAAGAATATGTAGCCCATATCTTCCACGATAGAGAAACCGCAGCCCACAGCAGCACCAAAGATAAAACCTGCGAGCGGCGAACGCTTTTTAGCCACCAGCAAAACAGTAAGCGTTGCGACCGCCTTAGGCAACTCTTCAAACACGCCTGCGTAAACGGCGGCAATCCAATCGTTAGGCGCAGGGAATACATCGTAGAGAATTTGCGCAACCACGTCCGCCATCGTACCGCCGATAAGAAGGGCGAGAAGTACCGATAAGTAGCTTAAATCTCGCTTGGGATACAGCTCGTACAAGAACATTAAAAACGAAAGGTTGCAGCAGGTAGAAGCAAGTATAATTATGGTCGGCGCAAACATTTCGTTATAAGTAAAACGAACTATAAGCAAAAATACCGCAAAGAGAACGAAGAGCAACGCAAAAAAGCGGCAATACGCCCAAGGGTATTTACGGTTAACGCCGTTTTTTCCACGAATTCCCCGTGTGAGAAGTTCGGCGTATTCTAATCCCGTATGCCGCCTGAACGTCTGTTTAAAAAAATTGACTATACTACTCTTCATTAATCTCGTCCAAATAAAAAATTAGATTGGGTGGGTACTATACTTGAGTTATTAACTCCCCTAAAGCTCCGTCACGGAAGGGGGAGATAAGCTTTACGCTCGCCTTGCCGCCCAAGGCGCCTTTAACGTACACCTTGATATACCCTTCGGTGTAGCCCGTGGTATATTCGGCGTCGAAGTCTTCGAATATGACTGTGTATACCTTGTTGAGCCGCTCGTTTAAATAACGGTGAGAAGCGTTCTCCGCCGCTTGAAGCAGGCGGTGAAGCCTTTCGGACTTGACATCCTTCGGCACGTCGGGCATATCGTATGCCTTGGTTCCCTCTCTGGGCGAAAAGGCGAATGCGTGAACACGAGAGAGCTTTGCCTGTTCTATAATTGAAAGACTGTCTGAAAAGTCCTGCTCGCTCTCGCCGCAAAAGCCTGCTATAATATCGGTGGTTATCGCCGCATCGGGGAACACCTTATATATAAGCTCGCACTTTTCCAAATATTCTTCCCTTGTGTATTTCCTGTTCATCGCCTTTAAAACGGCGTTCGAACCGCTTTGAAGCGATAGGTGGAACTGGGGAGCAAAGTCCTTTAAGCCGTTTAAAGCGGAAAGGAGTTTTTCGTCTATTACTCTGCACTCGATTGAGCCCAAGCGTATACGCTTATCGATAAAGCTAATCTCTTTAATCAGCCCTGCAAGCCCGTCGGGGTGTGCGTTATATGCGGAGATATTTATGCCCGTCAACACTATTTCCGGGCAAGTACAATTTTTGATTTCACCCACGATATCCACTACCGAACGGCAGGTTACCCTACCCCTTAAATAGGGAATTACGCAGTAAGAACAGAAATTGTTACAGCCGTCTTCGATTTTGATAAAGGCACGGGTTTTAAGCTGTTTGGGGGCGCATAGACTAAAGCAGCTTTCACCGCCGAAGTCAGAGACTATGGCGTTGACAATCTCTTCTTTTTTTCTTGCTCCGCATACGAAGCGGACGTTTTTATCCGAAAAGCTCTTTTCGCTCTTCTGCGAAGCGCAGCCGCACACGTATATGAGTGCGTCGGGATTGAACTTAAACGCCCTTGCAACGAGCTGTCGGCTCTTTTTTTCCGCCTCTTTTGTGACGGCGCAGGTGTTTAAAACGTATATATCCGCAGGTGAAAGCTCGTCGGAGACGTCCCAACCCCTGCTTTCCAATTCCGCCACAATAGAAGCGCTTTCGACTTCGTTTACCTTACAGCCGAGAGTAAAGACAACCGCTTTCAATCAAGCTCCTTCAGGCTGAACGAGGCAATGGCGCATACGGCGATTGCCGCCGTCTCCGCACGCAAGATGCGCTTGCCCAG
>JBJEVC010000025.1:0-4891 GCA_051884135.1 Candidatus Coproplasma sp. | reverse complement strand
TTGAGTGGAGCATACCCACCTGTATTTTATACGGCGAAAGGGATAATCTGACTTCCATTGATACTATGTCCGCATTTGCAACTCAAATCGGCGCAACGCTCACCGTAATGAAAAATGGTGAACACTGGTTCCATACAGACGAGCAGATGGAGTTTCTAGATAGGTGGATTAGAAATGTCAAGTTGTGATGATGCGTTAGTGTTCATGGCGGCGGACGTTTAAAACGGGTAATTTATATGAAAAAATTAGTTAGTGAGAAATCTTTTTATAATGACAACAATGAATTGCCGTTCAGCGTTGGCGACTTCTGGGGTTGGGCATACGGCAATCTGTTGAACAATACACAAAGAGGTGCGTTGGCTGAATATTTAGTGCAACGAGCGTTAGAGCTTGATGCTTCGGGTACTCAGGTTGATTGGGGCGAATATGACGTCCTGTATAGAAATAAGCGAATAGAGGTTAAAAGTTCTGCATACATACAGGCGTGGAATCTTGATAGCGATAAGTACTCAGATATTAAATTTTCAATTCGCCCTGCCTACGTCTGGGACGAAAAGACATATAAGTATAGCGATAAACAGAATAACAACAACGATATCTATGTATTTTCTGTTTTTGAAGAAAAGGATAAAAGCAGTGTGGATATTTGCAATTTGTCGAAATGGGGCTTTTACGTCGTTTCAACAAAGGAGATAAAACGACTGTTTAAAGGTCAAAAGACTGTAACGTTGAATAGGTTAACGAAAGCAACAAAGGTTAAACGGTGTTCGTGGTTTGATTTAAAGAACGTGATCGATACGTTAATCAATGAGTTGGATGGAGAATAGTAGTTGATTGCAGTTTGCAAACAACTGAAAGTTAAGTGGCAAAAAGAAAAAAACTGATATGTTATGGGAAATGAAGTTTTCTTCATTATTAAAAAAGGCAATGGCGATAAATAATTATAATTCGTCAATTTGAATTAAACTCAGGCGTTGCAAAAAATTCTTTTATGTGATATTATTATGTTGATACTGGCAACAAGGTAATTGTTCAGGCAAAATAAATCGGGAGGAAGAGATATGCAGTACGAATTAAGACAGTATGACACGCCGTTATTGTCTTTTTATCTTGAGCGTCAGGAACTTGACAAGCTGACTTTCAATATCGACTGGGTAAACGAGGAAAAAAGATATTTACTGCCTATCGGACTTGCTACCGATTCCGACGGTATCGCTAAATGGCTGAAATCACGAGTCGTTCCTAAAAACCGTGAGTACGTTGACCAAATACTTGCCCGTAGCGGACTTTCTCATAACGACGTTATGGGGATAATCAATGTTTGTAAAGGGCTTTCTTTGAACGATAGTTATTGGGTTGTTGATAAGGAATTTGAAGGTAAGTATGCCGATTATAATCTCTATCAAAACAATTTCACGAGAACGCTTGCGCTTATCGCTTACACTGGTTACGGTAGTAACAGCAAAAAGGGCTTTACGTCCTCGCCTGAATATACTACAAACGGAATGTTGAGAAAGTGCTGGCGCAGAATTAACGGAAAGATATATTTGTTTAAAGGCGGTACGTCCGGTGCTTCAAATGCAGGCAATGAACCCTATTCGGAATTCTATGCAGCACAGATAGCCGAAACAATGGGTATTAATCACGTTGCGTATAATCTGTCAAAGTGGAAGGGAGGTCTTTGTTCTACCTGCGAATTGTTTACAGATATGGACACATCTTTTGTTCCCATTTATAAATTTAATCAGGGGAACAGCCTTTCGGAGATGGCAAAATTTCTCAAAGGGTTAGGAGAGGAATTCTATAATGACTTTGCCGATATGATGGTGTTTGATGCGTTGATTTGCAATACGGACAGACACGCAGGTAACTATGGTTTGCTTGTGGATAACAAGACGAATAAACCTATTAAATTTGCTCCTGTTTTCGATAACGGTTTATCGTTGTTTAACTATGCAATGGCGGACGACCTTGCGGATATAGATAGTTATGCTAAGACGAGATATCCCGCTTACGACGGCATTTCATACGAGGAAATTGTACAGGCGTTTATATCTGAAAGGCAAAGGGCGCAACTGCGAAAGATGATTAATTTCAAGTTTAAGCGTCATTCAAGATATAATCTGCCAAAAGAAAGACTTACAATAATAGAGAAGTGGCTACAGAAGCGAGTGCGTCATTTTATCGATATGAAAGGAAAGAATGAATAACTAAGTATAAGCTAAAAGCGAGAGGCGCCTCTCGCTTTTGTGATTTTTAAATGCCATTTATTATTTCTTTCACCTCTTCAAAGGTTAAAACTTTGGGTTTCATTGCCGACATACAAGCGGTGTTAGTGCCGAAAAAGGTCTTGGCGGTGAGGTCTAAAACTATCACGGGAAATGAATAGTTTTGGACGGTCAAGTTCTGCACGTTGGCAAAGCCGTGGTTTGCTAAATAGTCGAATACGTTTTGGTTGTTTTCGTGTCTTACGATTAGTTGGTTGTTCATAAAATACCTCTTTAAGATTATTCCATAAAGAGGCATTGAAAAAGCCCATCGTTACGACGGGCTTGAAATCTTATTTACCCATCGTTCTGCCGTTAGCACCTTACAAAATGCAGGTTGCTGTGTGGTCATCGGGGCAGTCCCTAACACACTCTTTATGGTGGTTTCATAATATCATTGTTTTTAGGGTATTGTCAATAGGCTAAACGGTAATTTTTATTGAAAAAGCCTGTGAATATTTTTTAATTATGACGGGTTTGTCATATTTAGGTGCTATAATAAGGGTAGAGAGGATAACAAACAATGTGAGGAACAGTAATGAAAAGAAAAATCAATATGATAGTTTATGCTGTTTTTGGTATCTTGATTTTAATTTTAAGCATAGCATTAATTGTTATTGGATTTGTTGAAAAAAACGAGGCATCACGTTCGTGCATGGTGATGGGCTTTATGGGTATATTTTCATCAATCATTTGCTATATTATGTTTTCTCACTACAAAAAGTCTACTAATGAAGAAGTGGAAGCGGAAGAACGAGAAAGACAGCAGAGAATTATGGAAAGCCTTGTTGTTCTGCACTACGACAATGAAGTCCTTGACTGTCCACATTGCGGTTCAACCCAAATTTTATATCATACAAAGAAGTTCTCAACGACAAAGGGGGTAATTGGAGGATTGGCGTTTGGATATCAGGGAATTGCCTTTGGCGTTCCAAACAATAAACGCATTAAATGCAGATGCCAGAGCTGTGGACATAAGTTTGAAGTGAAAATGAAGTAATTTTTTGACGATTTGGACATATTTAAGGGTGCAATTTTTCCCCATTCCCTAAAAATAGGCCATATTGCTGTAATTATTGCTCTTTTTTCTAAATCAATTATTCGCAAATGACAGAAAGTTAATACAATGAAAATTAAGCGATTAATTTTTTAATGCCGTAATCGGAACAACGTAAACGCCGTCAAGTCTTTGATATGCCGCATTAGTCAAACCGCAAATTACGCATAACACGGCAGGCGCTTTGCCTCCCGTTTCCGTTATTGAATTGCGGATATTAATCAGGTTTTCCGCCGCCTTGTCAATCTGGTTTGCGCCAAGTTTTATTTCAAAAGCGCACCAACGTCCGTCGTTTAGTTCAACGACGGTATCTATTTCTCTGTTTGCATAATCCTGATAATGGAAAACCTGCGCCCCGAATGATTCAGCGTAAATCTTAATATCCCTTTCGCATAGAGCTTCGAATAAAAATCCAAACGTTTCAAGGTCACCAATCAGTCTGTCGGGCGTAGCGTGCAATAATGCGCAAGCGAGTGCAGGGTCGCAAAAATGGCGTTTTTCCGCCTGTTTTACTCGCACCGAAGAACGAATGTTGGTGGCAAAGGGTTTTTGATTATCGAGTAGGTATAGCCGTTCAAATACGTCAAGATAGGATGATACAGTATCGTAATCAACCGACTCGTCGTCAGTTTCTTTAATGTCGTCGGTCAGTTTCTTTTTACTTGCGGTTGTGCTTTCGTTTCTTGCAAGCGAACGTAGCAATAATCGCATTTTATCGGTATCGTATTTAATACCGTCAATTCGTTGAGCGTCATCTGTCAATATTGTTTCGATATAGGACTCGGCAATCAACTGAGCATTTTCAACAGGAATATCCATAGCTCCGGGAAAACCGCCTCGAACGATATAGTTGGCAAGATTTCTTAAATCGACTTCGCCCGTCAGCGCAGGTGTAAGTCTGCCTTCGCACAAATCGTGAAGAGAAACTTGGCCGCTTGAATCTCCCGATTCATAGAGCGACATCGTTCGCATTCGCAGTTTTCCGATTCGTCCCGCACCGCTGTGTATTCGCTGTTCTTTCTTTTTGGGGGTGGAAGAACCCGTCAGGATAAATTGTCCTTTCTGCCCTCGTTGGTCAACTGCATAACGGACGGCGTCCCAAATCACTTCAACTTCTTGCCATTCGTCAATCAGCCTCGGCGTTTCGCCTTCCAGTACTAATGCAGGGGACATCTCCGCCAAACGCCTGTTCTGAAAGTTGTTTGCGGAATCTGCAACTAAAAACTCGCTATTTGCGTGGTAAGATGAAATCCAGGTTTTTCCGCACCATTTAGGACCTTCAATGCAGACGGCACCGAAAGTGGCTAAGTATCTCTCAACTTGTTCGTCCATTATTCGCGCTTTATATTTGTTTCTGTCGGCAATTTGTTTCACAAAAACGCCCCCCATAATAGTTATGTCTTAATTGTATCACGTTCGGTAAAATTTTGCAATACCGTTCGGTAATATTTTTACATTTTATTCGGTATAATTTTATGGAATTGTTCGGCATAATTTGTCGATTAAGGGATATTGACCAAAGTAAAGATTTGGGCAGACTCAGATATAATGATATCTTTCGTATATC
>JBJEVC010000024.1:0-4955 GCA_051884135.1 Candidatus Coproplasma sp. | reverse complement strand
TCCACTATGGTTAACGTAAGGGTTGCAAGCAACTTAAGCCCTTGGCTTTCGGGTTGCAACGTCGGCGACGTTTACTCCGTTCCCGTATCACACGGCGAAGGTAAGTTGGTCGCTCCCCGTGAAGAGCTTGAAAGAATGCTTGCAAACGGTCAGATAGCAACGCAGTACGTTGATTTAAGCGGCAGACCTACTATGGAAAGCCCTTATAACCCCAACGGCAGTATGTGGGCAATCGAAGGTATAACTTCCCCCGACGGCAGAGTATACGGCAAGATGGGGCATACCGAAAGAGCAGTAGGCGAAAATCTCTACAAGAACTATGAAGGCAACTTCGATATGAAGCTGTTCGAAAGCGGCGTAAAGTATTTCAAGTAATTTAATTAAAAAATTAAAGCAGGGAAGTTTGTCAAACTGCCCTGCTTTTAACGTTAAAAAATCATTCAGTAAGTCCAAGAAGAAAATCTACGGATACATTATAGAATTTAGCCATGTCAGCAAGAACTTCAAGAGAAGGTTCTCTTTGAGATTTCTCATAATGAAGATATGTCACACTGTTTAAATTCAACGCTTCAGCCACTTGTTTTTGAGTTAATTTACGTTCGTTTCTTAACTCTTTTAATCTTTGTCCTAATAATATTTCCATTGTGCTTGACATATTACCATTTTGGTAGTAAAATATGTATAAAACTACCAAAATGTTAGTTTATAAATAAAGAGGTATATTATGGCAATCATTAAATGTCCTAAATGTAACAAAGAAATATCTTCACATGCTAAATTATGTATTCATTGTGGTACCAAAATCAACGTATGCCCAAAATGCGGTAAGGCTTTTGATGATGGTTCATCTCATTGTCCTAATTGTGGTTTTCAATACACTAACACCGTTCCGTCAAATGAAAGTGTTTTAGTTAAATCAAGCAATGATAGTAATTTTAATGACTTACAGCAGATGTGGTTAACCCGCAAAGCAAGCGAAAAATCATTTGATACTATTTGTAATTTAATTGATTTGTTTTTAATGATTGTGACGGCTATACCGATTATTTTGATTCCTATAAAATATTTCACTTGGCAGTCTAATAATTCTTCCGTACCCATTGTTGATCAAATAAATTCACTATCTTGTTATTTTATTACATTGACAATATTTGCAGTAATTGGTTTTGAATTGAGTATTATTATAAGAAGTGTTTTTTATATTTTAAAAGAAAACAGCAGATATAAGTGGTTTAAAACTAATAAATTTGAGTATAAAGATTTTATTAAAAGTCTAAACAGCTCTTCTTTGCAAAACACAAAAAAAGGTCCAAATAAAATTAATACCACGGAAGTGGAAAAATCAGCTTTTTTTGCGTACAACCATGGATATTTTAAACTATTGATAGTAGGATTGATTGTTAGTATTGTTTTAGCGATACCAACTATGGCTTTGATCATACTTTCTTTTCCAAACATAGTAATTCAATTAATGTATGCAAAAGAAGGATTGATACAAAGTTTTATGGTTGACCAAGTATATTATTTATTGAAAATGTTATTTGCTGGCGTAGTTATATTCTTTATTAGTGTAATTATTAATGGTGTAATATTATTAATACCTCATTTCAAGAGTGAAAAATGGGCTGAAAGCTTAAAATAACCTACGGTTGATACACCATACTTGAATATTGACAATAAAAAGCATTCATATAAAATGAGTGCTTTTTATTTGTGTTTGTTTTCTTTACAAACACAATATTTTGTGTTATAATCATTATATAATTCAGCAAATGAGGTCTATTTATGAAATGCATTTACTGCGGATGTGAAGACAGTAAGGTTATTGACAGCCGTTCTGCCGATGAAGGAAGGACGATAAGGAGAAGGAGAGAGTGTATTAATTGCGGTAAGCGTTTCACCACTTACGAGACGATTGAAGACACCCCCGTTCTCGTCGTCAAGGCGAGTGGAAACAGGCAGTCTTACGACCCTTTAAAGGTTAAAAACGGTATTATAAAATCTTGCGAAAAACGCCCCGTTTCAATGGAAAAGATAGACGAGATTGTGGAAGATATAACCAAACAGGTCTACAACTCGATGGAACAGGAAATCTCATCTAAACAAATCGGCGAGATGGTAATGGACAAATTAAAAGACTTGGACGAAGTTGCGTACGTTCGCTATGCAAGCGTATACCGCTCGTTTACCGACATAGACAGCTTTATGGCTGAACTTCAGAAGATGATGGCTAACAGAAAATAATTTTTAAAGGCAGTGTTAAACTGCCTTAAATTTTGATATGAAGAAAAGAGAAAGCAGTAAAATTAAATTAGGCAACATATATCTTGGCGGCGGAGAGAGCGTTAAAATTCAGTCTATGTGTACGACTAAAACTTCCGATACGCAAGCCACTCTTTCACAGATAGACGGGCTGTATAAAGCCGGTTGTGAAATTATCAGGGTTTCGGTTTTGGACGAGCAGGACGCTTTAGCTATTAAAGAGATTAAAAAAACTTGCCCCATACCGTTGGTTGCAGATATACATTTTTCCCACAAGCTTGCAACTTTAGCCATTGAAAGCGGTTGCGACAAGGTGAGAATTAACCCCGGCAATATCGGCGGAGAAAGGGAAATTAATATTGTAGCGGACTGTATTAAAGCCCATAAAATCCCCGTAAGGGTAGGTGCAAACACGGGCAGTATTGAAAAAAACTATCTCGAAAAATACGGAAGAAGCGCAAAAGCTTTGGTTGAAAGTGCGCTTTTTAACGCAAGAATACTTGAAAACATGGGTATAACCGACATCGTAATATCGGTTAAGGCTTCAAGCGTTCCCATGACGTATGAAGCATACAATCTGCTTGCAGGCAAATGCAGCTATCCCCTGCATATCGGCGTTACGGAAGCAGGGACGGAAGCTATGGCGCTTGCCAAATCCTATTCCGCTTTAGGCGCACTTCTCTTAAACGGAATAGGCGATACTCTGCGTATTTCCATAACGGGCGACCCTATAAAGGAAGTATATGCCGCAAAGAACCTTTTAAGGGCTATCGGACTTGATAAAAACCATGTGGACGTGGTGTCCTGCCCTACCTGCGGGAGATGTATGTGGGATTCCATCGGACTGGCTGAAAAGGTTGGTCAAAGGGTTGCGAACGTAAAAAAGCCGTTAAAGGTAGCCGTTATGGGCTGTGTGGTTAACGGCCCCGGGGAGGCGAAGGACTGCGATATCGGCATTGCTGGTTCTTCCGAATACTGTGTAATTTTCAAAAAGGGCGAAATAATAAAAAGGGTTGCTGCGCAAGATGCGGAGAGCGAATTCTTTAAGGTGTTGGACGAGTTGATAAATGACTGAAGAGATATTAACCGAACTTAAGACAATTAAATCTTTCGACAGGGTAATAATTACGGCTGTCGGTTTAATCAAGGCGCAAAATACCGTTGAAGTGTCGCTTGTGACGGATAAGACTTATTCGGATGACGATGTTGCGGCCGCAAAGAAAATAATACGCAAATATGTACCCGAATACTTCAACTGCTCTGTTAAAGTCAACAAACTCACCCCCGACGAAAATATGGTTGAAAAGAAGATTTTCGCAATTATAAACGAAGACAATCGCCAGCTTGCAGCCCTGATAACGCAGGACGATATTAAGGTTGAAAAGACCGAAAGGGGCTTTTTCTTTACGATAACCGTTATACACACGTCATCCTATATGAGCGACGTTGCGGGTAATATCTGTAAGAGATTAAAAAAGTGCTTCTGCGGAGAGTTTGAAGGCAGGTGTAAGGAATCTGCGGAGAAAATCGACGATATCGTCGTTGAAGAAAAGCATAGCAACGTAGAGTATGAAATTCCCGTCCGTTATTTTGAAATTGCCGATTTTACTCCCATAGAAGGGACGACGACGCCCACTACGGCAGTGTACCTTGCCGACTTAAACTTTGTTGCAGACAAGGTGGCGGTGTGCGGACAGATTATCTCCGTCAGGGAGAGAACTATAACAAATGCAAACAATAAAGAGAGAATAATGTTCTCCTTTACCATAAACGATATGACGGCGTCGATGCGTATAGCCTACTTTGCAAGGCAGAAGAGCATTGAGAAAATAAGGGAATTAAAGGTTGGCGACAGCGTAGTTTTAACCTGCAAAACCGAGCTCTACAACGGTGAAATCCGCCCCACCGCAATGACGGTTGATTTAGGCAGAGTGCCTAACGGCTTCGTGCCTGAAAAAAGGCAGTCCAAGCCAGTACCCAAGTACTACGAAACGGTGTTCCCCGAACCCTTTGTAGACTTTACGCAGAACGACTTTTTCACCGATACGAGTATGCCTGAATGTCTTACTCAAAACAGTTTCGTCGTCTTCGACCTTGAAACAACCGGTTTAAACAGCTCGCCTTCGGGTGGGAATATGGACAGAATTATAGAAATTGGTGCGTTCAAGATAATTAACGGCGAGATTAAGGAGAGCTTTTCAACCTTCATAAACCCCGAAAGAAAACTCTCCCAAGAGATAATAGCGCTTACAGGGATTAGTCAGGAGATGGTTGCCGACGCACCCACCTACCAGCAGGTTATGCCCGACTTTTTTAAGTTTATCGACGGGTGCTATCTGGTGGGACACAATGCCGCAAACTTTGACTTTAAGTTTATAGACTATTATTGCTCTATATGCGGTTACGTTCCCGAAAGGAAAATATTCGACACAATTCCCCTTTCGCAACAGATGTTAAGGCTGTCAAATTACAAGCTTAACACCGTTGCGGACTACTTTGGCATTACCTTTAATCACCACAGGGCTATCGACGACGCTTTGACTACGGCAAAAATATTCATTGAACTTATAAAATTAAAAAAATCTTTACCAAACCTTTGTTAAAACTTGCCAAATGCAATATGGTATGTTATAATTGAAACAAGCTTAATACTTATTTCATAAGATTGAGTGCCTTGACAAAAGGCACTCAAT
>JBJEVC010000023.1:0-22438 GCA_051884135.1 Candidatus Coproplasma sp. | reverse complement strand
ATTCTCAACAGTTTCGTGGAGAAAATCATTATATCCGAAACGGAATGGTACGCGGACAGAAAAATGCAAGAAGTGAAAATCATCTACAAGTTTATAGGGGCAATCCGTCTCCCGCAGTACGACGTGTCATAAAAATCAAAGGGAACTAAAACGGGTAGGCAGTTAACCTACCTACCCGCAAATTCCCCAAGAGTATTTAACATTTGGGGTGCACATCAATTAGCCTCGTTATACCCGTTTTAATTTTGCTTATGACCACTTTGATGCCGGAAACTTCGACAGACCCTGTAACGGGTGCGGAGACGGTGACGGAGACTTTTACCAACGTATGGCAGGCTATCGGGTCGGTTAGCGGCACTTCTACGGGTTTGACGCTGACGGGAATGTGCAATATCAATATGATATATTTTCTGATTGCAGTATTCGTCTGCATTTTCGTATCGGAAGATTTCAGAAGCGGATACGCTAAAAATCTGTTTTCCGTCAGGGCAAAGAAACTCGATTATTGCATCTCAAAAACGACCGTGGGATTTGTCGGCGGGCTAATTATGATAATCGCCTACTTTATCGGGGCTATGCTCGGCGGTGCGATTGCAGGGCTTCCCTTCGATACGGGAACGGCTGGCGTAGGCGGAATCGTTGCTTGTATGTTCTCCAAGATATTCATAATTTCAGTATTCGTCTCCATTGCCCTGCTTTTAAGCGTTGTGGGTAAACAGAGATTGTGGATTTCGATTTTAGGCTCTCTTGCCGCAGGTATGCTGCTCTTTATGATGATACCTGTGATTACGCCGTTAGACTCAACCTGGCTGAACGTCGTAATGTGCCTTGTCGGCGGAGCCTTGTTTGCCGCAGGGTTAGGCGCAATAAGCAACCTGATCTTGAAAAAGACGAGTTTAGTGTAAAAAGGTAGAAGAAAATGTAATACGCACGGCAATTTTCCGTGCGTATTTTTGTTCTGTTTTGCGCAATTCGGAATAAGTAACAACCGCCATTTGCATAACGTCGGCACCCGTATTTTGAACTATAAAAAACGGTATAGAGCAATTTTTTATGTTCTATATCAATGTAAAACTTCGTTTTTTTTATCTAAATTTTTTATAAATTTTCTTTTTAATATTGCTTTACTTTGCAAAAATAATAATTATAATATATGTGAGGTAGTTTCGATTTTTGTAAAATATTTTCGCAACAATCCCTTAAAAATCAGTAGATAAAAATAATATATATATAATAAGGTGGAAACAATGAAGGCAAAGATTAAAAAGCTATTGACAGCTATTGCAGCTACAGGCTTTATCTGTTCGCTTGCAGGCGTTGGCGTGTATTCGTTAACGAAGGACAACAACCTTAAAGACGGTTTAGATCTTCGTGGCAAATACTCGCTTTCGGCTTTTGCAGCGCAGTCGGAAGCCGTAGCTTTAAATGTAGCCGGCAACTCAAAGACGATTGATGCAACCGAGACTTTGGCTATCGTGTCGAACGACGGTTCGTACAAGCTCTACGTAACGGCTATCGACCTGGACGACATTGACGTAGCAAGCGTAGAAGTGGGTTACGTCTATGACGGAACTTCCTGCAACGGAAAATCTACGGGGCTTGGCAACGTGGTTTACAAATCGCTCACCGTCAACACGGGTAGCGGAACGGCTACGATTAACGCAAGCGACGTAGGTACGGTAACGATGGGTAATCCCTATTTCGTAATATCGGAGGTTGCTTACAACGAGCTCGCACCCGAAGCTTCGTTTATCATAAAGAACACGAGCTCCGTAGATGTAATTGACGGTACGGGTGACCTTGAAGCTTCCTACGTTACCTGGAGTGCGGCAACGGGTGCAGATTGGTATAACGTCTACGTTAAGGAAAATACTGCAACCGAATACACCCAGCTCGACACCGCACTTGTCAGGCAGTATTCCGACTACTACCGTGCAGACGCATTAGGGCTTAAAGCAGGTACGTACTCGATGAAGATAGCCCCCACAGATGCTGAAGGCAACGAGTTGGGTAACTTCACCGAAGTAAACAATATCGTGGTTGAAGCACACGACAGAAGCGGTTACGCATTTGAAGACGGACATATGCCCGGTGCATATAACGCAGACGGTACTTTAAAAGATAACGCCGTAGTAGTTTACGTAACCAACGAAAACAAAAACAGTATTTCTATGGACGTTACGGGCGCAGCGTCTAATCCTTGCGTAGGAATTCAAAACATCATAACAGGATATGCTAAAGGTGTAGAGACTCGTCCTCTTGCCGTTAGATTTATAGGTAATGTTGAAGACCCTGCAAATATGCCCAACGGAGACCTGTATATCGATGCAGTAACTTCGGCAGGTATGACCATCGAAGGCGTCGGCAACGACGCAACTGCAAACGGTTGGGGTATAGTAATTAAGAACAGTGTTGACGTTGAAGTCCGCAATATGGGTGTTATGAACGTCAACAGTACGGAGCTCGACGACATAGGCTTACAGCAAGGGGATTCTTATTGCTGGGTACATAACAACGATCTCTTCTATGGTATGGAGGGCTCTGACAGCGACCAGGAAAAGGGCGACGGCGCACTCGATACCAAAAAGTCGCACCATATTACCCATTCGTACAACCACTTCTGGGATAACGGAAAGTGCAACCTTCAAGGCGGTACTTCAAGCGATACTTCCAACTACATAACTTATCACCATAACTGGTACGACCATTCAGACTCCCGTCATCCCCGTGTAAGAATTGCAACCGTTCATATTTATAACAATTATTATGACGGTAATGCAAAGTACGGCATTGGCGCTACTTTGGATTCGGACGTATTCGTAGAAGCAAACTACTTCCGTTCAACTTCCACGATGAAACCGATGATGATAGCCGGTCAGGGTACCGATATTCTTGACAGTAACGGTACATACACGGGTAAGAGCACGTTCTCAAGCGAGAACGGCGGTATGATTAAGTCATACGGTAACGTATATGATACAACGGGTGGCGGCGAACTTGCGCTTACAACCTATCAGGAGAATAACACGCAGTTTGACTGCTACGAAGTAGAAAATCGTAACGATGTTGTGCCTTCCACGGTTACTGCATACGCAGGCGGTGCAACTTATAACAACTTCGATACGGCTGCCGACTTCTATGAATATAACGTTGACACGGCAGAAGTTGCAAAGGTAAAGGTCGAAAAGTGGGCAGGCCGTGTTGGCGGCGGCGACTTCCAGTGGGAGTTTGACGATGCGACGGACGACTCTTCATATGCTGTAAATACCGCACTCAAGAGCGCACTTACCAATTATTCTTCTTCCCTTGTTAAGGTTGGCGACACAGCTATAACAAGCGGCGGCAGTGGTTCAGGCAGTGAATCAGGCGGCGAAACCGGTGGAGAAACCGGCGGCAGCATAGAAGCCGATACGATTATTTACTGCGCAGACGGTGATTCAAGCCTTAATGAAAACGGCGTAACCATATCAGGTAACTACAAGAGTATAACCGTAACTTGCAACGGCAAGTCTTTCAGTCCCCTTAAAATGGAAAGCTCTACCAGCGTAACGTTTACTCTTTCCGGAACATTTACAATGAAGTTGTATATCGTTGCTGATGCTGGTGGCAGTGGGGCCGGTTTAAAAATTAAGGTAAACGGCACAAGTTATACCGCAGATAGCGAAGGCATAGTAACTGTAGAAAACGCTACAGGTGATATCTCCATTACTAAAGATTCCACCTGTAACCTGTGCTGTATTGCATTAACTTCTACGGGCGGTTCTTCCGAAACGCCTTCGGACGTAGCTGTTACGGGCGTTAGCTTGAACAAAGACTCTACCACTATTGAGATTGGTTCAAGCGAAACGTTGACGGCAACGGTTGCACCTTCTAATGCAACCAACACGGCTGTAACCTGGACTTCTTCCAATACTTCCGTTGCAACCGTAGTAGACGGTGTTGTAACGGCAGTTACGGCAGGTGAAGCAATCATAACCGTAACCACGGCAGACGGTAGCTATACTGCAACCTGTACGGTTACAGTTCCCGAAAACGCAGGCGCTACCGAAACTGCAACGATTACGGGAGTAACCGCAAGTGCAAGCACAACTTCGGGCGTTGTAGGCGACTCCATAACGTTATCTGCAACGGTTAGCGGTACGGGCAGCTATGACAGCACCGTAACCTGGACTATAACCGAAGGTACCGCAACGATTTCAGGTAACACACTTAACCTTACTACGGCAGGCACTGTTAAAGTACAGGCGATTGCTAACGGTGATAACTCTGTTAAGTCAGATGTATTAACTATAACCGTAACCGAAAGCGGCAGTGAATCCGGTGGCGAAACTGGTGAAACGACAGTTGATGATTCTATCGATATGTCAAAAGACACATCTACTAGTAGTCATAAAATCAGCTTAACAAGTGTAAATGGATACTTCACTATAACAAGTACATCAAACTATCAATATGGTACAGCTTCAAATTGTTCTGGTCTGGTAGCTACCGGTAATGGACGAGATTTGATTATTACTTGTGACAGTACAGCGGCAAGTATGATAGTCACTCTTAAACTCGCTATTGCAGAAAAGGGATTTAGCGCTGTATCTAGTGCTGCTACAATAACTGTAACAAAGATTGATGGAACAACTGAAACTATAACACCTACCAATGTGGTAGATGAATATGAATTCACGTTAACACAAGGAAAGACTGTTACTATTGTTGCAGCTAAATATATTGCTTTGATTTCTGCATCGGCAGAAGTTACCCCCACAAGCGGTTCAGGTTCTTCCGAAACGCCTTCGGACGTAGCAGTTACGGGCGTTAGCTTGAATAAGACTTCAACCACTATTGAGATTGGTTCAAGCGAAACGTTGACGGCAACGGTTGCACCTTCTAATGCAACCAACACGGCTGTAACCTGGACTTCTTCCAATACTTCCGTTGCAACCGTAGTAGACGGTGTTGTAACGGCAGTTACGGCAGGTGAAGCAATCATAACCGTAACCACGGCAGACGGTAGCTATACTGCAACCTGTACGGTTACAGTTCCCGAAAACGCAGGCGCTACCGAAACTGCAACGATTACGGGAGTAACCGCAAGTGCAAGCACAACTTCGGGCGTTGTAGGCGACTCCATAACGTTATCTGCAACGGTTAGCGGTACGGGCAGCTATGACAGCACCGTAACCTGGACTATAACCGAAGGTACCGCAACGATTTCAGGTAACACACTTAACCTTACTACGGCAGGCACTGTTAAAGTACAGGCGATTGCTAACGGTGATAACTCTGTTAAGTCAGATGTATTAACTATAACCGTAACCGAAAGCGGCAGTGAATCTGGCGGAGAAACAGGCGATACGGGCGAAACGACCTCTACTACATACACCTATACTTATGGTGGAACTAACGGCTCTGAATGGAGTACGGATTCAACGGCTACCGCCGATTCGTCTGACACTACTCCTGTAACAGGTGTAAAGATCTCAAGCGGTAATAATTTCAAACTTACTGCAAGCGGTAAAAAGGCAACTATATCCTTGAACGGCTTCACAACAGGTTCAAGTAGCGCTCAACCCTACGTAACGGTAACTTTCAATGATGCAAACGGCAACTCACTTGGAACACTTACGGGAACTACAACCGCAGGCAAAGTTGTTGGTGACTTCACCTTCACGTCTGACGGTGTATTCACAAGCGAAACCGCATTTGCAACCATAGAAATTACTTGCAACACTTCAGGCAAGAATTTCGCTATTGTATCTCTTTCAATAGTTGTTGAAGGCGATTCAGGCAGTGGCGATACAACCGTTTCAGTAACAGGCGTTTCTTTAGATAAGGAAAATTCATCGCTCAAGGTTGGCGAAACCGATACATTAACGGCAACCGTTTCCCCTGCAGACGCAGATAATACCAATATTATATGGTCATCTTCCGACGAGACGATTGCAACCGTAGTTAACGGCGTTGTAACCGCACTTAAAGCAGGTACCGTAACCATTACCGCAACTTCCGCAGAAAACAGCGGTTTATCTGCAAGCTGTGTTTACACGGTATCCAACGTTGCGCCTACTTCTATAACTCTTAACACAACTTCTGCAACCATAACAGTCGGCGATACGCTTAACTTAACCGCAAGCGTATTACCTTCCAACGCAACGTTTAAAACCGTAACGTGGTCAACTTCCAACTCTTCTGTTGCAACAGTTGACGCAAACGGTAAAGTTACGGCAATCGGAACAGGCTCTGTAACCATTACGGCAACCGCTGACGACGCATCGAGCGTTAAGGCAACCTGTGCGATTACGGTTAAAGCTGAAATTGTTAAGGTAACGGGAATCGCTCTTAACTATTCAAACGAAAATCTTAACGTAGGCGATACTCTTCAGCTCACCGCAACGGTTACTCCCGACAATGCGGATGATACGAGCGTTAGTTGGTCAACTTCAAACTCGTCCATTGCGACGGTAAGCGCAAGCGGTTTTGTAACCGTTGTTGGCGAAGGCACTGTTACCATTACGGCAACTTCCGCTACGGTTTCTTCCGTATACGCTCAATGCAAGATTACCGCAAGCTACGTAAGATACACCGTAACCTTCAAAGAAGGTAGTACAACCAAGAGCACGCAGGAAGTTATTTCAGGTGAAACGGCTACAAGCTACAGCTATTCCAAGGAAGGCTATGCGCTTGAAGGTTGGTACACCGACTCTGCTTTAACCAATAAATTCAATTTCTCGACAGCTATAACTTCCAACATAACCTTGTATGCAAAGTGGGTAGAATCCACTATTAGCGTAACCTACTCTCAAGGCAATGCGGAGAGTGCGGCAATAGAGTGGGAAGATACCAACGCTTCTGCCGCAACCGTTGAATATAAGCTTGCTTCTGCTTCCGACAGCGCATACGTTGCGGTTGATAGCGAGCTTATTCGTCAGGTCGACTCCGTTACCGCAAGGGTAGACGTTTTAGGCTTGAAGGGCGGCGAAACCTATAACTTCAAGGTTACTTCCGGCACCAACGGTGAAACTGTCGAAACTATAAAGGTTAACTCATACGACCGTTCGGGTTATGCTCACTTCAACTACACCGACGGCGTAGGTGCATACAACGACGACGGTACCTTAAAGGACAACGCAATCGTACTCTATGTAACTGACGAAAACAAGAATACGGTTACCTTAAGCTACGGCGGCGTTACCGTTACCGGTATCGGTAATATCTTAAACTCCGCAGGCGATGGCAAGGGCAATACCAATCAGGGAATACTCAAGTTATTGGCACAGAATAACATTCCTTTGGTTGTAAGATTTATCGGCTGCGTTTCCGATTCGGGATTGTACAAGAAAGCTACCTTTGACGCTTCGTCTACACCTTTAATCAACGGCTTGACCATTTACAATTCAACCGATAACGGCGGTGCTGTGGGCGATAACGGCCATATGGCTCGTATAAAATCTGGTAAGGACGTAACTCTTGAAGGCGTCGGCGAAGACGCTACCATCGACGGTTGGGGCTTCCACTTCATGTGCGAATCTTCAGCAGCTGATCTTGGTAAGAGCTTCGAAGTTAGAAATCTTACCTTCATCAACACCCCTGAAGACGCAATCGGTATGGAAGGTGTACAGATAAGCGCAAGTGCTTCTTCCGACTTATCCGCAAGCGTTGAAAGATGTTGGATTCATAACAACGAGTTCTACGGACCCAGCATTTCCAACCCCGCCGAAAGCGATAAGGCAGAGGGCGACGGCAGCTGCGACTTCAAGCGTGGCCAGTACTTCACCTGTTCTTACAACTACTTCGAAGGTTGCCATAAGACCAATCTCGTCGGTTCTGCAGACACTTCGCTTCAGTACAACTTAAGCTACCACCATAACTATTGGTACTTATGTAAGGCAAGAGGTCCCCTTGCAAGAAACGCTAATATACATATGTATAATAACGTATTCTACGGTCAGACCGACTACTGTATGAATACGAGAGCTAATGCGTACATATTCTCTGAATATAACTTGTTCTATATGTGCAAGAGCCCTCAAAGGGTAGACAGCGGCGCAATCAAGTCCTACAACGATTCATTCTCAAGCTGTATTAACTATATGGCAGGTACAGTTGTTACCGACAAGAGCACGACCGTTTCAAACAGCTGTCAGTATGCTTACGGCGGTGTTGATTACAGCAAGTTCGACACTAACTCTTCACTTTCATACATTCCTACGGGTGATTACGAACTTCAGACCAGCGTAACCGAAGCAAGAAAGGTAATGGCGGCATTTGCAGGCGTTACCAAGAGAAACATAAATTCTGTAGAAGACGTTTCAATGTCCGACGTATCGCTTGTTCCCAGCGGCGTTACTCCTGTAAGCATTTCCGTTCCTTCTACGGTTACCCCCGATAAGGTTAGCAAGACCGTCTATGCGTTCACTATAACCAGTGCAGCAACTGTTACGATTGCATATTCTTCCGACACATATGCTTCTACGGGCGTATTGATAAACGAAGCCGGTGAATGTTTCTTAACTGCAAGCGGAACGGTTGTGTTAGAACCGGGAACCTATATGGTTCAACCTACTAATATCCAAGCAGGAGACAGCGCAGCGCTCACCGAAGGAACGTTTAAGGAAATTACTATAAATTCAATTTCTTTCGAAGTGTATAATTCGGCTGCATTAAACGAGAAGCTGTTGACGGATTATAATACTAAAGCTACGTTGGTTAGCGAAGCAACTATTGCTTATGATAGTTCAAGCTATCAGCTGATTAAAAATGCTCAAAACGCTTATGCATTGTTAAGCTCTGACTTGCAGGCACAAGTTACCGTTGATTATTCAGTTGTAGAGAATGCATTCGCTGCATACGTTTCAGCAGGCGAAACCTATGTAGAAAACTTAATTCAGGCAATCGGTACGGTTAATGCAAACAGCGGCAGCGCAATATCGGCTGCAAGAACGGCTTATCAGGAACTTATAAGCATTGCGCCCGATGCAACCATTGATAACTACTCAACGCTGACTGCGGCTGAAACCGAATATGAAAACTACAAGGTAACCGCTCTTAACACTACGATATCGAATCTTGCAGCTGCATCGTCGGCAACTAACGAAGATTCTATCACAAGCTTGCTTGCCGAGTACCAGAGCGTTCAGTCGACCTACGAAGATCTCTCCGAAGAGCAGAAGGCAAAGGTTGAGAATTATGCAAAGGTAACCGAAGGTATTGCAACTTTACAGGCAGCAAAAGTTCCTTACGACGTAAGGGATATGATAGCAGCCCTTCCCGCATCTTCTGCAGTAACCCTTTCAGACGGCTCTGCAATCAGTGCGGCACGCAAGGCATACGATGCGTTGACCGATGATCAAAAGACGATAGTTGGCGACATTACCAAGTTAACCGCAGCAGAAGCTGCTCTTGCAGACCTTGCTTCTTCGACTACGGTTGCAATCTTCACGAAGGACGATGCGTCGCTCGCAACAAGCGTAGGCTTCACCGTAAGCGGTTCTTATAAGTCAGGCGTTTCGTTTGAATACTGCGGCACGACTTACAATTCGCCTTTGAAGCTTGAGTCCAGCACGTCTATTACCTTCACAACGGTTATAACGCAGAAGGTGACCATTAAGATCTACACCGCAGGCGGCAACCTTAACGTTGACGGAGTAACCTACTCTGACACCGACGGTGACGGAATTATCTTAATCGATAGTCTTGCGGCAGGAGATCACACGATCACTAAAGGAAGCGGTGACCCTAACCTTTGCTACGTTATCCTTGAGGCTGTATAATAACTCAAACCAAAGCTTTAGTAAAGCTTGAATAAAAATCCCCCCGACGGCAAAGTCGGGGGGATTTAACTTATAATCGGTTATTAAATTTTGAACGTCCTGCTGAATGCTAAATGAAGCGGTGGGAAGAGTAGTGTAACCGTTGCAATCGTGCAGAAAACCTGCGTTGCCATAGTGGGCAGAGAAGCTATAAAATACGCCTTTGCCGCAGATAAACTGAACGAGTAGAAAAGGGGTGTAATAATATCGTCCAGCAGCGTAAAACAGGCGTTTGAAAGTGCCGCCGTACACACTATGGTTATTAGCTTAACGACGGTTAACTTACCCTTAAATCTCTTTCCTATAAAGGCAAAGAGCAGAACAAACAGATTGTAGTAGATAAAATACAATATAATTACGGTGGGGAAGAACCCGAAGATAAAGCACCTTAAGATACAAAATGCATTTGCAACTATCAAACTGCGCCTGAATCCAAAGCAGTACGCAAAGGTGAGCAGCAGTACGGTTACAACTTCTATACCCGCAACAAAGCTTAAGGCATATTGTCCGCCGATTAAAAGGGCGGTATATACCCCTATCAGGGCAAAATCTTTAGCCTTCATTAAAATTGAGTGTACACCCAAACGTAGATACAGCCGACTTTAACCGTTAAGCTCTCCGCACCCAACACGGAAGAGCCGAATTCCTGACCCTCGTATACATATGTTCCCCAAGCGGTGTTTGCGTTTTCGGCGTCGCTTGTGTACAGCATCCAATAGCAGTTGTTGGCGTTAGCGGTTCCGTTGATGCTCGTAACCATTCCGTCGGAGATGGTAAAGGTGAGCTTTTCTTCGTCCTGCGCACATTCCATAGCATTAAGCAAGCTTGTATTTTGACTCGCTTCAACTATCGTTATTGCAACAACTTTATCGGTTGCGCTGACTTCGGTATTTGCATAACCGTCTTTTTTGCTGCAGCCGACAAAGTAAACGCCGAAAGCGGCGGCAACAAGGCAGAGCAAAAGTGCAATCCAACTCTTTTTTAAATTTTTCATATGTTTAAAACTCCTTTAAATGTTTTTGCAATAAAAAACGCCCGATAAGGGCGTAAATAAAAAAGCACCCTAAAAGGGCGTGGCAAAGTAAAGGCTATCTGCACCTTCATAACGCCCAAGACAGACAACCACATCATTCGGCGGACAGGCAATCGGACTATTACCGTAATGGCTGTTGCGACGGATTTGCACCGTACTTCCCCTGCTTTCGCCTTGAAAAAAATTTCAAGTCACTCGCACCGAAATATTAAATTCAAATGTATTATATACTCTTAACTTATTAAAGTCAAGCTTATTTTAAAAAACCTATTTGTTGACAAACAACTCTAGTTAAATTATAATAGATAACAATAACGTTAATAATTCTTACGGTTAAGGTAAAGTAAAGAGAAAATGAAGATTATAGACATAATTAACAGTAAAAAGGCTTGTTTATCTTTTGAAGTGTTCCCGCCCAAGACGAGCGATAAATTCGATTCGGTTCAACAGGCGGTGGACGGCATTGCTTCGCTCTCGCCTGATTTTATGAGCGTGACGTACGGCGCAGGCGGCGGCACCAGCGACTACACCGTTGCCGTTGCAAAGCGCATTAAGGAGTTGGGGGTGGAGCCTTTAGCTCACCTTTCGTGCATCTCTTCCGACAGGGCGGACGTAGCTAAAAAGCTTGCCGCACTTAAAGCGGAGGGGATAGACAACGTGTTGGCGTTAAGGGGGGACATTCCTAAAAATTTTACGGGGAATTTAGACTATCACTATGCAAGCGAGCTCGTTAAAGACTGCAAAGACAGCGGTAATTTCTGCATAGGCGGTGCGTGCTATCCCGAAGGTCATCCAGAGAGTGCAACACTCTTTTCCGACATAGAAAACTTAAAGAAGAAGGTGGACGCAGGTTGCGACTTTTTAACCACCCAGATGTTCTTCGATAACGACATTTACTACAGCTTTTTATCCAAGGTGAGAGAAGCGGGAATATATGTGCCTGTAATTGCAGGTATAATGCCCGTAACCAACGCCGCACAGATCAAGCGTATTGTCTCCCTTTCGGGCGGCTATCTCCCCACACGCTTCAAGCGCATTGTGGACAGGTTTGGCGATAACCCCCAGGCTATGACGGAAGCAGGCATAATATACGCAAGCGAACAGATAATCGACCTTTACGCAAACGGCGTTAAAGCTGTTCACGTCTATTCAATGAATAAGGTAGAAGTTGCCAAAGCAATCAAGGCTAATCTTTCAAGCATTATATGACGACTCTTTTAACAACCCGATTAACTTCGGTTGACCGCAGTGAAACGCAATATTATCTGGGCTATACTAAAGGGGTAACGCCGTCTAAAGAAGTCAAAGCGCTCTTCGACGAGTGCGAAAGTCTTATCCTTAAAGCGCAGGATTTGAAGGCGGTGTACGATACTTACGATATTAAAGCCGACGGCGACGAGTTGAATTTAGGTTTTGCCGAAATTCACAGCCATTCGCTTGCACTCAATTTAAAGGGGTGCAGCCGCATCGTACTCTTTGCGGCAACCGCAGGGGCAGGGGTGGACAGGTTGATTGTCAAGTACTCCAGAATTTCCCCGTCAAAGGCGGCTGTTCTACAGGCGATGGGGGCGGCACTTATCGAGAGCTGGTGCGATGAAATCTGCGCAAGGTTAAAGGAAAAATACAACACCAACACGTCTCGCTTTTCGTGTGGGTTCGGCGACTGCGATATAACCCTTCAACGGGACATATTCTACGCCCTATCCGTTACAAAGCGGCTGGGCATAACCCTTTCGGACGACTGTTTTATGACCCCTACTAAATCGGTTACGGCAATGGTAGGCATTAAGGATTTATGAATATCAGAGAAATATTAAACAACTCCATATTGATTTTAGACGGCGGAATGGGTACCCAGCTTCAAGCTGCAGGTCTGCCGCTCGGCACTCTGCCCGAAGAGTGGAATTTAACCCACCCTGAAGCGGTCAAAAAGATTCATACCGAATATTTGCAGGCGGGTTCCAACGTAATATGTGCCAATACCTTCGGCGCAAACTGCCTTAAATACGGCGACAGGACGGAAGAGATTGTAACTGCCGCAGTTCGCATTGCAAAGCAGGCGGCAAACGGCTTTAAAGACGCTTTCGTAGCCTTGGATATAGGGCCTACGGGCAGGCTGTTGAAGCCGCTCGGCGATCTGGAGTTCGAAAGTGCGGTAGAGATATTTAAACGCACTATAAGGGCAGGCGTTAAAGCAGGCGTTGATATAATTTTCGTTGAGACTATGAACGACTTGTACGAGCTTAAAGCCGCAGTTCTCGCCGCAAAGGAAGAGTGCGACTTGCCCGTGTTTGCCACCGCAGTATTCGGCAGGGATTGTTTAACTATGTCGGGCGGCACCCCCGAAGCAACCGTAGCTCTTTTGGAGGGGTTAGGGGTAGACGCACTCGGCACAAACTGTTCGCTTGCCCCTGCCGAGCTCATACAAGTTGCCCAAAGAATGTTAAAATCGTCGTCGACGCCCGTAATCGTAAAGCCCAACGCAGGGCTGCCCGAAGAGATAGACGGCAAGACGGTATATTCCCTGTCTTCCGAAGAATTTGCCCGTGATATGCACACTTTGGCGCAGATGGGTGTAACCGTTCTGGGCGGTTGTTGCGGCACTACACCCCGATATATCCTTGAATTAACTAACATTTTAAAGGACGTTGATTTTAAAAGAATAGAGAATAAACACTTAACCGTCTGCTCTTCGTATACCCACGCACTGTATTTCGGCAATACACCCGTACTTATAGGCGAGCGAATCAACCCCACAGGCAAGAAGAAATTAAAGGAAGCCTTAAGGGAAAACGATATGGCGTATATCCTGGGTGAAGCGGTGGAGCAGTCCGAAAGGGGCGCTCATGCGCTTGACGTCAACGTCGGTTTGCCCGAGATTGACGAAGAGAAGACGTTAACACGTTGTGTGGAAGAGATTCAGGCTGTAACCGACCTGCCCTTGCAGATTGACACGTCTTCATTCAAGGCGATGGAAAAAGCAATGCGCATATATAACGGCGTCGCAATAATCAACTCTGTAAACGGCAAGGCGGAGAGTATGCAAGCCGTGTTCCCCCTTGTTAAAAAGTACGGCGGTTTAGTCATATGTTTAACGCTCGACGAGAGCGGTATACCCCCTACTGCAGAAGGCAGGATAGAAATAGCGAAAAAGATTATAGCTACCGCTTCGGAATACGGCATTGCTAAAGAGCGGTTAATCTTCGATACGCTTGCAATGGCGGTGTCTGCCGACCCTACGGCGGCGCAGGCGGCTCTAAACGCCTTAAAGGCTATTCGCTTTGAGTTGGGGTGTCATACTTCATTGGGCGTATCCAACATATCATTCGGACTTCCGCAGAGAGATTTTATCAATTCAACCTTCTTCGCTTTAGCGTTAAATTCAGGGTTGTCTGCTGCAATTTACAACCCGTACTCGCAGGAGATGACCAAGACTTATAAGTCCTTCCTTGCGCTTAACGGTTTGGACAAAAATTTTGAAGGCTATATTGCATTTGCAAACGGTCAGGTTCAGGCAACACCGACTGCGGCGCAGACGGAAAAGGATTTAAAGTATTGCGTCATAAGGGGGTTGAAGGACGAAGCGGCTACTTCTTGTGAGAAATTGCTTGCAACTTGCACCCCTATGGAAGTGGTAAACGGCTATATTATTCCCGCCTTGGACGAAGTGGGTGTGGGTTTTGAAAACAAGACCTTCTTCCTGCCGCAGCTACTTATGAGTGCGGAAGCGGCAAAGGTGGCTTTTGCAAAGGTTAAAGAGCGTCTTTCATCTAACGAAAACGCCAAAAACACCAAGATTGTTTTAGCTACCGTCAAAGGCGATATCCACGATATCGGCAAAAATATTGTAGCAACCCTCTTATCGAACTACGGCTTTAAGGTGTTCGATTTAGGCAAAGACGTGCCCCCGGAAGAAGTGGTGGCAAAGGTTAAGGAGACGGACGCCCAAGTCGTTGGACTGTCAGCTTTAATGACCACGACCGTCGTATCCATGAAGGAGACGATAGAACTTTTAAAGGTTGAATGCCCCAAAGTTTTAACCTGCGTGGGCGGTGCAGTGCTAAACAAGGAGTACGCCGAGCAGATTGGTGCCGACAGGTATTGTAAGGACGCAATGCAGACCGTACGCTTTGCCGAAGAGGTCGAGAGCGGTTTGACAAAATAGTTAAAATTTCTACAAAAGCGGTACTTTCGTACCGCTTTTTCTATGTCAGAAAGCATTAAAACGGGCTGTAGTGATACAAATGCCAAAACGTTATATTTATAAAAACCATTGACATAAACTATGTAAAAATGTTATCATTAATTATAAGGATGACTATGCAGTTTTGTGTGTGATCAAGCCTGTACTTTTAAATCAAAAGACTTGTTTTGATTGAATAAAGCTTTAAATAAGAGAGAAAAACTATGAGCGTTTTATTATGTGATAGCAATGGTGAGCTTTGGTTCGATAAGGTTAAAGAACTCGGTATGGATTACATATCAATGCCCTATTGCTACTGTGATAAGGAGTATTATTACGATTTAGGCGAGAACACCGATTTTGCCGCTTTTTATTCGGCTGTAAGGGCTGGCAACGTACCCAAGACTATGGCTCTCAACCCTGAAAATTACAAGGATATTTTAACCCCCTATTTCGAGGCCGGGCAGGACGTTTTGTACGTCAGCTTTTCGCACGCAATGAGCGGCACGTTCAATCAGCTCAACGCCGCTTTGGCAGAGCTTAAAGAGCAGTTCCCCGAAAGGAAATGTATGGTGTTCAATACAAATTCCATTTCAATGGGTGCAGGTATTCAGATGCTTGCGGCGGCAAGGAAGAAGCAGCAGGGCGCAACCGATGAAGAGATAATAGAGTTTTTAAAGGACTTCACCAATAAATCCTGCGTATACTTCTCGGTTGACAATTTAATGCATTTAAAAAGGGGCGGAAGGCTTTCTGCCGTGTCGGCGGTTGCAGGCACCATTTTAAACATTAAGCCCATCTTAACCATCAACGAGAAGGGCGGTTTAAACGTATTTGAAAAGGTTACGGGCAGGAAAAAGGCTATCCGCACCCTTGCGCAAAAGGCAATAGAGGGGCTTAAAGATACGTCTTATCCCGTCTACGTTCTGGACGCCGACTGCAAGGAGGAGGGCGACGAGCTTGCCGCTCTCATCAAGGAAAAACGCCCCGATGCGGAAGTCGTACGTCAGATAATAGGTCCCGTCATCGGCTCCCACTGCGGACCCGGTACTTTGGGTGTAATATTTATAGGCGATAAGCGTCCCATTGCTTTGGAGGTATAAAATGATAGAAGTTAAAGAGATACATACCAAAAGAGATAAGAAGAAGTTTTTCAAGTTTCAGCACACTCTTTACGCTAAAAATCCCCATGCTTTCAGCAATCTCTACGCAGACGAGTTTGCAGAGTTCGACCCTGAAGTTAACGACGCATTCCGCTTTGCCGACTGCAAGATGTTTTTGGCATATAAAGACGGAAAGATTGCAGGCAGAATCGCCGCAATCTGGCACAGGGGCGTAAACGAAAAGACGGGCAAAAAGCAACTCCGTTTCACCCGTTTCGACGTCATTGACGACTTCGAAGTTACCAAGGCGCTTTTCGCCAAAGTCTACGAGTGGGCGGAAGAGCTCGGTATGGATGAGATTATAGGGCCTATGAGCTTCTCCGATTTGAACGAAGAAGGTATGCTCATAGATGGCTTCGACAGGGATAGCACCTATATAGAGATTTACAATAACGCCTACTATGTAGAACATATGGAAAAGTTAGGCGCATACAAGGTAGTGGACTGGAATTGCTACCGCATAAAGGTGCCTGACACGGTTGACGAAAGGTTAGACAGGCTCGCCGCCGCCGTCAAGAAGAGAGGGGGATACGAGACGGCAGACGTTAAGTATCTTCTCAAGCACGACAAGGAAAAGTTAAAAGATTATATTATGCAGGCGTTGGGCGTTCTGGACGAAGCTTTCGAAGATTTGTACGGCACCAGCCCCATTAACGACAAACAGAAGAAGAGAGAGATGGATACCATTTTAACCATTCTCGTCCCCGAGCTTGCCTGCGTTGTATTAAAGGACGACAAGGTCGTGGCATACGGCTTTATGATGCCCTGCATAAAGGAAGTTATGCAAAAGGGTAAAGGGCATATCTTCCCCTTCGGTATAATACCGTATATAAAGGCGATGAAGCATATAGAGATTGCCGAGATGATGAGTATCGGCGTTGCTAAAGAACACGCCAATAAAGGTACGGTTGCAATTATTATGAGCGAGTGCCTGCACGGGTTAAAGAAGTTGGGCGTTAAATATCTCGAGACCGGTCCCGAGCTTGAAGAGAACAACAACGTTCAGAACCTTTGGAAGGACTACGAGAGAGAAATTGCCAAAAGACACCGCTGCTGGGGCTTAAAGGTTAAGGCTGATTAATAATAATTAACTGCAGACGGGAACGCCTGCTTGAGGTGACGCATTGTCGATAGACGAAGAGTTAAAACTTAATACCGCACCGCAAGAGAGAGAGCCTGGCGGAGATATTGTCGAAGGGGAGAACGTGGAAGTTCAACCGATGGAGAAGGCGGAAAGTACGGCTGTAGAAGATGAAAAGCCGCAGCCTACTCAAGAGCAAGACGGCGCCGAAGACGTCACTGCCCCGTCCGAAGCTGTAACTCAAAAGACGGCAAAGCCCAAGCGTAAAATCTCCAAGATTATTATGAACGTCGTTTTAGCCGCTCTTATAGTCTTTGGTATCTTTTCGCTATTCGGAATAGTCAACTATATTAAGCCGGGTGAAGGTGCGTCTTTTGTAGAGGTTTTCAGCAACGCAAGCCCTTGGTTTATGTTGCTGTTGGTTGTGGTTATACTCGGCATTATGTCGCTTGACTGTGCAAAATACTGCATAATAGATAAGACGGTTACGGGTAAGGTAAGGCTCTCCACGTCTGTTAAGACGAGTTTTTTGGGTAAGTATTACGACGCCGTAACCCCCTTTTCAACGGGCGGTCAGCCCATGCAGATATACTATCTCAACTCCAAGGGCATAAGCGGCGGAAACTCAACGGCAATCGTGCTTATCCGCTATTTCTCCAGCATACTCTCGTGGGTAACGCTCGGTGCGGCTCTTATGATAGCAGGTACCGTAAAGAACGTTTTGGGTGACGTTACCGGCAAGACATTGCTGTTGATTACCGGTTGGGTAGGCATAGGTGTAAATTTGATTTTACCCATGTTCATCGCCTTTTTCCTTATCTTCCCCAAAATTATGTATAAGCTCACTTGGGGCGTCGTAAGGCTTGGTAAAAAGGTTAAAATCGTCAAGGATGAGCAAAGGGCTTTGTGTAAAGCAACAAAGGTAGTAGACGATTTCAAGCACTCCTTCAAGGTTATGGCTACTTCGCCTTTAAAGCTCATTATGCTAATGATAGTAAGCTATGGCGAAGCGTTTTTAACCTTCTCCGTACCCTTCTTTGTTATGAAGGCGTTTAACTGTAACGTTGAAGGTCAGCTTATAACCGTAATGTCGTTAAATGCATTTGCAACCTTCGGCGTATCCTTCATACCCACTCCGGGAAATTCGGGCGTAATGGAAGGGTTTGCGGCTCTTGCATTTTCGGCTGCGGCAGGCCCTACGCTTGCTTGGTCTGTACTCGTGTGGCGACTTCTTGTCTATTATATCTATATTTTGGTTGGGCTAATCGTTACCATAAGGGACATAATTAAAAGGAATATCGTCAAGAGAAGGGACAAGAAGAAACAAGATAAACTCATTGATTAAAGGCGAAGGACGTGCAGCCCTTCGCCTTTTTAGTTAATTTAGGCAAATAAAAATATTGTAATAAATGATTGCATAACGGCAATTACTGTGATATAATATAAAAAAGCGGAATTTAAATACAAAATAAACACTGTTCCGCAGGAATTTTTTCAGAGGAGATTATGGACGACCCATCTAGGCGACGAGATTGTCGCTTTCAGTTTTTTTTAGATACGCCCCGAATGACGTCGAGGGCGCATTTTGAGTTAAAAAGAATTCTTCTTACGTTGTAAGGGTAAGGTCAAAATTTATCAATATAACATTTAGGAGAATTTATGGACGTTACAACTCAAATAATATTATCAATAGTAGTTGCGGTATGTATTGTGCTTTCGGGTTATTTTTCAGCTACCGAAACGGCGTTTACCGCAATAAATAAAATCAGGTTAAGGGCAAAGGCGGATGACGGAGACAAGGGTGCCAAAAGGGTATTAAAGCTTGCCGACAACTATGACAGACTGCTCTCAACCATCTTAATCGGCAACAACATAGTCAACATTTTGGCGTCATCGCTTGCAACCTTGCTGTTTGTCGAATGGGTACAGCATAACGAAAGCCTTGCAACGACACTTTCGACTTTGGTGTTGACGGTAACCGTTTTAATCTTCGGCGAAGTTACGCCCAAGACACTTGCAAAAGAACACCCCGAAGGGTTTGCAAGATTTTCTGCACCCATCATCGGTGTGCTTGCGTATGTGCTTACGCCCTTAAACGGGTTCTTCTGGCTGTGGAAAAAGATGCTCACTAAAATCTTTAAGCACAAGGAAGACACCACGATAACCGACGACGAGCTCATGATTATGGTTGACGAGGCCGAGCAGGAAGGCGGTATAAACGCAGAAGAGAGCAATCTTATTAAGAGCGCAATCGAGTTTAACGACTTGGAAGCTAAAGACATACTCATTCCAAGGGTAGACGTCGTTGCCGTAGATTGCGATGCACCTTGGGACGAAGTCGGTAAAATCTTTTTCGAGACACGCTATTCCCGTCTGCCCGTGTATAAGGACAGCATAGATAACATCATCGGTATCCTGCACGAGAAGGACTTTATCAAACAGCGTATGGACCCTGCTTTCTCGCTTGAAAAGGCGGCAAAGCCTGCAATCTTCGTCGTATCTACAACCAAGATCAGTGCGGTGTTAAAGCAGCTTCAGAAGAAGAAATCGCATATGGCGGTAGTGTCTGGTGAGTTTGGCGAAACGGTCGGCATAATCACTATGGAAGATATTTTGGAAGAGCTTGTCGGCGAAATCTGGGACGAGCACGACGAAGTTGAATCCGAAATAATCGAAGTGAGCGAAACGGAATTTAAGGTTCTCGGCTCGACTTCTTTAAACGACTTCTGCGAATTTTTCGATATCAAGGAAATCGACTGCGAAAGCTCAACCGTAGGCGGCTGGGTAATCGATATGCTCGGCAAGGTTCCTTCAATGGGGGACGAGCTGACGTATACCAATTTAAAAATAACCGTAAGCCAGACCGAATTCAGAAGAATTACCGAGCTTGAGGTGGTTAAACTCTCCGAAGAAGAGATTGAAAAAGAGCAGTCGGAGAAAGAAGAATAACAGGTAATATTTTACCCCGTAACGGGAAAACTAACTATATAGGAGAAAATATAAAATGGCAAAAATAACCAAGGATACATTAATTTCCGAATGTCTTTCAATCAACCCCAAGAGTGCAGAAATTCTTCAGGCTGTTGGTATGCACTGCATCGGCTGTGCAATGGCTCACGGCGAGACTATCGAAGAAGCTGTATTTGTTCACGGTAACGATTTGGACAAGCTTTTGGAAAAGCTCAACGAAGGCGTGGAATAATTAAGTACTCCGCAGCTTGATTTAAAAAAGCAGATTAAACCGCCGTATGCAAGTACGGCGGTTTTAAATAGGTAAAATATGGACTCTATCGAACGTTTACAAGCTATCATCGACGACAGCAAAAGTATGGTATTTTTTGGCGGCGCAGGCGTATCCACCGAAAGCGGCATACCCGACTTCCGCTCTGCCGACGGGCTGTACAATCAAAAATATTCCTATCCCCCCGAAGAGATTATATCCCATGATTTCTTCTATCGCAACACTCAAGAATTTTACCGCTTCTATAGGGATAAGATGATTTTTAAAGAAGCTGAACCCAACGCCGCACACCTGTTTTTAGCCCGTGCGGAAGGCAAGGGAAAGCTGGACTGCGTAATCACCCAAAACATCGACGGCTTGCATCAGGCGGCAGGGAGCAAAAGGGTTTTAGAGCTACACGGGAGCATTCACCGCAACTACTGTGAAAGGTGTAAAAAATTCTACTCGTTGGACTATATTGCGGGGTCAAACGGTATCCCCCGTTGTGAGTGCGGCGGCGTGATTAAGCCCGACGTGGTGCTGTACGGCGAGTCGCTTGAAGACAGGGTTGTAAGCGGCGCTCTTAACGCAATTTCAAGGGCGGATACGTTGATTATAGGCGGAACGTCGCTCGTCGTGTATCCTGCCGCAGGGCTTATCAACTACTTCAACGGCAAGCACCTTGTGGTTATAAACAAAAGCGCAACGAAAGCCGATGCTCAAGCCGAGCTTTTAATCAAAGCCCCCATAGGCGAAACCTTCGCAAAACTACATATATAGTAACTTTAATGTTTGACTTTAACTCCCTTTAATGGAAAATTTTTTGCATTGAACTCCAGGTTCTGTTTGGGTTATAATGTAGAAAATACCAAAAGGAGATTTGATAATGAAAAAGTCAATCATTTTAGTGTTCGCAGCTTTTATTTCAACTGTTTCGTGTGTGGCTGCGTTCGGGTGCAGTGTGCCCAACAATTCCGGCGAAGTTCTTCCCGACAATGAAGTAGTGGAAGAGACAACGCCTGTGGAGACGCCGCCGGAGCAAATCGTTCCGCCCGCCGAGGAGTCTACGCCCCCAGCGGAAGAACCTGCTCCCCCCGTGGAAGAGCCTAAACCCGTAATGGCGGAATACTTTAAGGTAACGGGGGATAGCGTCAATATTCGCAGCGGTGCAGGTACAAGCTACTCCGTATTGGGCGTTGCAGAAAAGAACAATATCTTTATATATGCAGGGCGTACAGGTAATTGGATTAAGACCACCTATAAACATAAGACGGCGTACATATCAGCCCAGTACTGCTCGGTTTTCCAAATCGAAGCGAGCGAGAAAAGCAGTGTAGAGTCGGTCATTTTGGAAGGCGGTAAATGTTTGGGAGTGCCGTACGTTTACGGCGCAACGAGATATTTAGACGAGAACGGCAATAGAATTTCAAGCTTCACTGCGACAAAGTTCGACTGTTCGTCGTTAATGCAGTACATATTTAAGCTTGGCGCAAACGTCAACTTAAAACTCAATACCAGAACCCAGATTTATCAGGGGACAACTATTAAAAAATCGCAGATTAAAAGGGGTGATTTACTGTTTTTCACCAACGATGCGAGAAAGAATAATACGGGGATAGAAAGGGTTGGGCACGTCGCTCTATATCTTGGCGACAACTATATACTTCACACGTCTTCCGACTATGCGAGAATTGAGCAAATTTCCGAAAAAAGGTGGAGCTATTACATTCAGGCACAGCGCATTCTATAAAGCGCCTTTATAAGTAGAAATAATTATTAAAAGGATAGGCACCCTTGTTTAACCAAACAAGGGTGCCTTTTTCTCAACCGTAAGGCGGTTATTTATAGGTCGTCTGCATCCTGAACGGGCTTTTCGCTTGGGTCAGCGCAAATGCCCGTATAACTGCCGAACGGGTCGTCAAAGCTGTAAAATTTATTTACAGTTCTTCGTGCTT
>JBJEVC010000022.1:0-78696 GCA_051884135.1 Candidatus Coproplasma sp. | reverse complement strand
TTTTTCATAAAAATATGCACCTCCAAAAGTGTCTAACTTTTGGGGTGCATATCATAATGGTTTAACGGGTTTTGTTTTGTTATAGATAGGATTACTGTTAAATCAAAGAATGTTGTCGACGAAATCTTCGGGGTCGAAGAGTTCCAAATCGTCAATCTTCTCACCGACGCCTGCGAATACTACGGGAATACCCAGCTCGCCGCACAGCGAAACTACGAAGCCGCCCTTTGCGGAGCCGTCTAACTTGGTTAACACTATGCCGTCAAGCTCTACGGCTCTGTCGAAAACTTCCGCCTGATTGTAGGCGTTGTTGCCCGTAGTCGCATCTAAAACGAGGAATTTATAGAAGTTTGCGGAAGGGTACTCCCTTGCCACCACTCTCGACATCTTTTTAAGCTCTTCCATAAGGTTTGCCTTAACGTGCAGTCTGCCGGCAGTATCGACGATGACAACGTCGGTACCCCTTGCCTTGGCGGAACATACGGCGTCATAGACTACAGCGGAAGGGTCGCTACCTTCTTCGTGCTTGACAATCCTGACCTTCGCCCTTTCCGCCCATACCGAGAGCTGATCGCTTGCGGCGGCACGGAAGGTATCGGCTGCGGCGACGGTGACCGTTTTGCCCTGCCTTAAAAAGTATGAAGCGAGCTTACCGACCGTGGTGGTCTTGCCGACTCCGTTGACGCCCACGAGCATTATCACCGCAGGGTACTTGATTTCAGGTACGGGAGCTTCTTCCAGCTTCTCCTGAAGGATATCCTTGAGACAGTCGCACACGAACTCCTTTTCCTTAATCTTATCGTTTTTAACTTCTTCACGAAGCTCTTCCACAATCTCTTCCGCAGTCGTGACGGAGATGTCCGAACTGACTAAAATCTCTTCCAGCTCTTCGTAGAAGTCGTCACCTATCTTATTCTTGCTGAACAATGCGTTCAAAGCGCCCGAAAGCTTGTCCTTAGTCTTCTTTAACGCATTTGCTATCTTTGAAAAAATTCCCATATATTACCTATTATATATAAAGCGTAAATTAGCCGACTTAAGCCGTTTAAGAAACGGTGTCTCCGCCCAGCCTTGACTCCACTTCGGACAGCTTGACCGAGACGATTTTGGAAACGCCCTTCTCTTCCATAGTTACACCGAAGAGAACGTCTGCCTTTTCCATAGTGGGCTTACGGTGGGTTATAACTATGAACTGCGTATTTTGAGCAAACTTCTTCAAGTAGTTTGCATACCTGTCTACGTTGGCGTCGTCGAGAGCGGCTTCTATCTCGTCGAGAATACAGAACGGCATGGGGCGCATAGCGATTATTGCAAACAGAATGGCTATTGCGGTCAACGCCTGCTCGCCGCCGGACAGGAGCGAAATCTTTGAAAGGTTTTTGCCGGGGGGACAGGCAACTATCTCCACGCCTGCGTCCAAAGGGTCGTCGCAGTCGGTGTAGTCGAGCTGCAGTTCCGCCCTGCCGCCGCCAAACAACTCCTTAAAGGTACGCTTGAAGTTCTCGTTGATGAGATTAAAGCCTTCGTTGAAGATGCGGAGCATTTCACCCCTTATCTCTTCCAAGCCCTTATTCAAGTCGTCCAACGCCTTTTCCATATCTTCCTTTTCTTCGGTCATATGCTTGTAGCGTTCGCTGACTTCTTCGTACTCTTCAATAGCCGTAGGATTTACGGCGCCGAGCATGGTTATCTGGCGTTTGCAATTTATTATCTCGGAAGAAGCAACCCCGATATCGAAGTCTTCCACCTTATATTTAAGGCAGCCTTCGTAATCTTCGTGATACTCTTCTTCGATACGCTGTTGCAAAAATTCCAGGTCGCTGTCGATTTTCTGAAGGTTCAATTCCTGACCGTGCAGCTTCTGCGTGAGCGAATCAATCTCCACCAAAATCTCCGCACGAGAGGCGTCTATTTCCGCAACTCGCTCGTTTAAACCCTTTTTATTTTCTTCCACCTGCGCAATCGACAAGTTGATCGAGTCGAGCTTTGCTCTCTCTTCGTCGGTGAGTGCGGCACGGGTGGACTGCTCCATAAAATCGTCCCTCTGCTTCTGCAAAACGGGAATAAGGTCGGAGAGCCTGCCATAGTTTTCATACAGCGAATCTCTCTCCTTTTTAGCCTTATCAATCGCTTCAAGGTTGGACTTTAACGCCGCTTCGAGCGAAGCAATCTCTATCTGTATCGCAGTAAGCTTTTCCGCCTTGGCGTTGCGCTCCTTGACAATCTTATCGTTCTGCTCGCTCATCGAGTCGATTTCGGAAGAAGTCTTGTCCGACTGCAGGGAGAGTGCGTTTGCGCCTTCGCCTGCGACGGAGTATTCGCTGTCGAGCTCGGCAAGCTTTGCCTTAAGCTCTTGAGCAGACTGCTTGTAGACGGAGAATTCGCTCTCCGTCTGGTTTATCTGTACGGTGAGATTTGAGAGCTTTTGCCTTGATTCCGCAAGCTCTATCCGCTTATTCTGTAAGCTGCTATCCAGCTCACTCTGCTTTATCTTTGCCTGTTCAAGCTCGGCTTCGGCTTCCGTACGCTTAACTTCGGAACGGGCAAGCGTGGCTTTAACCGAAGCAATCTCGTCTTCGATTTCCTTAATCTTTCTCTCGTTGGCGAGAAGGTTTGCCGAATTCTCCCTGCGGCTGCCGCCCGTCATTGCGCCTGTGCTTGCGATTACGTCGCCGTCTAAAGTGACTATCTTAAACGCACGGGGGTAACGCCTTGCAATCACGGTGGCGTTCTCGATGTTGTCGACGATGAGTGTATTGCCGAGAACGAACCCTACCGCATTTGAGAATTTCTTGTCGAAGTTAACCAAGTCTAAAGCGACGCCCACGGCACCCCGTTCACCGCAAGCCGACTTGAGCTGGGGCGAATCCATTCTGGGGCGAACCGCATCCAACGGCAGGAAGGTCACCTGACCTGCCCTGTTTACCTTAAGATAGTTGATTAAGTATTTCGCATCGTCCCTATTTGCGGTGATGACGTTCTGCATTGCGCCGCCTGCCGCCGTTTCGATAGCCGTTTCATAAGTTTGGTCGCAGGCAATGACGTCCGCAAGCGTACCCATGATATAAGAAGAGAGCGTATCGCCCGTCTTGCCGCTATCCGTCTCCGCCTTGGCGTCGGAGAGCAACCTTTTAACCGAGTAGACGTAGCCTTCGAACCTGTCCTTTAAAGCCGAATAGGTCTTTAATGACTGCTGCAAAGAGCTAATGCTCGCCTGACAGTCGTACACCCTGCGGATTAAGGACTGCACCTTTTCGTTAGCCGCCCTGACCGCTTCTGCGGCGTCTTCCACAAGCTCGTTCTCACTGCCCAGAAAGGCGTTTAATTGCCCCTGCTCGTCGACCGTTAAATCGTACTCTTCCTTAAGGCGGCTATGCTGCTCACGGAGCGATTCCATAGTCTTATCCATCTCGGCAAGACGTTCGATGATGAACTCCTTCTTCGCCGAAAGGGAACCTAAATTTTCCTTTAATTGCGACAGGTCACGGAAGGCGTCTAAAACCTGCTTTCTGTGTTCGCCCGTCGCCATCTCATAGCTTGCAATACTCTCGGAGAGCGTGGCAATCTCGCTTTGAAGCTGGCTGTACTGCGTACGGAGCTTTTCAATTCTCTCCCTGTTCTTTTCGGCATAGGTCTCGCTTCGGCGTGTTTCCTTATCTACGTCGCCAAGACGTTTAACCGAGAAAGCTAAATCTTCCTGCGCCTGCCTTAATTTTTCGCCGACGGCCTGCGCACGTTCTTTAAACAGCTTGCTGTCGCCCGTACTCCTTTCAAGACCTATAGTGTACTCAAGCCTTTCGTCGTTAAGCTTTTTTAAAAGCACGTCCGCACCGGCAAGGGAAGTTCTGCACTCTTCATACTCTGCTAAAAGTGCAGAATTTTTAGCCGTGTTTTGAGTAATCTGCTCCCTTAACTTATCGATTTTACTATTTATTCTGTCTCTCTCGCCTGCGGCGCTGTCGTGGCGGAATATGTAGGCGTTAATCTCGTTTTCCCTTAACTTTTCGTACAGGGCGTTGTACTTACGCTTATTCTCCGCAGCCTTTTGCAGGGGGCCGAGCTGGCGTTCTACTTCGGTCATCTTCTGCGCAAACACGAAGAGATTGTTCCTTGAATACTCAATCTTTCTCTCGGCGTCCGCCTTTCTGTCCTTAAACACGACGATACCCGTCGCTTCTTCAAAGATGGAACGTCTCTCTTCGGGACGGGAATTCATTATCTGCGCTATACGCCCCTGACCGATGATGGAGTAGCCTTCCTTTGCGGCACCTGCGCCGTGAAGGAGTGCGGTTAAATCCTTTAACCTGCTCGACTGCTGGTTTAAAAGGTATTCGCTCGTGCCGTCACGATACAGTCGCCTTGTCATCTCCAGCTCGTCGGCGTCGTAGTTGAACAGACGGTTAGTGTTGTCGAAAGTTAAAGTTACTTCGCAAAAGGAAGTCTTTTTACGCTTTTCGGTACCGTTGAAGATTACGTCCATCATCTGCGAACCACGCATCATCTTTGCCGACTGTTCACCGAGAACCCAACGCACCGCATCGGCGACGTTGGACTTGCCGCAACCGTTCGGCCCGACGATACAGGTAACGCCGTCGGTAAGCGGTATTTCGGTCTTGTCCGCAAAGGACTTGAAGCCGATTAACGTTATTTTTTTAAACTGAACCATAAATTTTCCAAACCTTATCTATAACTTGGCAAAAACGCCTTCATCGGCGTGATACACTATTCGGTCGACCCCGTTAAAAATTCATATGCAAGCTTTGCCGCCTTGCGCTTTGCTGAAGCACCGCTTGTATCCTGCGAGCAAAACTCCCTGCCCCTGACCTTGACTGTAACCTTCAAAATCGGCTTTCGGGGCGTGCCTATATCGACCTGGCAGTATTCGGGAAGCGGCTCCCCGTTGCCCTGCAGAATTTCCTGTACTGCGCCTATGTAGTTGAACGCACTCGGCGCAGGGGATAGCGTGGAGAGAGCAAACGCTCTCGCTTCTTCCATTCCGCCGTCTAAATAAATTGCCGCCGTAACCGCTTCGTATGCGCTCGGTATCGCCTTTTTATTGCGGCAGTCTCCACTGCCGTGTAACAGCGCAAGGTGCAGACCTAACTTCTCCGACACCAACTTTAACGCATCGTCCGAAAGATACTCCTGCTTCTTTTTGGTTATCTCCCCTTCGCTTAAGCCTAAAGAAAAATACTTCTCCGCAACGATAAAGCCGAGAAGGGAATCGCCTAAACACTCCAAGCTCTCGTTGTTAAATTCGTTGTCGTACGAAGAGAGTGTTAACGCCCTTTTAAGCAGCCCCCTGTTCTTAAAGGTATACCCTATATTGCGCTCAACTTGCCCAAAGTCCATTATGCGTTTTCGCTCTCTTTGGGAATTAAATTATCCAAATCAACCTGTGCAAGCAGCTCTTCCACCTTGGGTATCAGATTGTTGCGGTGTACCCTTAAGGCGTGTTCGATTGCAGCCGCTACGGTAATGCCCTTGGAGTTGCCGTGAGTTTTAACTACGACCTTTTTAAGCCCCAACAATAGCGCACCGCCGACCCTGTTGAAGTCGAGATTTTTCTTCATTCTGTTGATTGCGCCTCTCATAAAGAGTGCGCCTATCATCGAAGCGGGCGACGACTTGAACTGGTGCTTCATCTCGGTGAGCATCATCTTTGCACAGCCTTCAATCGCCTTTAAGGAGACGTTGCCCGAAAAACCGTCGGAGACCACTACGTCGACGGGTTCTTTGGAATATGTAATCTCCCTGCCTTCGACGTTGCCGATGAAGTTTATGCCCTTCATCTGCTTTAAGTACTGATATGTCTCCTGATGAAGGGGGTCGCCCTTATGCTCCTCAGTGCCGTTGTTAAGCAAGCCTACCGTGGGGTTTTCTTTACCCAGACACGCCTGTGCATAGACGGATGCGAGAACTGCAAATTGACAGAGCATTACGGGCTTACATTCTGCGTTTGCGCCGCAGTCGCAAAGGAGAGTCGTGCCGCCGTGTACGTTGGGGATTGAAGGGCAGAGCGCAGGGCGTTTAACCCCCCTTATCCTGCCTAAAATAAGCTGACCGCCGACTATCGTTGCGCCCGACGAGCCTGCCGTAACCAGACCGCAGATATCGTCCTGCTTCTTAAGCGCCCAATATGCCGCCGTGAGCGACGCCTGCTTGTTCTTGATTGCGACGGTGGGTATATCGTTCATTCCGATGACGTCGGGGCAATCCATAATCTCAAGGCGGTCTTTATCGTACTTGTATTTAGCGAGCTCCGCTTCGATTTCGTTCTTTCTGCCTGCAATAATGATATATAAATCCTTATCCTTCTTTAAAGCAATCACTGCGCCTTCCACAGTCGCAGCAGGGGCGTTATCGCCGCCCATACCATCGAGAATAATCTTATCCATATAAATCTCCTTAAAGTTATATACTTTATGATTATATCATAAAGATTTTCCAAAGGCAAGTTATTGAACGGTATGAATTAACCCCCTTTAACCCCAACGACGTCAGCGACGGGGGCGTAGCTGTCCTTGCGGCTGAAGGCAACCTTGCTTACCCCGTTTTTGGTCTTAACCACCGTACCAACGCTCTTTGTCCCTTCCCAGCCGTAGCGTATTACGCCGTCTTCTTCGCCAAAAACTTCCACGGGCTTTGGCTTGGGAATACTGCCCGTAACCGTGCTGTTAAAGGAGTATTCATAGCCGTCGCTCTGACCGTAAAGCGTGCAGGTTATGCTGTTAAACGTGCAGTTGGTACGGATATATATGGGGGTTAAGCGTGTATTTTTAAATTTTAAGTCGAAGTAACTTCCGCTGACCATTGCGTCCCTTGACGGCGCAACGTATGAAACCTGTAGCGTGTGGGGGTGATATTCGCATATCTCCAGCCCCGAAAGTGCGGCGGCGTTGTACAGCGTGGTGGAGACCTGACACACTCCGCCCCCGAAGCCTAAAACAAACTGACCGTTTTCGATTATCTTTGCCTGTTTAAAGCCGTTTTCCTTTGTCCTTGCGCCTACGGTATCGTTGAATGAAAAGACCTGCCCCGATAATAAAGTCGTGCCGTTAATCTTCTTTGCCGCAAGGCGGATATTGGCAGACCTATCCACGTTGCCGCCGTCAAAGTAGGTGGTAAAGGCGTATAGAAGTTTTGTGCTCTCCTGCACATCCTTTAAGGCGGTTCGGGGCGACAGGTCGGTTACGCTTACGCTGACGTCGTTAAAACCCCCTTCAAGCGAAGCGTGTATGTCGTTTATAAGCTTTTCCCTATCGCACACACGCCCGTCTTTTCCGTTGTAATAGGTGAACGGTTCGCCCGATTTATTAAAGGTGCAGTACGGCTCCCGGGGGGTACTGTCTATTGCGTCGCATATATACGCAACTACTTGGCTCTCGCCGTTTAAATAATAGCCGACGTCTGCGCTATAGTTCCCCCTCTTTTTGACGTTTTCAATCGCCTGCTCGAAATTATCGCAAAAACCGATTTCGGGATAGGCATACTCATACACCTGTTCGTCGGCACATATGCGCAGGCGTTTGCCTGAAAGGTACTCCTTTTGAGCGCCCCTTAACAATTCGACGGCTGCGTCTTTGGTAAGTCCGCCCACGTCGACGCCGTTGACGAAAGCCCCCTTTGGCAGTCGGGAAGAAAAGCCGCAACATAATAAAACCGCACCCGTAAGCAGTACGAGTGCGGCAAAATTTACCGTTAATTTAAAAAGCTTTTTCAACATTTTATTTTTAATGCGGAAAGCAGTTCGTCATCGGCATAAAAACAGGGGTCGCCTATCCTTCGGTTGCCCCCTTGATAGTGAGTATCCGAACCGCCTGTAACGAGCAGAGAAAGACTTTCCGCAAGCCCCTTATAGTACTGCGTCTGTCTATCAGTATGTCCCGAATATACCGCCTCTATTCCGCCGAGCCCCTTCTCTTTAAGGCTTAAAATAAGAGTTTTAACCCACTCTCCGTCCGCCCCGATTCTGCCGGGGTGGGCAAGCGAGCTGAAACCCGAACACCTTTCGCACATCTCCACCGTCTGTGCGGGCGTGGGGCGGCAGATATACGAAAAACCCGCCTTGCCGTAGTTTAAGTATTTAATGTAGAAATCTGTAGGGGAGCTTGCATAGCCCTTTCTTGCGCCAGCCCTTGCAATATACATTGAGTGAATGGGGCATTTTTTACTCTTTCTCTCCCTTAAAACTTCGCCGTACTCCATGTTGACGCCCACGGCGGAGAGCTTTTTTAAGATGTCGAAGGTACGCTCTTCCGCACCATCGACGAGCTTTTGGGAAAAAGCCTTATATTCGGGCGAAGAATAGTCTATACCGTAGCACAGCATATGCACCTTAATATCCCCTTCGTAGGCGGATACTTCCACGCCGTCGATGAAGGATATTCCCGCATCTTTCGCACAAGCCAACCCTTCTGAACGGGCTTCGGTATTGTCGTGGTCGGTTATGGAAATGAGATTAACACCCCTGCCCTTTGCCGTCGTTATTATATCTTTAGGGGATTGACTTCCGTCCGAATAGTAGGAGTGTATATGCAAATCTGCTCTTATCATCTCTTAATCACCCCGTTCTCTATCATAATCTTATTTGTCGTCTTGCCGTACAGAACTCTCTCGGCGTGAGTGCAGGTTATTATGGTCTGAAGCCCTTCGCACCCGCCAACGAGCTTTTTCCTTCTGGGCAAGTCCAACTCGCTCATAACGTCGTCCAAAATAAGCACGGGCGGCTCCCCGCACTCTTCTTTAAACAACTCCACTTCGGCGAGCTTTATGGAAAGTGCCGCCGTTCTCGTCTGCCCCTGCGAAGCGAACGCCTTTGCGTCCGTACCGTTAATCATTATATCCAGATCGTCCCTGTGCGGTCCGCTTGCGGTAAAGCCTAAACGTATATCCCTTTCGTAGTTATACGCCAAATCGTCGAACAGCTTTTTCTCCAAATCCTGCTCGCTGCCCGAATACTTCCTTTCGGGGGAGATTGAAAGCTCTTCTTGCCCGTCGGTTAAATAGCTGTGCGCCTGTGCGGCTTGGGGGGCGAGCTTTTTGACGTAGTCCGCCCTGTGCTTTGCAACTATCGCCGCATACTTACACAGCTGTGCGTCCCATACGGGCAAGGTGTCGTACACTACGTCTAAATCCCTGTTTTTAAGCAGGTTGTTTCTCTGCTCTAAAATCTTATTATAGCGTGAAAGGGCGATATAATACCCCCTTGAAAGCTGAGAGATGGACACGTTTAAAAATCTACGCCTTTCGTCGGGGCCGTCCTGAATAAGCCGAAGCTCCTGCGGGGAGAAGAACACGGCGAACATATTGCCGAGTATATCTGCGTTCCTTGTAATCTTGTTGCCGTTGAGCTTAACTTCCCTTCCGCTTTCTGTGATAGTTGCGCAAATTTCTGTTTTACCGTACCTACCCTGACATTCGCTTGCAAAGAAGGCGGAGCTCTCCCCACGCATAATGAGCTGTTTATCCTTTCTCGTTCTGGGGGAAGTGCCCGTACAGAGATAGAAAACGGCTTCCGCACAGTTGGTCTTGCCCTGACCGTTCTTGCCGAACAACACGTTCATTCCGTCAGAAAACTCAAACCGCTCTTCCTTGTAATTTCTGAAATTTTTTAAAACAAGATTTTTTATGAACATTTTATTTTAAAAACACTTTATTAAACGCAAAAAAAGTTGTATAATGTTTATTACTCTTTCGGGAAATAAATATCGCTTATTTATTTTACCACACTTTTACAAAAAACTCAAAGAAAAAAGGTGCAAAAATGGCTGGCGCAAACAATCTTGATTTTATTTACGGACCCATTAAAGAGAAGATGCAGGAAATCATTTCCCCCATCAACTTTATCTCTTACATAGACAAGCTCGTCCCCGTTGAAATTATAGACGGTCGTTATATCGTGCTTGAAACGCTTACGGAGAATTTTGCACAGCACATCACCCAGAACCTTGCAGACAAGATGCGTGAAGCGATTATCAAGGCTGACGTCGGCATTTCAGACTTCAAGCTCGTCGTAAAGGGCAGCAGCGACTACGCCTTTGACTCCACGGTCGGCACCCCTGCCTACACGCCCATCAACAATTTAAACAAGAAGTTCACGTTTGAAAACTTCGTGGCAGGCAATAACGTATACGCCTATAAGGCAGCTCTTTCGGTTGCGGACGACCCTGCAGGCACCTATAACCCCTTATTTATCTACGGCGGTACGGGTCTGGGCAAGACCCACTTGACGCAGGCTATCGCAAACCACGTCTTAAGCGCAACGCCTTCGGCAAAGGTGATTTACGTCACCTGCGAACAGTTCGTCAACGAGTTCATTAACTCCATGCTCACCAAAGGGGCGGAAGCGAGAGAAAGGGGCAACCAGCTCCGCCAATATTACCGCAGTGCGGACGTGTTGATTATCGACGATATCCAGTTTATCATAGGCAAGACCGCCGTTCAGGAGGAGTTCTTCCACACCTTTAACGAGCTCGTTTCACGCAATAAACAGATAATTATAACCAGCGACCAGCACCCCAAACAGTTAACCACCCTTCAAGACAGGTTGAAGACACGTTTTCAAGGCGGTTTGGTCGTGGATATGGTCCCCCCCGACTACGAGACCAAAATTGCAATTTTAAAGGTTAAAGCGCTTGAAAAGCGCACCATAGTTCCCGACGAAGTACTCGCCTTTCTTGCGCAGGATTCGGGCGACGACGTGAGAACGCTTGAAGGCAGACTTACCAAAGTTATATTTGCAAGCAAGCTTCACGAAGAGCCCATCTCGGTTGAGCTTGCAAGGAGCGCATTGAAGGAAGCCGTTTCCGAAGGCGGCAACGAAGAGATTACGCCTGCAAGCATAATTTCGGCAGTCGCAGGCTTCTACGGCGTAACTAAAGAAGAGATAATCGGTAAGTGCAAAAAAGCCGAGATAGTCGTACCCAGACAGGTATGTTGCTACCTTATGTGCGAACTGCTCTCACTCCCCTTGATGTCGATAGGTAAGGAGCTCGGCAACAGAAACCACACGACCATACTCTATTCCAGAGATAAGGTGAGTGAGCTTATGACGGTTAACGACAAGCTCTCCAAGGAAATCGACGATATAAAGAATATAATTTTAAAGAAGTAATATGAAGAGCTTTGATTTGGGCACTTACGACGCAGTAGTTGTAGGGGCGGGGCACGCAGGCTGCGAAGCGGCGCTTGCCCTTGCTCGCACAGGCGTTTCCTGTGCCCTTTTAACTTTAAATTTAGACAGCATCGCCTTTATGGCCTGCAACCCCTCTATCGGCGGTACCGCAAAAGGGCACCTTGTGCGTGAGATTGACGCACTCGGCGGCGAGATGGGCATTAACGCAGACAAGACGGCTTTGCAGATTAAAATGCTCAACGAAGGCAAGGGTGCCGCCGTACAGTCCCTGCGCTGTCAGTCCGATAAACACGCCTACCACGCAAGAATGAAGTCCGTACTTGAACATACCGAGAATTTGCGTATAATTCAGGGCGAAGTCGGCGAAATATTAGTAGATGGCGGCAAGGTATGCGGCGTTAAAACGACGTACGGCGGTGTGATTTGCTGTCAGGCGGCGGTGCTTGCGACGGGCGTCTATTTGAATGCACAGACGATAACCGGCGACGTCGTCGCCAAAAGCGGACCAAACGGCTTTGCGCCCGCCACGGCGTTGACAAAAAACCTGATTGATTTAGGCTTTAACGTACGCCGCTTTAAGACGGGTACCCCGGCAAGAGTGGACTTCCGCACCTTGGATTTATCCAAGCTCACCGTACAGGACGGCGAAGAGAACGTCGGAGCTTTCTCGTTTATGAGCGAAGAGCCCCCTAAAAACGTTATGCCCTGCTATCTGGGCTACACCAACTTAAACACCCACGAGATAATTTTAAATAATTTGGACCGCTCACCCCTATACAACGGATTGATTGAGTCTACGGGTCCGAGATACTGCCCTTCCATCGAAACCAAAGTCGTAAGATTTTCGGACAAGGACAGACACCAGATTTTTATAGAACCCGAAGGGGTTGACACGTTGGAAGCCTACGTTCAGGGAATGAGCTCATCTCTCCCCCACGATATACAGATCGATATGTACCGCTCGGTTGAAGGCATGGAAAACGTGGACATTATGCGCTTTGCCTACGCCATAGAATACGACTGCATAGACACTTTAGACGTGTACCCCACGTTGGAGTTTAAAAAGGTCGAAGGGCTTTACACGGCAGGGCAGATTAACGGCACGTCGGGCTATGAAGAAGCGGCGGCGCAAGGGCTTATTGCAGGCTTGAACGCAAGCTTGAAGATACGCAAATTGCCCCCTTTGATTTTGGGCAGGGACGAAGCCTATATAGGCGTTTTGATTGACGATCTGGTTACAAAGGGTACCGAAGAGCCCTACCGAATGATGACTTCCCGTGCGGAGTACCGCATTGAATTAAGGCAGGACAATGCAGACTTCCGCCTGACCCAAAAGGGCTACGAATGCGGACTGGTCACCGAAGAGAGATACCAGACGTATTTAAAACGCAAGCAGGCGTATGAAGACGCTTTAAAGGCCTTAAACTCCACCACCTTCACCCCCGACAAAACCGAAGAGCTTTTAAAAGAGTACGGTTACGACAGGGCGGCAGGTGCTTTAAGCTACGCCGATATGATTAAAAGGGGTATTCCTTTAGAGAAGCAGTTCGCCCGTTTCGGCGCACTCGACTTTTCTTCGGACGTGCTGTATTCGGCAGAAGTCTTTGTTCGCTACGAAGGATATTTAAAGAGAAATGCCGAGCAGATTGCAAGGGCTAAAAAGACTGAAGACAAGCTGTTGCCCGAAGAAATCGATTATATGCTCATCGAAGGCTTAAGGTTGGAAGCGAGAGAAAAGCTGAATAAGGTCAAGCCCCGTTCGCTCGGGCAGGCGGCACGAATTTCGGGCGTTAATCCTGCGGATATTGCCGTTTTAACCGTCTGGCTGGCAATTCATCGTTAATATAGTTAACATCTCAATCCACCCTGACGGGTGATTAAATCCAATGCTAAAGCATTGATTAAATCCACTCTTTGAGTGATTCAATCCACGCTAAAGCGTGATGCAATCCAACGGCAAGCCGTTGATAAATAAGGCAATAATATCCATACTATGAATAGGCGTAGCTAACTGCTACGCCTTATTTTTGTGCCTTTTTTATTTTTTTACATATAGTTACACAACTTGCGTAAATTCGCATATGCCTGCATTATATAATGCGGTTATGGCATTGAAACTAACCCTTAAAAGCGTATTGCTGTATTCCGCTTACGCATTAACGACAGTTGCGCTAAACTCGGTTGCGTCAAAAGTTCCACTCTCACTCGGGGTTTGCTTTTCTATGCTCATTTGCGGCACTAACGCCGTAATCACCCCCGTTATCTACGTGCTTGCTTCAATAATTTCACTCGATTGGATAACAATGCTCTTGAGCCTTTTTGAAGCAGGCTTTTTAACGCTTATCGTATTTTTATACAGGCGTACGGGCAGAAAAATTCGGGCGGAAGCGGCGGCTTACGCCGTAATTGCACTCGGCCCGTTTGTGGCGTTTTCGAATTGGGGCAACGGCGGCGGTTATGTTTTAGACAACCCGTTCATCTTAAGGGGCATTGCTGCAGGGGTGTGCGTTGCCTTCCTGTTCTTTGCGTTCCGAACGGTGTACGCCCTGCTATTCAGGCTGTGCCGTTGCCGCTTAAAGGGCGACGAACTGCTGTGCATTGCCGTACTTTTCGCCGTTGCAGGCGTGGGGGTCAGGAGTCTTATAGGGGTGTACGCCTACCTTTGCCTATGCGCTCTGATAACCGCATTCAGCGTACGGCTTACCAAAAACGCAAGCTGCACTCTTGTTGCCTTGGTCGCTTCCCTGCCGTTGACCATTGTATCCCTTGATTTGAACTTTATAACCGCTTCGGTAGTAATTGCCGTGATAACGCTGCTCTTTTGTCCGCTCGGAAGGTTCGCCCCTTCGATTGTCACAATGGTTTTAACAGCCCTGCACCTGTACCTTTTGGGTTGCTTTAACGCAAGTGCCGTCATAATCGTTGCCTACTCGCTGCTGCTGTTTGTTCTCTGCTTAATTGCCGCACTGCCCAGCGAAAAGCGTGTGGAAAACCTGCGTTCTCTTTTAACCTTACAGAGGGTTTTACCACGCACTGAAGAAGTGAGATGCAGGGAAGAATTGAGCGAAAAGCTGTATAGAATGAGCGACGTCTTCCGTGAAATTTCCTGTGCGTTTAACGCTTTGGACGACGGACCCGACGACGCCGCTATGAAAAAGCGAATGCTGACAGAGACCAAGCAAAGGGCTTGCTCGTCCTGCCCAAAGAAGGAAACTTGCAAGTCGAGCGGAGTTTACAAGGGCTTTGCTTCACTAATAGAATCGGGGTGCCTTAAGGGCAAGGTGGGCTTTATTGACCTTACCGCAGACGTAACCCGCAACTGCAAAAACCCGTCCGATTTGATTGAAATCGTAAATAAGCTTTTATACGAATACCGCAAGGCCACGCTGGAAGCGGAGAACGCAAAGAACGGAAGGCGGCTTCTCGCCGAACAGGCAAGCGGCGTCGCCCAAGCGTTGAAGTCAAGGGCGGTGGAATTTTGCAGGGAGAGCGACGACTACTCCGCCTTGGAGAAAAAGCTCTCTTCCGCCCTGTCCGCAAACGGCATAACCTGCCCCGAACTGAAAATTGTCGGCAACGGCACAAAACAGGTCTTTTTAACGCTCGTCGGCAATTACGACTTTTTAGCCGTTAAAAGCTGTGTGGAAGACACGTTAGGCGAGAAGTTTATGTTAAAGAACAAAATTGTCTATAACAATGAAAAGTCTGCTTACGTTTTAGCTAAACCGCCTAAATACGACGCCGCCTTCGGGGTTGCCTACGCAATTAAAAGCGGCGAGAAGGTCTCGGGGGATACTCACTCCGTCATAAAGATTGACGAGCACAGCTTTTTAATGGCGCTCTCCGACGGAATGGGTAGCGGCGAATATGCAGGAAGGGTTTCTGCAACCGCCATTTCTCTCATCGAAGCGTTCAGCCGTTCGCAGATGCCCCAAGACGTGATGTTAGATACGATTAATAAGCTGTTATGCTTTAACCGTGACGAACGCTTTACCTGCATAGATGCGGCTACGGTGGACTTAAACACCCTTTCCGCCAGCTTCGTCAAAATCGGTTCACCCGTAGGACTTATAGTGAGAAAAGGGGAGATAAAAGTACTTGAAAGCAACTCTCTCCCCCTTGGAATACTTGACAGTCTGCACCCCGCAACAAGTCGGGAACAGCTGAAAAAGAACGATATAATTGTGTTTATGAGCGACGGCATAACGTCCTGCTTCGACGGTACCGCACAGCTATATGAATTTATAGGCAAGCTCAAGCCGCTAAATCCGCAAGCGCTTGCTGACGACATTCTCGCCGAAGCAAAGAAGAGAGTTTTAGGCACCCCCGACGATATGACGGTACTGTGCGTAAGGGTGTATGAGAAGGGAAATAAATAATAAAGAAAAAAGAATAAATAATAAAGAATAAAAAAGGTTAATATTATTAGAAATAATTTGTACGTTACTCTCACTTTCCCTAAAGAATAGGGAAAGTGTCTTGAGGATAAGCGAAAGACGATAGAGTTTGACTTCTAATAATTATCTCATTTATTATTTTTTTCTCTATTCTTTAAAAACAATCCCACCGACATAAATCAGTGGGATTGTTTTCATTATATTCTATTACTATCTTTAATTAATTTCTTCAGCATTGCCATACTGCGCCTTGAAGGCATCTTATTCAAGCGGTACTGCCAATTACCCGTGGGGGTGGAAGGGATATTCATACGGCAGGAATTATCCTGACCTAATATATCCTGTACGGGCAAAATCGCCATAAAAGACTTGCTGTAAGCCGCAGTTTTGCACAGCGCCCAACCCACGTCTTGAGTGGTTACGAGCGGTTCGTAAATGCCCAGCTCCTTCATAGATTTACGGAGCCTTGTCTTAAACGCTTTGTATTCTTCTTCAGGCAGCTGCTTGACGTAACCTACCGCCGTGTCGTTATCGTGAGTACCCGTGTAGGTCACGGAATTTTCCACGATGTTTTTAGGCAGATAGGCGTTATCTTCACTGCCGTCAAAGGCGAAGAGAAGAATATTCATGCCGGGGAGATTGCACCCGTCCCTTAAGGCTATTACGCCGTCGTCCATAACGCCCAAGTCTTCGGCGATAATCTCCGTGTGACCTAAACGTCTTTCAATCGCTTCAAAGAACTCCTTGCCGGGACCTTGCTCCCACTCGCCTACGGTTGCGTCTTCTGCGTCGGCAGGGATTGCAAAGTATCTATCGAAGCCCCTGAAGTGGTCTATACGGATTACGTCGTACATCTGCTTCGCCTTGGCAACCCTTGCAAGCCACCAGCTGTAGTTTTCGGCTTTAGCCGCATTCCAATTATACAAGGGGTTGCCCCAAAGCTGACCCTTTTCCGAGAAATAATCGGGGGGAACGCCTGCCACCTTGACGGGCTTTAAATCTTCGTCAAGCTGGAAAAGCTCGGGTCGAGACCATAAATCGGAAGAATCGTAGGCGACGTAAAGGGGAATATCTCCTATTATCTTAATGCCCAAGCTGTTGACGTATGCCTTTAACGCCTGCCACTGCCTGTTAAACTGGAACTGCAAAAACAGCCAGAAGCAGTAGTCGGTTCTGTACACCGCATTCCTGAACTCGTATATTGCAAGGTGCTCTTTATACTTATACGCATCGGGGAAGTTATAGAAGCTATCGCCGTAGCGTTCCTTAAGCGACATAAACAGGGCGTAGTCTTCGTACTCTCCGCTGTTAATGAAGTCCACAAATTCCTGTGAACGGATATTGAAGCGGGAATATGCCTTTCTCAAAAGCTCGTAACGCCTTTGGGACAGACCTTCGTAGTCGACGCTGCCGCTCGGCTCCTTCGCCCCTTCAATCTCGCTCTCGTCCAAAAGCCCCTGCCTTTTAAGGTCGATTATATCAATAAAATAGGGGTTGCCCGAATTACAACAAACCGACGAATAGGGCGAATCGCCGTATCCCGTCTGCTGCAGGGGGAGAATCTGCCAATACTTAACGCCTGCCTTTTTCAAAAGGTCGGCAAACTCATACGCCTCTTTGCCGAGCGAGCCTATACCGAACTCGTTGGGCAGGGACGAAATGTGGCATAAAACCCCCAATCCTCTCTCTTTCTTTTCCATAATTATTTACCGTCTAAACACAGCTCTTAAACTATTTGCTTAAAAGCTTTTTAATCCTTGCAACCGCCTCTTGAGTGGTCTGCTTGCTACCGAAAGCCGTCAGTCTTAAGAAGCCTTCGCCGTTCTTGCCGAAGCCTGCGCCGGGCGTACCGACAACTTGAGCTTCGTTTAAAAGCAAATCGAAGAACTCCCAGCTGCCCATATTGTTAGGGCACTTAAGCCAGATATAGGGGGAGTTTTTGCCGCCCGTGTACCAAATGCCGAGCTCGTCCATGCAGTTTGCAATAATCGATGCGTTTGCCTGATAGTATGCGATATTTTCCTTAATCTGCGCCATACCCTCTTCGGTGAACACAGCCGCCGCACCTGCCTGAATGATATAGGGGGTACCGTTGTACTTTGTAGCCTGACGCCTGTACCAGAGCTTGTTTGCGTTTAAGCCGTCGCCGCCCAACTCTTTAGGGATAATCGTGCAACCGCAACGTACGCCCGTAAAGCCTGCTATTTTGGAGAATGAGTAGAACTCGATGGCACAGCCCCTTGCGCCTTCCACCTGGAAGATGGAGCGAGCCAAGCCCTTTTCGGTTATAAAGCTCTCGTAAGCGCAATCGTATAAGATTACCGCACCTTTAGCTAAAGCGTAGTCCACCCACTCTTTTAACTGCTCTACGGAGTAAGCCGCACCCGTGGGGTTGTTGGGGGAACAGATATAGATTATATCGCAGTCAACGCTGTAGTCGGGCATGGGCAAAAAGCCGTTTTCCTTGGTAGCGTTGGCAAATATAACCTTTCTTCCTGCCATAGTGTTGGTGTCGACGTATACGGGGTATACGGGGTCGGGGACCAAGACGGTGTTGTCTGTGCCGAATATGTCCAAGATATTGCCCAGATCGCTCTTTGCGCCGTCGGAGACGAATATCTCGTCCATGCCGATTTCCACGCCGAACTCCTTGTAATAGCCCTTGATTGCTTCCCTTAAGAAGTCGTAACCTTCGTAGGGGCCGTAGCCTTTAAAGGTATCTTTGTTCGCCATCTCGTCCACAGCGGTGTGCATAGCCGAGATAACCGCAGGCGCAAGGGGGAGCGTAACGTCGCCTATGCCGAGCTTTAACACCTGTTTTTCGGGGTGTGCCGCAGCGTACCTTGACGACCTGTCCGCAACTTCTGCAAAGAGATAGTTCTGCGCAATGTTATTAAAGTTGGTATTGTATTTCATATTAAATCACCTTTAGGGTATAAACTTAAGTCTATAAATTATATTTCAGGCAATGCGGATTAATTCCCCTCATCGCCTGACCATAGTTAATTTTATTATTTAAGGGAGTATCTGACTGCCGCCTTTATGAACTCACGGAAGATGGGGTGTGCGCTCTGGGGGCGGGATTTGAATTCGGGGTGGAACTGTACGCCGATATAGAAGTCGAGCGTGGGAATTTCCACCGCTTCAACGAGCGAGCCGTCAGGGGAAGTACCTGCAACCGCAAGCCCTGCCTTAATAAGCTCTTCACGGTAGTCGTTGTTGTACTCGTATCTGTGGCGGTGACGTTCGGAAATCATATCTTCGCCGTAGCTTTGCTTCATTATGTCGCCAAGCACCTTGCAGGGGTATGCGCCTAAACGCATCGTACCGCCCATCTTAACGCCCAGCTGGTCGGGCATAAGGTCGATTACGGGGTGCTTGCTATCGGGGTTGAACTCGGTTGAGTTTGCGTCTGCATAGCCCAAGACGTTCCTTGCATACTCTATGACAGCCGTCTGCATACCTAAACATATGCCGAAGTAAGGCACGTTGTTTTCACGGCAATATTTAGCGCACAAAAGCATACCTTCTACGCCACGGTTACCAAAACCACCGGGGACGATAATACCGTCCACGCCGCCAAGCTGCTCTTCCACCGTCTCTTCGGTGAGTATCTCGGTATCTACCCAACGGATATCCACCTTTGCTCCGTTCTCGTAACCTGCGTGTGCAAGCGCTTCGGCAACGGATAGATATGCGTCGTGCAGCTGAACGTATTTGCCGCAGAGTGCTATTTTAACAGTCTTATCCCTTGCTTCAATCCTTGCAATCATCTTATTCCACTCGGTCATATCGATAACTCTGGGGTCAAGGTTTAATCTCTTGCAGACTATCTCGGAGAAGTTGCTCTTCTCAAGCATATTGGGGCATTGATAGAGTACGGGCATAGTCATATTTTCTATGCAGCACTCGGGGGCAACGTTACAGAACATTGCGATTTTATCCTTAACTTCCTTGGGCATAGGTGCGTCTACCCTGGGAATGATGATGTCGGGGTTAATACCCATACCCTGCAATTCCTTTACGGAGTGCTGGGTGGGCTTGGACTTGAACTCTTCGGAGCCAGAAATATAGGGAACCAAGGTTACGTGAATGAAACAGCAGTTCTCCCTGCCGACTTCCCTTGATACCTGACGAATAGCTTCAATGAAGGGTTGGCTCTCGATATCGCCGATTGTTCCGCCGATCTCGGTTATAACCACGTCTGCGCCGGTGGACTTGCCTACGGAGTAGATAAAGGTCTTGATTTCGTTGGTGATGTGGGGAATAATCTGAACGGTCTGCCCGAGATATTCGCCGTTTCTCTCCTTATTGAGAACGTTCCAATAGACCTTACCCGTCGTAAGGTTGGAGAACTTATTTAAATTCTCGTCGATAAATCTTTCGTAATGCCCTAAATCAAGGTCGGTTTCTGCGCCGTCGTCGGTTACGAAAACTTCGCCGTGCTGAAAGGGACTCATCGTGCCGGGGTCGATATTGATATAGGGGTCAAGCTTTTGGGAAGCCACCTTATAGCCCCTGCACTTCAACAGTCTTCCGAGCGATGCGGCAGTTATTCCCTTACCTAAACCGGACACTACGCCGCCTGTTACGAAAATGTACTTTGTCATACTATACTCCTAAATAGATTTCTCTTGTGAATTCAATATTCTCTTCTTTTGTTTAAATTTCGACTTCGCCCGTGAAAGCAAGGGTTGCACTGCCTTCCATAAAGACGGTTTCGTCCGTGTAAGTTATGATAAGGTCGCCCCCACGAAGGTGGACGGTTATGGGCACGTTTTTATCCGCATAGCCGTTTAAAACCGCCGCTACGCCTACCGCACATGCGCCCGTACCGCAAGCCCACGTTTCGCCGCTGCCCCTTTCCCACACACGCATCGTCATCTCGTTTCTTTTAATGATTTTGACGAACTCGGTGTTAATTCTGTCGGGGAAGTACTCTGCGTTTTCAAACAGGGGACCTATCTTTTCAATGTCTAAATTGTAGGGTTCGCTGTACACCACGCAGTGGGGATTGCCCATAGAAACCAACGTCACTTTGTATTCCTGTCCGCCGATTTGAACGGGTTGGCTCACCACGCTTTCGCCCTTCAAGGTTGAAGGTATCTTTTCACCGTTTAACTCGGCAGGACCCATATCCACCCTTGCCGAAGCAACCGTGCCGTCACGATTAAACTCAAACTGCAAAACTTTAATTCCCGAAAGCGTTTCGATACTGCAAGTATCGCCCTTGACGTAGCCTAAATCGTGGGCAAGCTTACCCACGCAGCGGATACCGTTACCGCACATCTTGCCTTCCGAACCGTCGGCGTTGAACATACGCATTTTGCAATCCGCAATCTCGGACTTGCACAAAAGTATTACTCCGTCGCCGCCGATAGAAAAGTGCCTGTCGGAAAGGCGAATAGAAAGCTCGTTAACGTTTTCAAGCTCACCGTTCATACAGTCGAAATATATATAGTCGTTACCGATGCCGTGCATCTTATAGAATTTTGTCAACATAATTATTTTTTGATTAGTCGGGCATTACTATGCACTGATTTCTCTCTGCCCCGACGGAGACGTATTTAATCTTGCACTCGCAGAGTTTTTCCAAAAGGTGAATATAGTCTAAAGCTTCTTTGGGGAGCTCGTCCGCCGTCTTGCAGCCTGTTATATCGCAGTGCCAACCCTTGACCTTTTCAAATACGGGCTTGCAGTCGTCAAGCACGTCGGTGAAGGGGAATTCGTCCAAAATCTTGCCGTTTAACTCGTAGTGAGTGCAGATTTCGATTTCTTCGTAGTCGTCCAAAATGTCAAGCTTTGTTAAAGCTATCTCGTCTGCGCCCTGGCACCTTATACCATAGCGTGAAGCAACCACGTCGAAGGGACCTACCCTTCTGGGTCTGCCCGTAGCCGCACCGTACTCGCCGCCGAGCTCACGAAGACGCTCCGCCTTCTTGCCGAAGTATTCGCAAGTGAAGGGGCCTGCGCCGACGCAGCTTGAATAAGCCTTCATAATGCCGATGGACTTATCGAGCTTTAAGTTGGGTACGCCTGCGCCGATGGGGGCGTAAGCTGCTATGGTTGAAGACGAAGAAGTATAGGGAACTATACCGTAGTCGATATCTCTCAAAGCGCCGAGCTGCGCTTCGAACATAATCTTCTTGCCCTGCTTGTTGGCTTGGTTTAAATAAACGCCCGTATCGATGATGTAGTCACGCAGGGGTTTACCGTACGTTTCGAAGTAGGCAACCATATCTTCAATCTTTACGGGGTCGAAGCCGTATGCCTTAATGGTCATATTCTTCCAGGCAACGATGTCGGGGAGCCTTTTATACAGAAGTGAAAGGTTTAAAAGCTCACCCATTCTGAACGCCTTTTTCATATACTTGTCGGCGTAGATAGGGGCAATACCACGCCTGGTGGAGCCGTAGGGCTTACCCGTAGCCTTGGTCAACCTGTCTTCTTCCATAATGTCCTGCAATACGTTGTAGGGCATGGTGATTATTGCCTTGTCCGAAATTTTAAGATTTTCAGGGGTAATCTTAATACCGCCTTGACGGAGCTTTTCAATCTCGCCGCACAGGTGCTTTAAGTCGATAACCATACCGCAGCCTAAAACGTTGACTACATCTTCACGCAAGATGCCCGAAGGGAGCAAATTTAAAATGAACTTGCCCTTTTCGTTGATGACGGTGTGACCGGCGTTGTTACCGCCCTGATAACGGCAGACGACGTCGTATTCCTGTGACAAAAGGTCAACCATTCTGCCCTTGCCTTCGTCGCCCCAGTTAATTCCGCAGATACTTGTAAGCATATATTATCCCCCTAAAAGAGTTTTTATTTTTTTTGCAAGCAAGCCTGCCTGCAAGTGAACGTATGCACTCTTATACTATTATAAAATAGTATAGCCTTTAAGTCAAGTTAAATGTTTGACTAAAGGCTTTTTAACCCCATAAAAGTTACGGCACCGCAAGCGTTTTGCGGTGCCGAGTATACGTTATTGACTTTCAAAGTAGAATATATCTTCGAACTTTTTCTCCAAGGCTATGCACAGAATCAACGCAAGCTTTGCAGTCGGGTTGAACTGCCCCGTCTCGATACTGCTTATCGTATTCCTTGAAACGCCCACTATCTTTGCAAGCGCCTCCTGCGAGAGCCCCGCCTGTTGCCTTACTTCCTTTATCCTGTTTTTAAATACTAACTTACCCTCTGCCATTTAAAGTGCAACCCCACACAATTCAAGTATCCAAAGGATGACAAACGAAATAAAACATAAGCACATAAGTACGCTTAATACAATATAAAGTACCCTTTGTTTACTCATCTTAACGGCGTTTACTATAAATTGCACCGACTCCATACCGCCGATTACAAGCCAAACTTCGAGTGGCAATTTGCCTGTAACGATAACCGAAACGAGCATAACTATACCGCCAATCAAAAGACCTGTGCTCATTGCCAGAGAGTTAGCCGTCAGCATGCCCTGCCTTTCCCTTTCGTCGCCGTTCCTGTTTTCCTTTCTTGACGCCGCTAAAATATCCTCTTTGGATAAGGTTGCGTTCGTATCTTCTGCAACAGACCCATCATCACTTTGCTCAATTCCTTCGGGGCATTGTACTTCTAATTCTTCTTTTACTTCCATATTTCAACTCCTGCCAAGTTTTATTGTCAACTATATACTATCATTGCCAAGTTTACTTGTCAAGCGTTTTGTATAAAAATGCGCACGGCGGTTTGCCGTGCGCACCCAAAATACTTAATTTACAATTAGTTGTTTACGCTATAGAGAAGGTCGAAGTAGGTGGGATAAGGCCAGTAATCGGCTGACACAAGAGTCTCCATCTTGTCTGCACGCCTTCTGATGTCGTCCATAATGGGAAGAATCGTATGAGCCATTGCCTGAGAAGCTTCGCCTACCTTTGCAAGGTCGATAGCCGCAAGTGCGCCTTCGAGCTTGTTAGTCAAAGCTAAAACTTCGTCGTTGAGAGTTGAAAGGGTGGTAATGGTCTCCTTTTCAGCTACGCAGGGAAGCTCTTCGCAGACAGACTGCTTTGCGGCTACGTTAGCGCACAGCGTTGCAATGTAATCAGATACTGCAGGAATGATGTCTCTTCTTACCATCTCAACCATTGTCTTTGCTTCAATGTTGATAATCTTGGAATAGTTCTCAAGCTGGATATCCGCACGGGCAATAGCTTCTTCCTTGGTATATACTCCCTGGCGAACGAATACTTCAATGTTCTTATCTTCGAAGCATACGGGCACTGCGTCTGCCGTAGTCTTGTTGTTGAGCAAGCCCCTTCTTGCAGCTTCGGGTTCCCACGCAGGGCCGTAGCCATCTTCGTTGAAGATAATGCGGTAGTGTGCCTTTAATTCTCTTCTGATAATCTCTTCGGAAGCCTTTTCAACGTCCTTTGCCTTTTCAAGCTCGTCAGCAAAAGCTTCGAATGCGTCTGCAACGATGGTGTTTAATACGATGTTTGCGTCGGCTACGTTTGCCTGTGAACCGAGCATACGGAATTCGAATTTATTACCCGTAAACGCAAAGGGGGAAGTCCTGTTTCTGTCGGTTGCGTCCTTGGGGAAGATGGGGCTTTCGGGTACGCCTATGCTGCCCTTTTGAGCAGTCTTGGGAACGTAATCTTTATCGTTTACGATGGAATCAACAAGTGCTCCGAGCTGGTCGCCAAGATATACGGAGACGATTGCAGGGGGAGCTTCGTCTGCGCCTAACCTGTGGTCGTTACCTGCGGAAGCAACCGAAGCCCTTAAGATACCCTGATAGTCGTCAACCGACTTAATAACAGCCGCTAAAACGAGCTTAAATAAGGTATTATTTTCGGGGTTATCGCCGGGGTTTAAAAGGTTAAAGCCGTCGTCGGTGGACATAGACCAGTTGTTGTGCTTGCCCGAACCGTTTACGCCTTCGAAGGGCTTTTCGTGAAGGAGACATACGAGATGGTGCTTTGAAGCAACCTTTTTCATAATCTCCATAGTCAACATATTGTTATCGACTGCTACGTTGGTAGTGCCGAAGATGGGCGCCATTTCGTGCTGTGCAGGGGCAACTTCATTGTGCTTGGTCTTGGAGAAAATGCCGTAGGACCAAAGCTCCTTATCCAAATCCTGCATATATGCCGCAACTCTGGGTTTAAGAACGCCGAAGTAGTGGTCTTCAAGCTCCTGACCTCTCGATGCTTTTGCACCGAAGAGCGTTCTTCCGCAAAGGCGTAAGTCCTTTCTCTTCAAGTACTCTTCTTCGTCGATAAGGAAGTATTCCTGTTCGGGGCCTACGGTAGTTGCAACCTTCTTGCACTCTTTACCGAAGAGCTTTAACACTCTCTTTGCCTGCTTGTCGATAGCCGTCATCGAACGAAGCAAGGGTGACTTTTTATCCAGCGTTTCACCTGTGTAGGATACGAATACGGTAGGTATGTAAAGCGTACCTTCCTTTACGAATGCAGGGGAAGTAGGGTCCCAAGCGGTGTAGCCTCTCGCCATATAGGTGGCACGGGAGCCGCCTGAAGGGAAGCTGGAAGCGTCGGGTTCGCCCACGATAAGGCTTTTACCGGTAAGGCGCATAATCGCCTTGTCGCCTTCGGGTTCGATAAAGCTGTCGTGCTTTTCTGCCGTTAAACCCGTAAGGGGCTGGAACCAGTGGGTATAGTGGGTTGCGCCCTTGGACACCGCCCATTTCTTCATTGCCGAAGCAACCGTACCTGCAATGGATACGTCAAGCGTCTTACCTGACTCAATGGTAGCTCTCAAAAGTTTGTATACTTCGCTGGGCAAAGTTTCCTTTTGAACCTGACTGTTAAATACGTTTTCACCGAACGTTTCAGGGATATTCATAAAACACTCTCCTAAAGAAATTGTATACCAAGATTATAGGCAATAATCGCTAAAAAGTCAACAATTAAAGCTGTCTGCGGCATTCATAAGTCTTAATAAAAACTATAAGCAGAAGTTATATCAGAAAATCCGTCATTGCGAGCAACACATAGTGTTGCGTGGCAATCCCAGACTCCCAAGTGAGAACTACTCTTTATTGCTCTTCACCTTATTTATTATTTATTCATTATTCTTTATTCTTTTTATTTTTTTTACCTTTATCAACAGCTCTGCTGTTGGATTGAATCACGCTTTAGCGTGGATTGAATCAATGCTTTTGCATTGGATTGCATCAAGCGCAGCTTGGATTTAATCACCGTCAGGCGTATCGTCAAAACGAGCAGGCTTAATAAGATGACTCCCCTTCACGTCTTCGTGCATTGCGGTAGCGTCTTCCGCAACTATTCCACGCTGCAAAGATGCGTAGCCGTGCTTTTTGCGGATTTCGTCGACGCAACGCTCCACCTTTTCCCGTTTTAAATAGTCGCCTGCCGCTTCGTCAAAGGTCAGTTGGGAAGCCTGCCCGTCAAACCCGGATACGGTTACGCCCAACGCCCTGACCGAGTACGGCGGAGTGAACCTTTCCGTAAACAGCTCCAATGCGTGTTTGGCAATCTCGCCGCAAAGGCAGGTATGGCGCACCTTTTTCTGAACGGTATAGCTCACCAGATTGCTGTCCCTGACCCACAGATGAACAGTGTCGGCAAGCCCTAAACCGCTTTCACGCAGTCTCGCCGCAACGCTCTCGCTCAAGACGTAGAGCGTTCTTTCAATATCGTTTAAGGACGTCAGATCCTTAACGCAGGTCATGGAATTGCCGATGGACTTTAACTCCCTGTCTTCACCTGCAGGGCGCACGGGTAAGTCGTCCTCACCCCTTGCATAAACTAAAAGCGTCTGACCGAACTTGCCCAAGGCGTTGATAACCCTTTTATCTTCCGCCCCCGCAAGTGCGCCTATGGTGCCGTAGCCCATAGAAGTCAGCTTTGCGCAGGTGGCTCCGCCTACCATTAAAAGGTCGGATATAGGCAATGGAAACACGACTTTTTTATAGTTTAACAGGGAAATAACCGTAGTTCCGTCAGGCTTTTTCAAGTCGGAGCCGAGCTTTGCATACACCTTATTGAACGACACGCCCACCGACACGGTTAAATTCAATTCGCTCTTAACCGCAAAGCGGATAGTGTCGCCTATATGGCGCAAAAAGCCTTCGGAGAAGTGCTTTTCCCCATCAACTTCCACATGCTTTTCGCCGTCGTATTCAGGGAAAACTTTGGTGAATTTAGTCACGTCCAGCCAGCACTCGTCTATGCCGTAATTCTCAATTAAATCTGTATACCTTGCGTAAATCGCCCTGACCTTTCTTGAGTACTCCATATACTTATCGAAGTGGGGTCTTACCACGACTAAATCAGGGCATTTTTTCTTTGCCTGCCAGACGGTGTCGCCCGTCTTGACTTTAAAGCGTTTTGCTTCTTCGCTCTTGGCAAGCACTATGCCACGTCTCTCCTCCTCGTTTCCGCAGACGGCGACGGGCATACCGCAAAGAGCGGGGTTTAGCATTCTCTCCACCGATGCGTAGAAATTATTCAGGTCGGAGTGCAGCACGATTCTTTCCATATCCTTATTATAACACGTTTAATCGTTTTTTACAATGCTATTGAATACTCCTTAAAAGTTAGTCAATTTTTTTTATATTTACTATTGATATTTTATAAAACCGAGTGTATAATGATTAGGAAAATTTTTTGGAGGATTTTTTTATGATAGACAAGAAAATTGCAGAACTCATTAACGACCAAGTGAACAAGGAGCTGTACTCCGGCTATCTCTACCTTGATTTTGCCAACTATTACGAAGCAGAGGGCTTGGACGGCTTTGCGCATTGGTATCAGATTCAGGCGCAGGAAGAACGTGACCACGCCATGATGATGAGAAGGTATTTAATCGACAACGGCGTAAGGGTTACCTTTGACGCTATCGGCAAGCCCGACAAGGTTTTTGCTGACCACAACGACCCCTTGAAGGCAGGCTATGAGCACGAGCAGTACGTTACTTCTTTAATCAATAACATCTATATGGAAGCGTTTGCAATTAAAGACTTCAAGACGATGCAGTTTTTGGATTGGTTTATCAAAGAACAAGGCGAAGAAGAGAAAAACGCAGAAGATATGCTCCGCAAGTACGAGCTGTACGGCCACGACGCAAAGGGCTTATATGCGTTAAATCAGGAGCTTTTGGGCAGAGTTTACACCCCTTCCGCAACCGGCCCCGCTATGTAACATGTGCAACCTGTAGCGGTGTTTCTTAATTACATTAACGGTAGACAAGCTATTCACAAGTCAAGCGAAAAGCGACCTTAGCGGAGTATCTACCGTCATTGCGAAGGGCTTTAGCCCTGCGGCAATCCCGGCGAGTATGGGCGGACGCCATAAATAATAAATAATAAATGTGGTGATTATTATTTAATAATAATTCCTTAATCACGCTTTCCCTATTCATCTACCGTCATTGCGAACGAAGCCGTAGGCGAAGTGCGGCAATCCCAGACTCCAAAGTGATGATAACTTCCAATTAACTACTACATCAAAATAAGGGCGGATTTGTTTAAAACAGTCCGCCCTTTAACTTTGAGATTGCCACACTCGCCACAAGTGGCTTGCGTTCGCAATGACAGAATAAAAAACACAGGGCGCAGGGCTTTTTACAAAAAGCCCTGCGCCACTTTTCTTTTTATTCAATTTCTCACTTGGTCAACTGTGCAATCACGCCGTCCAAAGCGGTGAAATAATTTTTAAACGTCTTGGAGCAGACTTCGGCGTTTTTAATGACCACGCCGCCGCAACGCAGACCCGTAATCGCAAACGCCATGGCAACACGGTGGTCGCCAAAGGTTTCAATCTCGGCAGGGTGCGGCTCGGTGGGGTAAATTATAACTCCGTCTTCACGCTCTTCCACTTGCACTCCAAGGGCGGTTAAATTTGTGACGATTGCGTGCAAGCGGTCGCACTCCTGCTTACGGATATGGGCAACTCCCACAATCTCCGTAGGTTTGGAAAAGTAGGGTGCGATGGCGGCAAGCGTTAAAGTCTGGTCGGAGAAGGCGGACATATCCACCCTTCCGCCGTCGAAGTTTTTGATAAGCTCTATGAATTTATAGTCGCCCTGCATTGTGTGGGGCATTAAGCCGTTAACCACAATGTTGGTACCCAAAACTCGGTTGATTGCATAGAAATAGCACGCCGCAGACACGTCGGGTTCAATCTCGTACCGCTTTGCCTTATAGCTTCCGCTGACCGTGTACACACCGTTCTCTTCGGCGACGTTAACGCCGAAAGACCACATCATATCTAAAGTCATATTGACGTAGTCCATACCGTGTCTGCCCACCGTTTTAATGGTGAAAGGCTTGCTTGCAAGCACCCCTGCCATAAGCAGCGCAGACAAGAACTGACTTGACCTGGTTATGTCTACACAAATCTCTCTTTCGGGATTGGCAGTACCCTTAACCACAAAGGGGAAACAGTACTCTTCACCCTTAAACTCAAAGCGTGCGCCAACGCTCTGAAGGGCGCAAATCAAGTCCTTTAGAGGGCGTTTTTGCATCTGCTGGGAAGAAGTAAGATAATACTCCCCATCTGAGAGCGCAGCAACGGCTGTTAAAAATCTCGCCGCCGTACCTGCGCTGCCAACGTAAATTTCACCTTTTTTAACGGGCAACTCGCCTCCGCAACCCGTGATTTTAACCGTGGTGCCGTCAACTTCAGTCTCAATGCCCAAAGCCTTTACGGCATTTAAAAAGGTTGAGCAGTCGTCCGAGAACTGCACACCGTACAAAATACTCTGCCCCTGGGCAAGCGCCGCAATGAGCAGAGCCCTTGCCGTAATGCTCTTGGAACCGGGTACGGTTACGCAGACGACGCCGTTATTGGTCTTTTTGTAAATGTTATCGACATAATAGTCCATACTACTCCCCCTTTCTCCGCCTTAAGATATCGCCGACCGAGAGATTAAGGGGGCAAGCGAGTCTGTAAATTTCCTGCACTAACTTGCAGTCGTCAACACTCTCGCCTGCGCTTGTTTCAGCCTGTTCAACGGTGAAAGCCTTTCCGAAGTTTTCGGTTGGTGTTAACACTTCCAAGGTGTCGCCAACCTTAAACCTGCCACGCATCTCGGCTAAAATATAGCCGTCGCCCACGCCTACTACGTTTGCGATATAGTCGCAGTCGCCCTTCGCCTGACTGTCGGTATAGTTGACCGTCCGGTGGTTTCCCCCCAACATATATGCCGTTGTATAGTCCCTGTGAGCCGCTGTTGCCAGCTCCCTTTCCACTGTTTGATTAAACCCGCCGTCTATGCACCTGCGGTAGGCGTTTACCACCGTTGCAAGGTAGTATTCGCTCTTCATTCTGCCTTCAATCTTAAACGAGCATATGCCTGATTGCGCCATTCTATCAAGGTGAGCGGACATATTTAAATCCTTACTGTTGAAAATGTAAGTACCCCTGTCGTCTTCTTCTACGGGGAGATAGTCGGTCTGAATACCTGCGTCTGCCTTTTTAACTGCGTACTTCCACCTGCACGCCTGCACACATTCGCCCCTGTTTGAAGGTCTGCCTGCAAGGTAGTCGGAGAGAAGGCACCTGCCCGAATAGGAAATACACATTGCACCGTGAATAAAGGCTTCAAGCTCGATTTCGGGAACGAAGGAGTGAATTTCCGCAATCTCTTCCAAAGAGAGTTCCCTGGCGAGTATCGCCCTGCTTGCGCCCTGCTCCTGCCAAAATTTAACGGCGTACTTGTTGGTTAAATTAGCCTGCGTGGAGATATGTACGGCAAGCTTGGGCGCCGCCTTCTTTGCAGCGTAGACCACACCGCTGTCCGAAATTATAGCGGCGTCGACGCCAATCGAATAGAGATATTTGAAGTAGTCGTCGAGCGCACCCAAATCGGCGTTTTTTGCAAAGATGTTGGCGGTAACGTACACCTTTTTATTCAGGCTGTGGGCAAGATTAACGGCGTTTTTAAGCTCATCGCCGTCAAAGTTATCGGCAAAGGAGCGCAAAGAAAAGGCTTTACCCCCTATATATGCCGCATCTGCTCCGAAGTAAAAAGCCGTTTTAAGTTTATTGAAGTTGCCAGCCGGGGCAAGTAGTTCTACTTTCATTTTGTTTCCTTTTTATAATAATCTTACCTTATTTGGGTTTGTATCTCTGCAGAGAAGCAAGCACGAGCAGGAGCCTGCGAATTTGCCGACGGGAGTTTACAATGAAGTAAATGACCAAGGAAAAACGCAAAGGCGACGATACTTCAGCGCCGCTTATATGCAGAGCGCCTGTTTAAAGTTTTATAGTTAACGCTACTCCATTGCCAACGTCAACGATTTGTGTGCTTAATTCCTTATCTTGATTTAATGCTTGCAAATATTCCCTGATATGCTGCACTAACATTTTACGTTTAGGGGGAGTGGGCTTTTCGCCGTTGACCCAGCCGTACATTAAAATATCGTCCGAAAAGAGTACGCCGCCCCGGCTTAATAAACGCTTTAACTGCGGAAGATATTTGATATACTGCACCTTGGGTCCGTCCAAAAAGATGAAGTCGAACTCATCTGTAAGCGTGGGGAGTACGTCTGCCGCATCCCCCACTATTACGGTTGCCCTGTCCTGCATATGTGCGGCGGCAAAATTGTTCTGCGCTTCATATGCAAACTCCTTGTTCACTTCAAGCGTAGTCAAATGCGCCGAAGGGCAACTTAAGAGCATTGTTATGCCCGAAATGCCTATCGCCGTACCTATCTCTAATATCTTTTTGGGCTTTGCCATTTTAACGCATATGTCTAAAAACGCAAGCGTTTCGTCCGAAGAGACGGGTATGCCCCTTTCGAATGCGCTCTTGCGCAAAAGGTCTACCCCTTCTCCGAAACGGAAGGAGTTAAGCGCATACGTCCTTGACTCCCTTTCGGGGGAAGATGTGTCGTTATGCGCATAATCATATGCGTTTTGATTGCTTGAATTTTTATCCATATGTCTATAAAGGAATATGCATTTTAATGCATATTAAAGAATAAAGAATAAATGTGGTGAAATTATTTAGAAATAGTTCGCCCATACCCGCTGGGATTGCCACACCGACTTGCAGTCGGTTCGCAATGACGTTTCTTCACCTTATTCGGGTATGTACCTTTGAAAAGATGCGAGCAGTTCAAGGCGTGTGAGTACCGACCGTAGGGAGTGTACATAGACGTACACGACCAAGGCGGCTCGTCGCCGCAAACTTCGCTTTGAGCCGTTTGTGTAAAACACAAACGGCAACTTTGCTTAAGTTGCGTCTCCTCTTCCCACAAAAACCTTTTTTTGTGGGAGCCCTACTGCAACGCAGAAATGCGACGCATATTTTCAAAGCGTTAGTCTTTTAGATTAGAGCTCCACCACAACGGGCACGACCATTGGCGACTGCTTCGTCTTCTTCAATAGGTAGTTGCGGAGTGCTTTTTTGATAACTCTCTTCAACTCGTCCACGTTGCCACGGGACAGATCGTAGCCTTCGATTGCACGGTTAATCACTTCACGCATCTCCTTGTTGTAGTCACGGTGGAAGTCGAACACAAACCCACGGGAGTTGATTGCGGGTTCACCGATAACTTCGCCGCCCGATACTGCAACCGATACGATAAACAGACCTTCCGCCGCAAGCTGACGCCTATCCTGCATAACCAAAGAAGCCTTTTCGTCTTCTATGCCTTCGCCGTCGATTAAGAGCGAGCCCGAAGGCACGTCGGGAAGTTTACGGATACCCTTTGAAGTCACTTCCAGACAGTTGCCTATATCGGCAAGGAAGATGTTTCTTTCGGACATACCCAAGCTCTCCGCAAGGCGTGCGTGCATCTTTAAATGGCGGTACTCGCCGTGAACGGGTACGAAGTATCTCGGCTTGAGCAGGCTGTGCATAATCTTATGCTCTTCCTGACAGGCGTGACCTGACACGTGAACCTTTTCCAAACTCTCGTACACCACGTCTGCGCCGAGATGATAGAGCTTGTTGATAACGGTATAGATACACCTTTCGTTGCCGGGTATAGTCGACGCAGAGATAATGATGGTGTCGTTTGCGCCGACGGATATGGCGGGGTTCTCGCCGTTAGCCATACGGGTTAAGGCACTCATAGGCTCGCCCTGACTGCCTGTGCAGACGATAACAGTCTCGTCGTCACGCAGGTTTTTAGTCTTGGCAACGTCTACAATCACCCCTTCGGGGATTGACATTTCGCCTATCTTTTGAGCCGCTTCAACTACGTTGAGCATACTCCTGCCGTTTAAAGCAACCTTACGGCGATATTTGACGGCAATATTGATAATCTGCTGAAGGCGGTGTACGTTAGAAGCGAACGTGGCGATGATAATTCTGCGTGTACCGTTCTCGGCAAACAGCCTGTCCAGCGTTTCGCCAACGACGGTTTCACTCATAGTGTAGCCTGCTCTTTCGATATTGGTACTCTCGCCCATATACAGAAGAACGCCTTTACTGCCGATATCGGCAATGGACTTTAAGTCTATCGGTTCGCCTGCGACGGGCGTTAAGTCTATCTTAAAGTCGCCGCTGTGGAATATTACGCCCTGCGGCGTGTGAATACACAGCGCAACAGCACCTGCTATGGAGTGGTTTACGTTGATAAATTCCACCTTGAAGCAACCTGCCTGATATACTTCCCCGGGCGCAACCACCGTCTCTTTAACCGAGTTGAGCTTGTGTTCACGGAGTTTGTTATCGACAAGCGCAAGGGTTAACTTGGTGCCCACGACGGGGACGTCCAACGCCTTTAAAAGGTAGGGTACGCCGCCGATGTGGTCTTCGTGACCGTGTGTTAAAAGGAGAGCTTTGACTTTGTCCTTATTCTCGATTAAATAGGTTACGTCGGGTACTATTAAATCTATTCCCGGGTTTTCTTCGGTGGGGAAGGTGATGCCTGCGTCGATAACTATTATGTCGTTGCCGCATTCGATGGCGGTCATATTCTTGCCTATCTCGCCCACGCCGCCTAAAAATACGATTTTGACGGCATTTTTAGACGTTTTACGGCTGGTTTTTTCCGCCTTTTCCTTGACCTGTTTAACCTTCTTCTCCGCCTTGACGTTCTGGACGAAGCTGTCCGAATTGTAGCTCACGTAGCCGTAGTCGGGCGCAGAATATTCCGAATATGCGTTTTCGTAATTCGCCTGACCCTTTGCCTGACCCTTTAATGAACTGCGCTGCTCTCTTTTCTTTACGCTATTGTTATTCTTGCCCTTTGCGGTGGGCTGCTCCTTTCTCTTTGAGCGAGTCTGCTCTCTCTTCTTTGCGGAACTCGAGTTGCGCTTTTTTGCGCTTTCCGCAGTCTTTTTAGTACGGGGCTTAACTCTTTTGCTCCCGTTCTTGTTTTCCTTTTCCATAATTATAATCCTTGAAATTTAACCTGCAATACTAAAGGGGGCTGTGAAATTTCGCCGCCCCCTTTTTATCTTTCGTGCAGATTAGTTAAAGTTTTCGGCAAAAACCTTATAGGTTTAACCGATTATTTCTTGCTTACGTCCTTTACAAGTCCGTCTTCGATGAGTTCTTCAATAGTTTCGTAAGGATACATTGCTGCATAGTCACGCTCTGCAACGGTTCTCTTTATGCCTTCACGCCTTTCAAGCATGATGTCGATGAGCCTTATAGCCTTCTTTACGCCACGGGGACTCTTGATCTTAACCATCATAGGAGTGCCGTGCATCGACTTGTTGTCCGAAACGTCGACGTGGTGATATACGGAAGTTTCAAATTCTGCAGGGTCTAAAGCAAGGTATAAGCACAAAGTCTTGCCCCTGATCTTGAACCTTGCAATGGTTTCTCTACCCTTATTGAAACGCTCTGCACCCCAAGCGATATTGGAGTTGACCTTCTTATAGGAAAGAAGGGCCGTCTTAACCTGACCGTAGTAGTTCTTCTGGTCGTCGGTACCTTGAATAATTCTTGCAATGAAGGAACGGTTGTACTTCATCATATTAGCAAAGTCAACGCCGCCTTCGGACTCATCGTCCATACCGTCGGGGAGAATTTCGCCTTCCGCAGGGGTTTCTTCGATGTCGCTTACCATCTCTTCGATATCTTCGTCAGCCACAGTCTCTTCAGCCTGCTCGTCGCCGACAACGTCGCTTACGGTTACAAGTTCTTCATCGGCAACGGCGGTTTCATCGCTGTTTGCAGCTGCCAACACTATTGCACCTGACGCCAATAAGTTTTTAAGCTCTTCGATATCTTCGTCAACCTTGTTGAAACGGGCGTTATATTCTTCTTTAACGGCGGCTAAATCGCCTTCAACCTTTTCGTAGTGTTCCTCGGTAAGCTTTGCAAGCTCGCCCTTCATGCTTTCGGTAATCTCGGCAACGCCTTCGTCGTCGATGACGATTTCATAATCGCTGTCAGCCTGATTTTCCAAAAGCTTTGCGCCTACTTCGTCTGCGATGTAACCGCTATCTATTGCAGTCGCCGCAGGGATTGCAGGGATAATACCTGCTATTACCTTATCGGCAATGTCTGCGTTATCGACTTCGGGCATATAGTTGGAGAGAATGGAAGCGGCTTTTTCCGCAAGGGCGTCTTCGTTGACTGCCGCATTTACGGTAAGCTTATCGGAGATGGCACTGGCAAGCTCTTCTGCGTCAATGTTTTCAGCCATGCTCATACCCATATAGGAAGGAGCAATCTTTTCGGAGACCTTTGCGGCAAGCTCTTCATAGTTGAGCTTTTCTTCGATTGCCTTTGCAATGGAATCGCAACCGTCGTCGTCAACCGTAATTTCGAAATCTTCGGGAGATACGCTGCCTACACGCTTTGCAATGCAATCTGCAATTTCGTCGGGGTCAAGCGATTCCGAGATAGCCGTAGCAAGGCGGTTAACCACTTCGTATGCAACTGCGTCGGTATCGACTTCAACGTACTGGCGGGTTTCTTCCGCAGCGTAGGGAGTTGCTTCAGCCGCAGGAACGGTAATCTTATCGGAAACCTTTGCTGCAAGCTCGTCAACGTCTATTTCAGGTGCGGCTGCAACGGCTGCAGGCACCACAATCTGCTCGGCAACCTTTGCGGCGATGCTGTCTGCGGAGACGGGGTCGTAGCTGACCACCTGCGCAACCTTTGCGGCGATTAAATCGTAATCGACTTCAACCTGTTCGGGTTCGGGGGTAGGCACGACGTATTCGGGTGCAGGGAGCTTATCCGCTATCTTTGCGGCGAGATCTTCATAGTCGATTTCTTCGGCTACTGCCTGCGGAACGTAAATGCTCTTGGCAACGGCATAGCCGAGCGCATCATAGTCAAGCTTTTCAGGTTCGACTGCGCTCTCCATTTCGGGAATGATAATCTTGGAGGCAATGCGAGAAGAAAGCTCGTCAAGATCAGGCTGTTGCTTATTCTTGAGCTCGGCAAGTTCTTCGGAAATTTTATTTATCGACCTTGTGAGCATAACGCACACGCTCTCCAACTGTGCGGAAACGTATTTCACTTCCATCTTGAGCTGGTCGAACTCATCTGCGTTTGCCTTGACGGCAGACTGGGTCAACGCCTTGTTCTCTTCAAATGCGGAAGCCAAGCCGTTAACTTTGTTTTCAACGTTTGCAAATTCGCCTTCGATTTTAGCAATCTGCTCTACGATTAAATCTGCCTTTGTACGACTTCCGTTCATATTATCAGCCATTATACACCTCGCACTATCTTTTTACTACCGCACCTTGCGGCATTTTTCGTTCACCGCAGTATATGTGCAATGCAAACCCATAAAAGGATTTTATCGCTATATATAACAGTTTACACCAATTTTATCGAATTGTAAATATAATTTACTAAATTTTTTTACCTATTTATAAGAATTTTTTTAAAACGTACGCTCAAGCCCGCCGTATTCAGGCATAAAAAGATTTTTTTGCATTTTTGTATAGATTTTTGTACTTTAATCATAAAATTAATTTTTTATGCAAAATTTATTATTTTTAGTGAATAATAGTTGCATAATTTCGCTTAAGGCAGTATAATGATACAAATTTCAATTTTTTGAAGAGAGGTTTTTATATGAGAGTTTATAACTTTGCCGCAGGTCCTTCCACCCTGCCTTTGAACGTCTTGGAAAAGGCGCAGGCGGAATTTTTAGATTTCGGCGGAACGGGTATGTCGGTTTGCGAGATTTCCCACCGTGACAAGACCTACATGGCAATCGTTGAAGAAGCTGAAGCGCTGGTCAGAGAGCTGCTCGGCGTTCCTGAAGACTATGCGGTCATATTCGTTCAGGGCGGCGCAAGCACACAGTTTGCCGCAATCCCCTTAAACCTTATGAACAACGGCGTTGCCGACTACATAGTAACGGGTAATTTCGCTAAAAAGGCTTGGCAGGAAGGTCAGATTTACGGAACGGCAAACAAGATTGGCGACAGCTCCGACAAGACCTATACCTATATCCCCGACGTTGACAAGCTCAACTACACGGAGGGTGCGGACTACGTTCACATCACTTCCAACAATACGATATTCGGTTCAAGGTACTCAAAGTTCCCTAACTGTAAGGCTCCCCTTGTTGCCGATATGTCTTCTGAAATTTTCTCAAGAGAAATAGACGTAAGCAAGTTCGGCGTAATATATGCCGGCGCACAGAAGAATTTAGCGCCTGCAGGCGTGACCATCGTCATCGCAAAGCGTTCGCTCATTCAGGAGCCTTTAAAAATCTGCCCCACTATGCTCAAGTGGAAGGTGCAGGACGAGAACGGTTCGCTCTACAATACTCCCCCTGCTTTCGCAATTTATATGGCTTGTCTGGTACTTCGCAACCTTAAGGCTAACGGCGGCGTAAAGGCTATGCAGGAAGTTAACGAGTACAAGTCAAAGCTTTTATACGATTTCATCGACGACTCCGATTTGTATAAGAACAACGTCGTTCCCGAATTCCGTTCGATTATGAACGTTCCCTTCGTAACGGGCAGCGACGAGCTTGACGCAAAATTCGTAGCCGAAGCAAAGAAGGCAGGTCTCGTATCCTTAAAGGGTCACAGGCTCGTCGGCGGTATGAGAGCTTCTATCTACAACGCTATGCCCGTAGAAGGCGTTAAGGCGCTCATCGACTTTATGAAGAAATTTGAAACGGAGAACAAATAAAATGGCAGATATATTGAAGTTAAACGCTATTTCCCCCTTGGCTGACGACATTTTCAAGGGTTGCAATTATAGCGAAGATATAGCTAACCCCGACGGCATTATGGTACGTTCCGCCGCAATGGCTGACTATCAGGTCGGCGACAAGCTTTTAGCAGTTGCCCGTGCAGGCGCAGGTACCAACAATATCCCCGTCGCAGACTATGCCGAAAAGGGCATCGTAGTTTTCAACACCCCCGGCGCAAACGCAAATGCGGTTAAGGAATTGGTCATCTGCGAATTATTCCTTGGCGGAAGAAAGATTACCGACTCTATCGATTGGGTTAAGACCTTAAAGGGCGAAGGCGCAAACCTTTCAAAAGTTGTTGAAAAGGGTAAGAAGAACTTCGTCGGCGGCGAGATTATGGGTAAGACCTTGGGCGTAATCGGTTTAGGCGCAATAGGTATTGCCGTTGCCAACGCCGCATACGCACTCGGTATGAAGGTCGTGGGCTGCGACCCCTTCCTTTCCACCGCAAACGCTTTAAAGCTTGACCCTGCGGTAAAGGTTGTAGCTTCGAGAGATGAGTTATATGCAGCAGCAGACTATATAACCGTACACACCCCCTTAAACGCAGAGACGAAGGGTATGTTCAACGCACAGACCTTTGCAAAACTTAAAGACGGCGCTGTGCTCATCAACAACTCCAGGGGCGAGCTCGTGGAAGAAGCTGCCGTCATCGAAGCGTTGGAGAGCGGCAAGCTTGGCAGATACATCACCGACTTCCCCACCGACGGTATAATAGGCGTTAAGAACGCAATATGCGTGCCCCATCTCGGCGCAAGCACCCCCGAAGCGGAAGACAACTGCGCTATAATGGCTGCTAACCAGCTTATGGACTACATCGAAAACGGCAACATAGTAAACAGCGTAAATTACCCTTCGGTTGCAGGTCCCAAGACGGGCGTTGCAAGAATTTGCATACACCACAAGAACGTTGCGAATATGATTGCTTCCATCACCACTATGGTGGCGGCTGCAAGCATAAACATCGACAGTATGCTCGATAAGTCCAAAGGTGATTTCGCCTACTGCGTAATAGACGTAGACGGCAAAGTACCCGCTTCTCTCGCAAAGGCAATTTCCGAGATTGAAGGCGTTATTAAAGTAAGAGTTATTTAAGAGCTGAAAGAGAATAAATTAAACGACCTCCGCCCATAATATGTGAGCGGAGGTTTTTAATTATGTCTACCCATAAAAATAAAATACCCAAATTGAGCGAACAGCAGTATAAGGAATACGTCGAAACACTGAAAGGCGACCCTGCGTTATATAACGCCGACGGCACCCTATTCGTGCCCGAAAAAACTTTTGATACGGAAAGTGATGACGATTGACCCGGGAATATCCCCTGAACAATCGTATTTTTAAAGCCATAACTGCAAAAAGATAACGCCTTCCCGAATAGCGGGAAGGCGTTGTTTTTTTGTTTGAGCTTTTGCTACATAGAGCTTACCAGGAAGGTTGCAACGAAGAGTGCACCGATAACCCAGGTTACTACGGAGATATCCTTAACCTTGCCAGTGCAGAGCTTAACGATGATGAAGGTTATGATACCTGCGCCGATACCCTTGGAAATTGAGTAGCCGAGTACCATTACGATAAATGTCATAAAGCCTACGATAGCGTCTGCCGCATCGTTCCAATCGATTGTGGTGACTGCGCTCATCATAAGTACGCCTACCCAGATGAGTGCGGTTGCCGTTGCGCACGAAGGAATGAGCTTTGCAATGGGAGATAAGAACATTGCTACTATAAAGCAAAGACCTGTAACCAAAGCGGTGAAGCCCGTCTTGCCGCCTGCAGCAACGCCTGAAGAAGACTCAACGAAGGTGGTTACGGTAGAAGTACCTGCAACTGCACCTGCGCAGGTTGCGATTGCGTCGGAGAGCATCATCTTGTTCATATTAAGGGGAATGCCGTTCTCATCGAGCAAGCCGCCCTTTGCGCATGCGCCGTAAACGGTGCCGAGAGTATCGAACAAGTCAATCATACAGAGCGAAAGTGCAGTGGTGATTAATAGAACTATCAAACCACTAATTTCTTGCGCTCCGGGAGCATCGCCAAGATAGTTGCTGAAGTTAAAGCCTTCAGTGAATACCTTACCAACCGACTGTGTACCCCAATCAGCAAATGCATTGAAGGGATTGTCGACAGTAATTCCAGTAAACACTGCCTTGCAAGTTTCATCACTCCAAGCGCAGCCGAGACCTGCCAATGCATAATATGCAACTGCGGAGCCAAGAACACCCCAAAGGATTGCGCCCTTTATGTTCTTCTTGGTTAAAACTGCGATTACCACTACGCCGAGAAGAGCAACAAAAGGAGCAATTAATGCACCATAGCTAAAGTTGTTAAGCACGTTGAACGATACGAATGAAACGAGCGTATTATCGTTATTTACGATAATATCTGCATTCTGCATACCGATGAAGGCGATGAACAAACCGATACCGACGGTGATTGCGTGACGAACAGTTCTGGGAATTGCCTTGAATATCTTCTTTCTTAAGCCCGTTACGGTGAGCAATACGAAGATTGCGCCGTCAATTAACGTAAATACCATTGCATTAGCATAGGTAAGACCCGTATTGCCAAGAATTAGCGTATAGACGATAAACGCATTGACGCCCATACCCGAAGCCTGCGCTAACGGCATTTTTGCAAGGAACGCCATAAGCAACGTACCCACGATTGCGCCGATTGCCGTTGCAATATAAGCCGCACCGTAGGAGATGCCCATCCAACTCTCGCTGAACATACCAGCGTTAACCATTAAGATGTAGACCATTGCCATAAAGGTGGTTAAACCTGCAATAATCTCCGTCTTGTACTTTGAGCCGCTTCTGCTGATGCCGAAGAAGTTATCTACCTTTGCCCAGAAACCCTTGTAGGGGGATTTTGCAGGGGCTGCGGCAGTAGCTTCGGAAGCAGTTGCAGAAGACTCTTCGGGAGCAGACGTCTTTTCAACCTGCTCTTCTTTTGTTTCCTGTTCCATAAAATACTCCTAAATAAAAATATTGTGAAAAAATTTCACCCGACTAACACATTATATCACTTTAATTTTAAAATTACAAACGATATACCCCCGTTTATCAAAATTTGTCATACTTAGGCGTAACAATCTCTACCCCTAATTGTTTTAAGCGCAAAATTCTTTGATAAACTTGCGTAAGTCCTTTTGCAGTACGTCCGTGTACAGCTGCAAGAACTTCCACAACTTTCTCTTTGAATTTTTCAGCTAAAAACCGCAAGGCGTCATGAATAGAAGATTTTTCGTCATCTGTCAAGGCAAAGACCGCAGACGATACAAAGACGTATCGGCAAGGGCTTTAACGCAGACAGGGGCAAAAAGCTTCATTCAAGAAATTAGTGATGGGGATTATTACGCCTATTCATTATAATTCGTTTGCGGTAAACGAAAACGGCAGAAACTGCATAAAATGTGCAGTTCCTGCCTTTAGATATTTTGTGGTCTGATTATCGTTGAACGATTAATAACTTACCAGATGAGATTGCCGCACTCCGCTGCGCTCCGTTCGCAATGACGAGCATAAAATAATCCACCACTTTTATTATTTATTATTTTTTCTTTTTTCTTTTTTCTCTAACTTCAAAGAAGTATGCAAATTACTCCGCCCTTGCCTTCGTTGACCATTCGGGTAATTGCCTTTCTCATCTTCGCTCTCGTCTCATCCTTCATAGAAGCGACCTTGCCGTCCAACCCCTCTTTAACCATACTGCGGAGAGATTTACCAAACAGCGCAGAATTCCAGGTTGCCTGCGGGTCGGTTTCAAAGCCGTTCATTATGCCCTTAACCATCTCTTCGCTCTGCGATGCGTTGCCCATAATAGGGCTTACTTCGCCGTTGACGTCCACCCTTACAACGTGGTAGCTCGGCGCCGTCGCCTTGAGCTTAATGCCAAGATTGTTCCCCTGCCTTACCACTCTCGGTTTTTCCAACGTCAGCTCGTCGTCCGTAGGGCAGACTATGCCGTAGCCGTTAAGCCTTGCGCACTCGAAGGCGTCCTTAACCTTATCGAACCCACGCTTTGCGCTCGATGCGGCGGCGACGTAACTCATAAGCGAAGTCTCGTTCTCGATACTCTCCCCTGAAATTTCGGAGAGCATTTCGAACAGAACGCCTTCCTTTAAGGCGAGCTCGACCGTGGCGTTGCCCGTTGCAAGCGAGAGCGAGATACCCACTTCGTTCTTCCAATATCTGCTTGTTTCAAACGCCTGTTCAAAGAGCGTGCAGTCTCTCATTACGGACACGTTCTCACACGTCTTGCGGACTACTGCTAAAAGTTCGGCTATGGCAGAGCTTTCGGGCGGCATAACCCTGATCCATTCGGGAATTTTTATATCTATGCCCATAACGGGGAATTGGAACAGTACTTCCCTTAACACCGCAGTAAGCTGCTCCCCGTCCGCTTCCTGACAGTTTAAGGCAACCGTCGGAACGGCGTACTTTTGCGCAAGCTCCGCCTTAAGCTGTTGCGTTGCATTAGAATTGGGGTCGGCACTGTTTAACACTATCACAAAGGGCTTGCCGATTGCCTTTAATTCCTGTACGGTGCGCTCTTCGGCAGGGATATAATTAGCTCTGTCAATACCTGTAAACGAGCCGTCGCACGTCACCAAAACGCCTATCGTGCAGTGGTCACAGATGACCTTGCGGGTGCCTATCTCCGCCGCCTGCGTAAAGGGAATGGGGCTATCCGACCACATTGTGTTGACGAGTCTGGGCGCACCCCCTTCTTCAAAGCCTTCGGCACCGCTCACGGCAAAGCCCACGCAGTCAATCAGCCGTACGTTCGTCTCCGCACCGTTTAAACTCACCTTTGCCGCCTTCGCAGGTATGAATTTGGGTTCGGTGGTCATCACCGTTCTGCCTGCGGCAGACTGCGGCAATTCGTCAACCATTTCAGGTTTTGCACCGCCTTGAACGTTCGGCAGGACGAGTTCGGTCATAAACATTTTAATAAAAGTCGATTTACCCGTACGCACAGGACCCACCACCCCGATATAGAGCGCACCGCCGCACCTGCCTGAAATATCGCTGTAAATACTGCTGTCTAACATTGCTTCGCCTCCGTCAGTTTGCGTTACGTTTAATATTGTATTTGCGCCGAAGAGAGAATATGATTAAATACAACAAAAAAGTGCCGTCGTTGAGATGACAGCACTTTGTTGTTTTAAAGAATAATTAATAAAGAGTAAATAAGAAATGCGGTGAAAGATATTATTTCAATGCGAGAAGTTCCTTATAGTACTCATCCATCTGCTCTTTTGTATCGAAGGTTGCAAGGAACATGGTGTCGCCCATAGCACCCGAGAGCGCTTTGGGAACCCTGCCCACCACCTTTAAGTTATAGCCGAACTTATCCTTAATGTCCTGCTCCATATATAAATAATTCTTGCCGTCACGCCTGCCGCAGAAAGCACAGTAGTACTTATCGCCCGTAGCCACCAAGGTGGAGTCGTATGCAATCATATCCGCCCAGATCTTGTATACGTCGGTGGAGTTTGCATAGTTCATCATATCGGGTGAGATGCCGCCAGAAGGTCTCATATTGACTTCCAGGGCAACCACTTCGCCCTTCTTTCCGATGCGCTGGTCGCAGGTTAGGCGGAAGAACTCGAAGTGAACGAAACGTGATTTAACGCCGAAAGCCTTTAACACCCTTCTGCCTGCGTCCTTGACGTCGTCAAAGGGCTTATTTAAAATATAGAAAATGGAGCTGTCGCCCGTGTTAACCACGTCCATAAGTGAGCCGGGAGTGACGTTACCCGTCTCAAAGATGGGCTCGCCCTTGCTGTTTACGATTGCGTCGTAGGAGTTTACTTCTGCCGCAATGTACTCTTCCATTATGTAGGATACGGGGAGCTTATTTTTAAAGAAAGCTTTAAGCTCGCTATCGGAAGAGAGCTTGTGCGTATCGTTTGCGCCAACGCCGTTGTCGGGCTTAACGATTACGGGGTAACCCACTTCCTTAATGAACTTTTTGCAGGTCTTTTCGTCCTTGGCAATGCAGTACTTGGCAACCTTAACGCCTGCCTTTTTGTAGTACCTTTTCATCTTGGACTTGTACTTAACCTTGGGCATATCTTCAATCTTAAAGCCCGTGCAGATGTTGAATTCGGTGCGGAGCATTGCGTCCCTTTCAAGCCAATACTCGTTATTGCTCTCCAACCAGTCGATCTTGCCGTAGCGGAAGGTGAAGAACGCAACGGCACGATACACTTCGTCGTAATTTTCGAGCGAAGAGACCTTATAGTATTCGGTAAGACTGCCCCTTAAATTTTCAGAAAGGTTGAAGTATTCGCAGTCGCCAATGCCTAAAACGTTAAAGCCGTTGTTCTTTAATTCCCTGCAGAAACGCCAATACGTTTCAGGGAAGTTGGGTGAAATAAATACAAAATTTTTCATAAGTAGTCCTTTTTAAAATATATTCTAATCTTTAAATTCGATTATTCTTCCAATAAAATGCCCATAAAGTATGGTATTTCTCTCTGCCAGGTCGCCTCGCAGTGCATTCCGCCGGGGATTATTCGGGCAGTGACGTCAACACCCTTGCTGCACAAAATTGAAAACGTTTGACCAAAGAGTTCCCTTTGCGGAGAGTGATTTTTAAACTCCTTGGAGCCGTAGTCGGTGTACAGCCTTGTATCCTGCCTGAACTTTGCATTTGCAATAAAGTCAGGCACCTGCCCTTCCTGAACCCACAGGCTCGGCGAAAGAGCGGCACCCCTTGAAAAATACTTGCCGTATTTAGCCAGGGCGTATAGGGTCATCAATCCCCCCATAGAGCTGCCTGCAATAAAGGTATGCTCTCTATCGGAGATGGTGCGGAAATTGCTATCCACCCAACCTTTGAACTCTCCGACGAGCCAATCCATATACTTTTTGCCCCTGCCTATAACCCTTTGACCGTGAAAGTCAAAGCTTACTGGGGAGTACTCCGAAAGGCGCATATTGCCCTTGTGGTTGCACTCAACGGCGGCTACGATTATTGGAGTATCCGTGTAGTCCAAATAGTCTGAAAGCCCCCAGCTCTTGCCGTAGGTCGCCTCTTCGTCCGAGAAGAGATTGTGTCCGTCGAACATGTATAAGACGGGATAGCTTGCATCTCCGCTCTCGTAGCCCACGGGCAGATAGATATATGAAGTTCTCTCTTCCTCTCCTGAAAGAGTTTCAATTTTAACTTTATTTCGTATTACCATAGCGTATAATGCCCTAAATCGGCATATATTCGGGGGTTAATCAGATTAACGAATCAATAAATTCAACAATGTCGTCTTCCACTAACGGGGCGCAATCGTCGTTTAAAATCTCGTGGCGGTACCCTTCGTACAACGTCATAGAAACGTTTTTGCCGTACTTGCAGAGCTTGTCGTACAACTTTATAACGCCCTTGCCGTAATTACCGACAGGGTCGTCCTTGCCCGAAACGAGAAGTAAGGGCAAATTGTCGGGTATTTCCTTTATAGTGCTGTTTTTGCACGCTTGGTTAATTATGGAGAACAAACCGAAAAAGGCATTGCAGGTGAAGCGCACACCGCAGAGCTCGTCTTCGATATACCTGTCCACATTGTCTTTATTAACGCTTAACCAGTCGTACTCCGTCCTGCCTTCAAAGCGTTTATTGTAGGAGCCGAAAGCAAGGTTGTTTATAAAATTGCTTCTGTGCCGCCAACCTTTAAAGGCAGCAACGCAACGGGTTAACAGCTTTGCCAGACCCGTAAGCGCACCGCTCATAAAGCCCGTACCCATAATTATCGCACCTGCAAGCTCCTTGCCGTAAATCGAAATATACTTTCGGCAGAAGAAGGATCCCATAGAGTGCCCCAATACAAAGTAGGGAACGCCTTGATATTTGGAATGCACAATCTCGGTTAAAGAAGCTATATCCGAGAGTACGGGGGCGTAACCCTTCTGGTCAGCCATATAGCCCAAGTCTTCCTTGTCCTGCGCCGTCTTGCCGTGACCCAAATGGTCTTCCGCACAGACGGTTATACCAAGCGAAGCAAGCTTTTCACCGACAGGAGCGTAGCGGTAAGCATACTCCGCCATTCCGTGAATAATCTGCAAAACCGCCCTGCATTCACCTTCGGCAGGCCATATACAGGCGTGTACGTTGTGTTTTCCGTCCGATGACGGATAATAAATCTCTTGCATAAAGTCCCCCTGTTTTATGCGAAAAAGTATACTGTGTGCAATTATACCATAAGGTATAATTTATTGCAACTTATATTTAAACGTTTTAAACTGCTATTTCTTAAATATAACCTTCTTCAGCCCCTTGAACAAATGTCCGTTGCAGGCGAGCAAAAAACCTTCCGCCTGGGCAGAGTTAAAGCGTATATACTGAAGCATAGAGCGCAACTTCAGCCACTCTAACATAGCCGTTTTAGTGGGCTCTTTGGAGCGTTTGAATATGTTCATAAACAGCCCGAACACCTTTGCAAACAACCCCTTGCAGTAGCCCAAATCGGACACTAACATATCTAAAGTAGCTTCCATTCCCTTAAACGGCTTGACGGGCTGAATATCTTCGGTCAGGTGGGAAGCGTAGTAGTCTGAATAGCTCATCTTCTCCCCGTCAGGCACATGGAAAGCACACCCTTTGGGTAGATTTTGTTGCGTTATCTCAAGCTCGGCATTAAATAGAGCCGTGGCACTGTCAGAATTTAAGCTGATCTCGTAGACGCCCCCTGCCACAAAACGGGAGCTATCGCTATCCCAGACCCTGAAGGCGTATTCGTCCAGGGGCAGGAACACTTCTCTGCTCTCCCCTGCGTTTAAGAAAATCTTGTCAAACGCCTTTAATTCAAAGGGACTGTTTTCAAGCAGACGTGGAGCCTTAACGTACACCTGCGGTACCGTCGCACCTGCAATCTTCCCCGTATTTTTAACCGTCAAACGCACGCCCATGCCGTCTAAAGAGACGTCTGAATACTCAAAATCGGTGTAGGAAAGACCGTAGCCGAAGGGGTATTTGACTTTCTTATCGAAAGCGGTGAAATACTTATAACCCACGAAGATGCCTTCCGCATAGTCGCATTTAAGCATGTGAGATGCGTAAATATTCGCACACGGCTCTTCCCCGTTTCTGTTTAAATAGCTCTCTGCAAGCCTGCCGGAAGGGTTCACCTTGCCCGTCAGAACGTTTACGGCAGCCGTTGCGCCGCTTTGACCTGAAAGATGGGCAAGCAGAAGTGCGTCGACGTTCTCATCCCAATCGGTTAAAACGCTGCTGCCGCAACACAGCACTGCGACAAGCTTTTTGTTAAGCTTTGAAAGCTCTTCGATGAGCTTGACCTGACAGGGCTTAATTGCAAGCGTAACCCTGTCTATTCCTTCGGCTTCGTCACGCTCGTCAAGCCCCAGACACACTATTAAAGTGTCCGCCTTTTCAGCAAGCTTTAAAGCGTTATTTATAAGGCGTTTGCCTCCCTTGCCCTTACGCTTGAAGCCACGGGAATAGCCGATAAAATCAAGGTCGCTCGCCTTGATTGCCCCCAACATATTGTCCAGCGAAGTGGGGTTTACCCTTGAAGAACCCGAACCCTGATAACGGGGATTTAAGGCAAAGTCGCCGAAGAGCGCAACCTTCTCCCCGCTCTTTAAGGGCAGGGCGTTATTATTCTTTAAAAGCACCATACTCTGCTCTGCAATGTAGCGGGCAAAGTCGTTATGAGCGGCATAGTCAATCTCTTCAGCCTTTATTTTCTGCGCTTTTACGGCAAATTCCCGTATGCGCATGACGGCTTCATCCACCTTCTTTTCCTGCAATCTGCCGTCCTTTACAGCTTCAATTATTGCACTTTCGCTCATCGGGCATACGGGCATCTCCAGATCGGCACCCGCTTTTAAGGATTCCACCCTGTCGAAGCTACCGCCCCAGTCGGAGACGACGAGCCCGTCAAAGCCCCATTCCCCCCGAAGTATGGTGGAAACAAGCGTCTGACTCTCGTTGCAGGGTACGCCGTTGAGTTTGTTATAGGAAGTCATAACGGCACCGACTCCGCCTTCTTTAACCGCAATCTCAAAGGCGGTTAAATAGGTCTCCCTTAAAGTCTGCTCGTCAACCCTGCTGTCGTAAAACATTCGGGCATATTCCCTGCTGTTTACGGCAAAATGCTTTACGCAGGCTGTTACGCCCGTACTCTGCACACCTTGAATAAATGCAGAAGCTAATTTCCCCGAAAGATAGCTGTCTTCCGAATAGTACTCAAAATTTCTGCCGCATAAGGGGCTGCGCTTAATGTTTACGCCGGGACCTAACAGCATTGAAACGCCCTGATAAGCCGCTTCCCTGCCGATATGCTCTCCGAGCTTTTTGCAAAGGTCTGTATCGAACGAACAAGCCACTGCAGAAGACGTGGGGTAACAGGTCGCAGGGAGCGAGCGTGCGGCACCCGTATGGTCGGCGTCCTTTATCTGCACACGGAGTCCGTGGGGCCCGTCCGAAAGGCGAGCAGACGGCATTGCAATGTCGCTGCACTCCGCCGTCAACCAAAAACTTTTGCCTGTAACGAGAGAAGCTTTCTTTTCAATTTCAAGTTTCTTTATTCCGTCCTTTATCGCCATAAACTCTCCTTTTAACCAATTTTACCACTTTATTTTAACTTTTGCAATATAAGAATGAATATATATTATAATAATAGTGATATTATTTTATTAATTTTTATTGAATAATTATTAATTCTTGCGATTAGTCTTTGCATAAACGCAAAAAAATTTTTAATAAATTTATAAAAACAGTTGACAAACAAAAAAAAGCGTATTATACTTTTAGACAATCAATTCAAAGCTTTAACGTATTAAAGCAAAAACCGTTGATGCGAAAAGTTATGGCATTTCGTGCGCATACAGAGAAGTCGGGAAGGTGAGAGCGACTGCACGCAGGGTACCAGATGGGTCGCAGAGGGCGTATGACAAAGAGTAATTCGAGTATCGTACGACGAGAAGGTTAGCGTAAGTAACCAAGGAATGTAAGTTCCTACAGAGTGCGGAAGTCTTTCCGAAACAAGGTGGCACCACGGATGCTTTATAATCCGTCCTTGACAACGTATATTTTTGCGTTGTCATTTTTTTATACTTTAAAGGAACTCGGCTTTTAATACCGAAGTAAAAAAATAAAAAAATTTAACGGGTCAAACCCAAAGGAGAAAAAAATTATGACTAACAAAGTTCCCTACAAAATTTACTTAAACGAAGACGAGATGCCGACCCGTTGGTTGAATTTAAAGGGTTTTATGAAGGAAAAACCCGAGCCCCTTATTAACCCCGGCACAGGCAAGCCCTGTACGGCAGACGAACTTAAGGCAGTTTTCTGCGACGAACTTGTAGCGCAGGAGCTGAACCAAACCGACAAATATATCGACATTCCCCAGCCCATTTTGGACTTCTATAAACTGTACAGACCCAGCCCCTTGGTTCGTGCCTACGGGCTTGAAAAGGCACTTGACACACCTGCCGAAATTTACTACAAATTCGAAGGCAACAACACCTCCGGCTCCCACAAGCTCAACTCTGCGGCGGCACAGATTTACTATGCGAAAGCACAGGGCTTAAAGGCGGTTACTACCGAAACGGGTGCCGGTCAGTGGGGTACCGCACTCTCCATGGCAGGCGCATTCTTCGATATGCCCGTAAAGGTATATATGGTTAAGGTCAGCTATGAGCAGAAGCCCTTCAGGCGCAACGTTATGAACGTATACGGCGCAGACGTAGTCGCTTCCCCTTCCACCACTACCGAAGCAGGCAGGAGAATACTTGCCGAACACCCCAACACGGGCGGCTCGTTAGGCTGTGCAATATCCGAAGCGGTTGAAGCGGCGGCTACCGACCCTACCCACACCACCCGTTACGTTTTAGGCTCCGTACTCGACCAAGTGCTTTTACACCAGTCGGTTATAGGTCTTGAAACCAAGACGGCACTCGACAAAATCGGCAGAAAGCCCGACATAATCATCGGTTGCGCAGGCGGCGGTTCCAACCTTGGCGGACTCATCGCACCCTTTATGGCTGAAAAGCTTGAAGGCAAGTCTAACCCCGAAATAATTGCAATCGAGCCTGCTTCCTGCCCTTCGCTTACGAGAGGTACTTACCGCTATGACTTCTGCGATACGGGTAAGATTTGCCCTATGGCAAAGATGTACACTTTAGGCTGCGACTTCATTCCCAGCGCAAACCACGCAGGCGGCTTACGCTACCACGGCATGAGCCCCATACTTTCAAAGCTCTACCACGACAAGATGATGACCGCAAAGTCGTACATTCAGTCCGATGTCTTCGAAGCGGCTGTAATGTTCGCAAGAATCGAAGGTACGCTCCCTGCACCCGAATCTTCACACGCAATCAAGGGTGCGATAGATGCGGCACTTGAGTGCAAGAAGACGGGCGAAAAGAAGGTCATCGTATTCGGTCTTACGGGTACGGGTTACTTCGACATGAAGGCATACGACGAATACCTTGGCGGCAAGATGACCGACTATATCCCTAACGATAAAGAGATTGGCGTTGAGTAATTCAAAACAAAATTATACGGGAGAGAACGTTTTGTTCTCTCCCGTCTTTTGTAGGTCGCAATATTCATTACTTAACGTAGTAGACGTAGTCTTCTTTTCTCGCCCTTTTCGCAGGTTGAGGACAGTCGGGGTAGCCGATTATGCAATGACCTATTCCTTCTAAATCGCCGCCTATTCCTAAAGACGCCAAAATCTCCTTGCCCTCGTCGCTATCGAAAACCTCTCTCGCACGGTGTATCCAGCAAGAGCCTAAACCTAAAGCGTAGGCGGCGTTCATAAGGTTGCCCATAACTAAAGAGCCGTCGTAGACGTGGGTATTTACGTTTCTATCGGCAAGCACGACCAACACGGCGGGTGCGCCGTAGAACGGGTCTATAGAGTTGCCCAACACCTTTGCGTTAAGGGCGGAGAGCTTGTCACGGAGTTCCTTATTTGTCACGGCGATTATCGTGGGCGACTGCCTGTTCATACCCGTAGGGGCGTTCATTCCCGCATCGATGATTGCCTTTAAGACTTTCTCGTCAACGGGGGTATCTTTAAACTTTTTTATGCTTCTTCTTTCGGTTAAACACTCTAATGCATCCATTTTAATCACTCCTTTTTTTAAAGGTATTTTATAGCGGTTTTTGCATAAAGTCAAGGGCGGACGGTGAAATTTCACCGTCCGCCCAAATTTATTTTACAATACTATTAAGCTTATGCGCCCTGACTATCGCCTGTAATTTCAAAGGTAACGTCGGTAAAGGTAGCCGTTATGCCTCTGTTGACAAACAGGCAGAGATACATATAATTATTATCTCTTGCAACAAAGTCAAAGTCGGTATAGGTAGTGGTGAGAGTGGTTGTACCCTGCTTTATGGTTGCAACAACTGTCTGACCTATACGCTCGATACTTACTTCATATGCCACGTTCTGCGTAAACGCAAGCGTCTGGCTCTCGTCATAGCAGAGAGCCGCTTTGTCTTTTCTGCTGAAGAATGCCTGACCCTTTCCGTTCACTGCCGCCGCAACAAAGTTGGAAGCGAGCGTTGTGTCGTTTGTATCTATAAGGATATCGTCACGGAGCATCATACCGAAAGCGTTCTGCGCATTTACGGAAGAAGGAGCGGCGGTTACCGTAACCTTTGCCGACGCCTTAAAGTTCTTGCTTACGTCTACCTGTACAAAGGCTGCGCCGAAGCCGTCTTGAGCCGCCGCAAACTTACTGCCCGTACCTGCCACAAGTGTGAACTGGCCTTCAGAATACGTTGTGGAATAATCTGCAACCTTTGTATCACCACCGAGAACGCCCATTGCCGTCTTATACCAATCAGCGGTTGTTTCATTCGTGGTTGTAGTGGTTAGTTTAACCGCCGTAGTGTTGGCAGGATCAAAAGGTTCGTAGTCGGGTTTTACGTAAGACAGATTGATTGCAGCAGGGTATTCAATAATCTTTCTGGGCGATTCTATATCGTCCTTGACGTGAGCCTTTAAGCCGCAATCTGTCGCCTTTAATGCGTTAGCAAACTGGAATGCAACCATCTTTGCGCCGTACTTATTGATGTGCGTATCGTCCCTGCCGTCGGGCGTTTCGGTGCCGTCAAGCGTGGTCTTTATATCGCCTGCGTACGTAGTGTGTGCATGGTAGTAAATTGCGTTGGCGTTATCTTCTTGATATACAGCTTTGGTTAAAGCCGTTAAATCTACAACCATAGTATCCGTCTCTTCACCCAATTCCTTTATAGCTTCAGGGTAGTTGCCGTCTGCCGTTATGTGAGCTTTGGAGCCTTCATAGTTGCCGTCGGAAGCATATCTCACGATAGGCGTACAGAGTATGGGCGTTGCACCCTTGTCGGTTGCCACCTTGATATACTTTTCATACAGAGTCCATTTGAATGAAGTGCCCTTTGAAGTGCTTTCAACGTCTTTGATGCCGTTGGGGTCGGTAAACCTTGTATCGTCATCACTCTTCTCGTCGTTATGACCGAAACCGATAATAAGGTAGTCGCCACTCGATATAGAGTTTACAAGACTGGTGTAGTTAGCCTCGGTCAAAAAGCTCTTTGAGCTTCTGCCGGAGAGGGCGAGATTTACAATCTGGTCGCTCGTTACGTTTAAATACTCTGCAAGCTGTGTGCCGTAGCCGTAGCGGGGCAGATAGTAATCGTCGCTGAACGAGCAGACGGTAGAGTCGCCCACGACGTATATCTTATTGCTTGCAGGCAGGGGCGTGGAAGCTACGGTTTCACCGCCCGTCTCGCCACCGGTTTCGCCACCTGTTTCACCGCCGGTCTCTCCGCCGGGATTTGAGGGTTCTTCAGTGTCGGTGTCGCCCGAGTTGTCGGGAGTCTTGTTCGTTGAACTACAGCCGAAACACAACGTACCTGCCATTAAAAGTGACAGAACAATAGGAATTAGTTTTTTTGCCTTCATATTTTTCTCCTTATCAATTTAATTATTCACGTTTTAGTTTAAGCAAAGTATTCTATGATTATTGCATAAACATAGATACCGCTGCCTGCCGAGCCGAGCTTGTAGGTGCCAGCAGACGTAATATCCTGCGTGGTTATGCTCTGGCTAGTGTTAGCCGCAAAAGAGGTCACGGCGGCATTGGACGAATCGACGAGATTGAGAGTTCTGTTGTCTGAACCCGTGGACTTTGCAACGACCGTTATTTTACAAGCTCCCTCAACCGAGAACTCTATATACCTGCTGGCGCTGAACGACGCACTGCCGCCCATCGACACATACTTGGATACGCTGTAATCTGTTCCGCTGTAGTTGAACGAAGCCGAACCCGACTTAACGTCAACCGCTTTGCCCGAAGCGCCTACGATGGTAAACTGCGTAGGTGAGGTATCTTCGCCCACGTCGACTAACCCTGCGCATACAACCGAAGACGTGATAGTCGCCACTTCCATTGTCGAAGGATCGAACCTTATAACCTTTACGGGGCTGACCCTGTTGGCTTCCACGAATTGCGCAACAGCTGTTTCAGCCGCTACTAAATCGTTATAGTTTGTCACGGCAGACCTGTCGTCCACGTTGAGATTGTTATACGCCTCACGAGCCGCTTCGCACTCTTCACCGATTTGCTCGTAGTTGTCCTGCGTAACCGTATTTGCGGAGATTGCGGAAATCATATTAACCACTTCTGCAGGGTCGGGATACTGCCTGTCGGGGTTAGTTACGTTTACAGTTTTAAACAATTCTTCCACAGCCGCAACCGCCGTTTTAGACATAAGGTTAGAGGGGTCGACGTACGTTTTGGGATTGCTCACCGATGATACGAAGTCGAAGTACTCCTTACCGCCGTTGTGCGTTTCGCCGTTCATACTTATAATATTTTCTGCAACCTTTGCCGCAGTTATGAACGCACCGTATTTGTTATAATGAGTCGCCTCTATGCCCGTATAGCCGAGAGAGCCGTTACCGTAAGTCGTGTCATAGCCGGAAGGCCATTCGCCCGTTAAATCGTTGGGCTTTAACGCTATAAGGTAGTTTGCATAAGTGGACGTAGCGGTTTCAAGAATATTTTTCGTATCCGCAAACAGGTCGATAAGCAGACAGTCCTCTTCTTCGGCAAGCTGCCTTACCGCCTGAACGTAGGCAAAGTTTTCGCCGTGTAAACCGGGACCGCCGACTATTTCGTTGCCAGAGAATTTTACCCTTGCAACGGGGGTTACGAGTACGGGGATAGCCCCCTTCTCCCTTGCAAAGTCAATATACTGCTTAAGGTACCATTTATAAGTACCGCCGCTTTCGTAAGAGTAGTATTCGCTACCGTATTTAGCCGTTTCGGCGAGCGCTTTCGTCTCCTCTGCGTCGGTTGCGTACTGGGTGTACAGCGCAGGCAACGTGGTTGTGGAAACCTTTGTAGCAGGGGTTGTGGGATATATTCCGTCTACGGGCTCACCGAGCGGTACCATTCTGTCATAGATTGTTGTGTAATTTGTAGAAGCGCTTGCGTCAAGCTTCGTGTCGTCGTCGTTATGACCGAACTGAATAAAGAGATAATCCCCTTCGGAGATATCGTCGCCTATCGAGTTGCCGTTATTCTGGGTAAACGAATAATCGCAACCGTCGATATCGTAAAGCCTGCCTTCGTTTATGAACGAACGGGAGCTTCTGCCACCTTGCGCACAGTTGACAACGGTTAAATTTTCCCCTAAAAATTCACTTAAATACTGACCCCAACCGCCGATATACTGATTGTCTTCATAGGTCTTTACGGTAGAGTCGCCTGCAAGGAAAATTTTATGGGAGACGGTTGTAACGCTTTCGCCCGAATCGGGATTGTCGCTAGGATTGTCACTAGGATTATCGATAGGATTATCGATAGGATTATCACTACTGCCCTCATCGGGGTCTTTATCGGGAGTCTGGTTCGTTGAACTACAGCCGAAAAACAACGTGCCTGCCAATAAAAAGGACAGCATAACAAGAATGAGTCTTTTTACCTTCATAATTCTTTCTCCTTATCATTTACCGAAAGGCAATGTCTGTTCCGCATTTTTTGCGGAACGAGGGGTACCCCTCGAATTTTTACTGCATTATTATGTTCAACTTTTACTTATATTTATTATATAAAAACTTTAGCTTTCTGTCAATAGGCTATTTGTTAACCGCTTTAATTAAGCACTACGTCCTTCAAACTTTCGTACTTCTCCAATGCGGCAACCCTTAATTCGTCGGTATCGAACGCCCCTGAAAAGGCTTCGTCCGAGATTGCTTTAGCGGTAAATATTGCCGAAACGGGGAAGCGGAGATTTTTAAGTTCGGTTAAAATTCTGCCGCTTTGACGGGTACCCATAAAGTCGCCGCCGCCCCTGATCTGCAAGTCGGCTTCGGCAATGGCAAAGCCGTCGGAGTTGTTCTTTAAAACCGCAAGGCGTTCCCTTGCCTGTTCGGTTTGACTATCCGAGAGCAGAAAGCAATAACTCTTTTCGCTGCCTCTGCCCACTCTGCCACGAAGCTGGTGCAGCTGTGAAAGCCCGAACATTTCGGCATTGTAAATGACCATAATGGTTGCGTCGGGCACGTCTACTCCCACTTCAATAACCGTAGTAGAGACAAGACAATTCAGTTGCTTGGTGCGGAACTCTTCCATCACTTTTTCCTTTTGCTTATCCTTCATCTTGCCGTGAAGCAAGCCGATTTTTAACCTGGGTAACGCCTTTTGCAAGTCTTCGCAAAGCTCGGTAACCGAAGTTGCCGTACCTTCATCATCGCCTTCGATTTTAGGGCATACAAAGTAAGCCTGCCTGCCTATCTCCGCCTGACTGCCTATCCACTTTAACATATCGTTATATTTATTCCTTTTAACGATTGACGTGGATATATCCTGCCGTGAACGGGGTTTTTCCTTAATCGTAGTGACGTCTAAATCGCCGTAAAAGACGAGCGAAAGCGTACGGGGAATGGGCGTTGCGCTCATAATAAGGCAGTCGCAGTTATCCCCCTTTTCGGTCAGCGCAGAACGCTGTGCAACGCCGAAACGCTGCTGTTCGTCGCAGACCACCATCGAAAGGGCATTAAACTCCACGTCCTTTTGAATTACAGCGTGAGTTCCGCACACTATGGAGACGGTTCCGTCCTTTAAACCCTTTTTAATCTCCCTCTTCTCTGCGGCGGGGGTTGAACCCGACAAAAACCTTACTTCATAGTCAGGGAAATACTTCTTTATCTGTGCCGCATTCTGGCGGGCAAGCACGTCCGTAGGGGAGAGCATCGCCGCCTGAAAACCCGATTTGACCGCCATATATATGGCAGTTAACGCAACCGCCGTCTTGCCGCAACCGACGTCGCCCTGAATAAGCCTGTTCATCGCACGGGGGGAACGCAGGTCGGCAAATATCTCCCTCACCGCATCCTTCTGCCCGTTGGTGAACTCAAAGGGGAAACGGCGGCAAAAGCCCCCTATATCTTCGCCCGTAACGCTATAGCGGTTGGTCCTTACCACTTCCCTGTCGCCCTTGATAATCTTAAAGGCGGACACGAGAAGGAAGTACTCTTCTATCGCAATTCTCTCGCTTGCCGAAGCAATCTCCTGCTCCGTGTCGGGGGCGTGCACCTTTATATATGCTTCACGCAAGGGGGTAAGAGCGTACTTTTTCTGCAAAGGGTAGGGAATTTTACTTGTGATATCTATCTTGGTCAAGCCCTGTGCAATCGCCCTTCTCACGTCCCCTTGCGAGAGCGTACCCGTAAGCGGATAGACGGGTACTATGCCCTTAAGCTTTGAAACCCTGTCTGCACTCTCGAACGTGGGGTTGACCATCGAAGCACCCATACCGTACCTGTTCTGCACCCTGCCGTAGAACAGATACTCCTCTCCGCTTTTTAATTTTTGGGCGACGTACGGTTGGTTGAACCAGACGGTCTGAAAGAGATTATCCCCCTGCCTGCACATCGCCTTGACGTAGGGGCGGCGTGAGTAGTCGTTCTTCTCAACGCTCAACACTTCGCAGTTAACCAAGGCGTAGGCGTTGTGCTGGAGCTTGGCTATCGAGTTGACTTTGGTTAAATCTAAATAGGTGCGTGGAAACAGCTTGACCAAACCCTCCACCGAGTTTACGCCAAGCTTTGCGAACTGTTTTTCTCTCGTATCCGAAACGTATTTAAGTTGAGTCAACTTCATAGCTTAACCCTTTAAAACAAAACGGGGAACCTGACGGCTCCCCGAAATTAATGCTGTTATTTTTACTCTAAACTTACTATATAGTAGTATACGGGCTGACCGCCGAAGTGGAAGTCCACGTCGCAGTCGGGGAAGGCTTCGCCCACCTTGTCGGCAAGCTCCTGCGCCTGTTCCTCTTCAACGCCTTCACCGTAGTACAGCGTAATCATCTCGTGCTCGCTGTTCTTCATAGACTTGATGAGCGATAAGGTTACGTCCTCGATATCGCTTCCCTTTGCCAAAATCTTCTTGGAGTTAAGACCTATTATGTCGCCTTCCTGAAGTTTGAAGCCGTTCATAGTGGTGTTACGCACCGCATAGGTCACCTGACCTGCCGCCACGTTGTCGATTGCGTGGGTCATATTCGTCTTGTTTTCGGGCACGCTCTCTTCGGGGTTAAACGCAAGCGCAGCCGCAAAGCCCTGCGGTACGTTCTTGGTGGGAATAACATGAATGGTGCGGTTGTTGACAAGCCCCTTTGCCTGCTCTGCCGCTAAAATGATGTTGGAGTTGTTGGGGAACACGAATACGTTGGAAGCGTTTATCTTCTGTACCGCATCTGCAATATCCTGTGCGGAAGGGTTCATGGTCTGACCGCCTTCGATAACCCTGTCTACCATCAAATCCTTGAATATCTCGCTCAAGCCCTCGCCTGCGCAAATGGCAAGCATACCCATCTCCTTCTTCTCGGCTTCCATCTTCTTCTTTAATTGACGGTTCTCTTCGAGCATGTTCTCAATCTTTATTCTGTCAAGCTCGCCGAGCTCCAACGCATAGGTCAATGCAATGCCGGGGGTATTGGTGTGGACGTGAACCTTTATAAATTCCAAATCGCCTATACAGATGACGCTGTCGCCCAGGCCCATAAGCTTTTCCTTGAGCTTATCAATGTCTGCAAGCGTCGTCTGGGGCTTTAAGTTGATTACGAAAAATTCCGTACAGTAAGCGAATTCAATGTCGCCTAAATCAAGATTGATTATATCCGAGTTGTCGTCGAAGTCGGGTTCCTTTGCGTTCTCCTGCGCTTCGGTGGGCATAGAGTCCGTACCGATGTCTTCACCCGTGATTGCGGCAAGGAAACCACGCATAATGGTCATAAGACCCATACCGCCGGAGTCCACAACGCCTGCCTTTTTCAATACGGGCAAAAGTTCTGGGGTCTGCGCCAACGCTTCGTCGCCGACTGCAATTAACGCCTTTAAGAAGTCGCCTACATCTTTATTCTTGGAAGCAAGCTTGGAAGCCGATTCGCTCATCAGCCTGACTACCGTTAATATCGTTCCTTCTTTGGGAATTGAAACGGCGGAGTAGGCTACCTTCGTGCCGTTTTCGATTGCCTTTGCAAAGGTCTTTGTATCAAAGTTTTCTTTACACTCCCTTAAAACCGAGCAAATGCCCCTGAAGATCTGAGAAGATATCACGCCGGAGTTGCCCCTTGCACCCCTTAACGCACCTTTGGAAACGCTATCGCAAATTTCCTGAAAGCGGTTAGACGAGCAAGCGTTCATCTCCTTGACTGCGGATTGTAAAGTAAGTGACATATTCGTACCCGTGTCGCCGTCAGGAACGGGGAATACGTTCAGGGCGTCAATCTTTGCCCTGTTTATTTCAAGCATTCTTGCACCGGATGCAACCATTTTACGGAATTCGGTACTATTGACTGTTTTCTGCATTTAAGTTTCCTCTTGTGGCTATTATTCAGCTCTCACTCTCGTGCCACGGAAAATATATTTTTTCTATTCTTTGTATTATAATTAAAGTTAATGGCGCAACGATAAAAACCGCCGCACTGATAAAAGGCGTACGAAAAGAGAGTTAAACTGTAATTGCTTAAAGTTTAACCCCGATAATGTTAACGTTTACGGTATCAACAATCATACCCGTAAACTTTTCCACCTTATATTTAATGCCTTCTTTAAGGCTTTCTGCGACGGCGTTAATGGATACGCCGTATTTGATTATTACGTTAACGTCTATAAAAATCCTGTCCCCGTTAGTCGTGACCTTTACGCCCTTACCGTCAGTCTTTCTTTTGAGAAGTTCTGAAATAGAATCCGACAGACGACGGGAGACGGTATCGACAATGCCGTAGCACTCCAAAGCTGCGTTCGCCGCAACTTTTGCTATGGCTGAATCGGATATGGAAATTTTACCGTAAACGTTGCTGGTATTTACCGACATATAACTATCCTTTCGGTCAAAGGTCGCCTTGACCATATATTATAAGTTTAACCCCTTTTTCCATTTTTTGCAAGTACTTTGATATATTTTACTCTAATTTGTTATTAATAACATTAAAATTATTAAATAAACGCAAAAATATTTCATTCCGCTCCCGTTTTTGATTGATTTTTTTTATAAGAGGTGATATTATAGTTTAGCTATTCAATCGGATAGCGTTATTTTTAACCTTTGAAATACACCTGTACAGGAGGATAACGATATGTCAAGAGTATGTAGCGTATGCGGTAAGGGTCAGACCACCGGCAACAACGTAAGCCACTCCAAAAGAAGAACGAGAAGGACCTTTAAGGCAAACGTTCAGAAGGTTTCCTACGTTAACGACGAGGGCAAAGTAGTAAACGATTACGTTTGCGCAAGGTGCCTTAAGACAGTTAAGAGGGCATAAGTTTTTCTCACACTGTTTGCTTTCGGTTAAACCGAATGCAGAGCCTTTGACAAACTGCAAAACGGTAGCGTAACTTCAGTTGCGCATTTTTCAGTATTTTTAGCCTGATGACAGGCAGTGCGTTTTGCATTAATTTCAATCAGATTTAAAAAAAATGAGTTCCGAGCGGAACTCATTTTTTTATTTTCTCAATCATCTGTTTTATATTATCCGTCAACCTTGCGCTTCGGGAACGTAGTCGAAGTGAATGGTTGTGGTGTGGGGAATATAATCCTTCTTTTCCACCTTTTCTTCAACGAACGGCGATTCAGCATTTTCGTCTTCGTTCTCTCTTAACATATAAAAATACAAGTCGTTCCACTGCTCTTCGCTACCCATAAAATAGATGTCGGTAAGCTTATTGCCGGATATGGCGCTTGACGATATTTTAGTCAGGCTTGCGGGGAGCACTATTTCGGTAAGCGAAGAATTTATATAGATGTTGCCTGCAGACGTAACGACGGGATTCTCGAACGTGCCGAATTGCAAATCGGAAACCTGGGCATATACCTCCGCCCTTTTAAGGCTTGTACACCCCCTGAAAGCCCTGTCGCCAAGATAGGTTACGCTTTCAGGTATGACGATACTTTCAAGATGAGTGCACATACTGAATGCGCTGTAGCCTATGGTTTCCACGCTGTCGGGGATATCGACGTAGATCAAACCGCTCAACCCGAACGCCACGTTGCCAATCTCCGTTATGCTGTCGGGAATGATTACGGTGTTCAGCGACGCACACTGATAAAACGCATAATCGCCGATTGCCTTTACGGGGAGCGACGGTTCACCCTCTCCTGCGGAATAGGTTGAGAGAATTTCATATCTCCCCAAAGCGTTTTTATTCCCCGTAACCGAGCTCACGATATAATATGTTCCGTCTTCAGAGAGAGTGTAGTTAACCTTTGCTTCACCCATACTACAACTTGCAAACAGGCAAGCTGCGGCGATTGAAGCAGTAGCGAGTGTAACAGATATAATCTTTTTCATAGCGTAATTATTTTATCAAATATTTAAATGGTACGCAAGAAAACAAGGTGTACAAACGGTGAAAAATATTATAAGCCGTAAAAAAAGAGCGCCCGTTCAGGCACCCTTTTTAAACAATTTTAAAATCTTCCTTATAGGCTTTGGCGGTTTAATGCAGATTATGGTCATACTTTCCCCCTATTTATTATAATCAGGGCGGTTTCGTTTTCGCCTATCTCTATCGCTCCGTTTTCGTCAACGCCTATGTTGGAAATGCCCCGACACTCACCTAAAGAGAGACTTTCGGGATAGTCGTACTTAAAACCCCTGCCATACATTATATGCACTTTTTCGCCGAAAGGTAACACCGAAAAGGTCTTGCCCTTAATGCCGTTTAACTCTGTTTTGCCGCTTGCGGCGAAGATGATTGAGTTTTTTGTTACAATCTTTGCCTTGACGCCCTGCTTGTGAGCATAGTATAAAAGCTGTAGATTACCCAAAAAGTGGTCTTCCCTGCCGCCGCCTGCGCCGTAAATCTCAATCTCGTCTACACCCCTTGCAATTAGCTTGCGCAGGGCAATCTCCCCGTCGGTGAAGTCCTTTTCGGAAGGATAAATCTCGGTGGGCGGCGGTGTGGGGACGTAGGGAAGGGAGTCGAAATCACCCACGTTTTCGTCAATTCTCACTCTGCCGTTAGCCCACTCGTAGGCACCGTCGCAACAGGTGACGAAGGCGTTTGAAGCGTCAATTTGTTCAAGGTAGGGTTCGCCGTTTAAGAGCAATATCCCCTTCATAGTCAACCTCTGATCCTATCAATCGCCTTTGACATATCTTCCGCCTTAAACACAGCCGAGCCTGCAACCAGCACGTTTGCACCTGCGTTTCTTATCTCTTCTGCGTTATCGACGGTTACTCCGCCGTCAATCTCTATGTCGTAGTCAAGCCCGTTATTCTCGGCATACGCCCTAAGCTTTTTAACGTTATCGAGAGAAGCAGGAATAAACTTCTGACCGCCGTAGCCGGGGAATACAGACATAACCAGCACCATATCGCAAAGGGGCAAAACGGGATAGATTTTTTCCGCATCGGTGTCGGGGTTTATGACCGCCCCGCACTTAACGCCGTAGCTTTTGATAAGCTTTAAGGTCTCTTCCAAATATTCGGGTGAAATCTTGCTGCAAGCTTCGTAGTGTACGGTTATGATATCCGCACCGGCTTCGGCAAAGAATTTAATCTGCGTCTTGGGGTGCTCTATCATAAGGTGCACGTCCAGGGGAAGAGCGGTTATTTTACGGATATTTTTAACCATCTGCCCGCCGAAAGTTATGGGCTCTACAAAGCTTCCGTCCATAACGTCGCAGTGAACTAAATCGGCGCCTGCCGCTTCGATATCTTTAATTGCCTGACCCATTGCCGAAAAATCGGCTGAAAGAATAGAAGGTGCAACTTTTGCCATCTGTATCTCTCCTTGAATTATCCTTAACCGTTTATACTTAAATTTTCCGTATTTACTTCTTTTTTAATCTTGACTGCACAGACTATTTTTAAAACCGTAACCGCCAACATGGGTAAAGAGCCTATCACGTCGAGCAACGGCACAACAACTCCGATTGCTGCGTCGACAGATACCAACGCTAAAAATATCATCGAACCGCCAATAAATAAATCTAATACAGACAGAACTGCGCCCGTTATGTAAAAAGCACGGGCTTTAACTTTGCCTGTCGTATAAATTATCGAAAAGACAAATTCAATTAATGCCGCAATACCCAAGGGTATGCCTATTATCATGATAATCACAGCGATGATAGCTACCCCTAAATTGCCTTCGCCTTGAAGTAAAAAGGCGATATTGCAAATATAACAAATTACAGCGAGTAATACTCCTAACAGCCCTACGATACCCGTAGCCAACTTCAGTTTTCTGATATTCATAACCAATTCCTCCTTTATTAGGCTCAATTATATTTTATCATACGTTAACCGTATATTCAATATAATTTTTTAAATTTCACTCTTCTTGGCTCAAGTGTGAAGCCCTTAACTGCCCACAGGCACCGCCCACGTCTGCGCCCGTCCTTCTGCGCAGCGTTGCCGAAAGTCCGCCCTTTTGCAAAAGAGAGAGAAAGGCATACGCCTGCTTCTCTTCAACCGCCATAAGCGAACGTTCTTTTACTTCGTTAAGCCTTATCAAATTGACGTGGCAGGGTCTGCCCTTCAAAAGATTAATCAGCTCTTCGGCGTGGCGGCTATCGCAGTTCTCCCCTGCAATGAGCGCATACTCGAAGATGTATCGCCTGCCCGTAATTTTAAAGTAGTTTTCACACGCCTTTAAAATCTCTACAATACTCCACTTATTTGCAATGGGCATAGTCCTTGCTCTCTCATTATCCGTAGTGCTGTGGAGCGAAACGGTTAAATTTATGGGCAAGCCTTCTTCAGCTAAATCGTACATCTTATCGACAAGACCACACGTTGAAAGGGATATATTACGGGGAGAAATGTTAATTCCGCCTTCAGCAGATACGTTGCGAAGGAAGGTTATAACGTTTGAATAATTATCTAAAGGCTCTCCGCTGCCCATCAACACTATGTTGGTAACCCCACGCTTTGCGCCATCTTTGTGCATAGCGTTGACCACTAACACCTGCGAGAGAATCTCACCCGAAGTCAAATCCCTTATTCTGCCCCCTAACGTGCTTGCGCAGAACTTACAGCCCATGCGGCACCCCACCTGCGTGGAGACGCACTGCGTATTGCCGTACTTATAGCGCATAAAGACGCCTTCGATTATGTTTCCGTCGGCAAGGCGGAATAGATATTTTTGGGTTCCGTCCGAGCTTTCCAAAGTCTTAATAATCTCAATAGGGCAATCTTCAAACCTGTCTATAAGCTCATCTCTTAAAACTTTTGGCAGATTAATCTGGCTTATGCGCTTGCCCTGCATAAGCCCCTCGTAGAGCTGTTTCGCCCTGAACTTCTTCTCACCGAGCTCAAGCACGATCTCTTCAATTTGCTGGTAGTTTAAATCCTGTATAATACCTTTCATATCTATCTACACCCCCTACTATGCCTTTTTGAAAGCCGTTAAGTAAAAGCCTGCACCCAAGGATATATGGGGAAGAAACTGCAAACCGTACTTGGTGAGTTTATGATTTAGCGGCGATGAAGGAATGGCAGGCGTAAAATTCGGGTTATTATTTAAAAAGGTTACGGCAATAGAGTCGTTCTCTTCAGGCAGAACAGAACAGGTTGAATAGTACAGTATACCGCCAGATTTTACGTAGCGTGAGCAGTTGGTTAAAATATCAAGCTGTATCTTTGAAAGAGCGGCGATATTGCTCTCCTTTCTATTCAGCTTAATGTCAGGATTTTCGTTGATAACGCCCGTACCGGAGCAGGGCACGTCGCACAAGACGGCGTCGAAAGAGTTTTCGAAATCGGGGTTAAAGACGGAAGAATCCGCCTGCATAGCTTTGGCGTTTTTAACTCCCATTCTCTCGAAGTACTCTTCAATCAGCTTAACCCTATGGGGGTGCAGCTCGCAGGAAGTTACTTCCCTGCATTTTTGAGCAAGATAAGCCGACTTACCACCGGGTGCGGCACAGGCGTCAAGCAGCCTTTCGCACGGGGATATGGCGTTGCAAATCGCCGCAGAACCCACCGACTGAAAGGTGTAATCGCCCAAAAAGAAGCCTTCGTCTCTCTCGAAATTATTGAATATATAAACGTCCTTAAAGGGCGTATCGGTGTGAGGTTTATCCAAATAATTCTCCGCATTCGAGATAAACCTGACCCCTTGACCGAGCGACGGGGCCTTTAATATGGCTTCGGCTTCGTCCTTATAGCTTCTTCTCAACTTTTTGACGAGCCAAAGGGGCGCAGAACACCTGAAAGCTAACCCTTCGTCCTTGCCTGAAGGCTCTTCGGGCAGTTTATAACTGCGCAGAAAGGCGTTTACGAACCCTGCCGCACCGCCTTTGCCTAACTTTTTGGTTAAAGCGACTGCGCTATCCACCACCATATAGTCGTGCTTGCCCATAAACTCCAACATATACAGGGCTATTTTAAGTATGATTTTAATAGTAGTTTTAGGGCGTTCGGTGGCGTTTAACCCTATAATATGCTCCAAATAACAGTCTTTATCCAAAACCCCGTAGCAGATTTTTACCGTACGGCTTTTATTTAGCGGTTCAATGGGGGTTGAAGAAATTGCCTGCTTTAAAAACTGACCGTTTGAATATACTTTAGCTAAAATTAAATAGGGGTCGGCAAGGGGATTAGTCAAGTCTGTCGCCCACCTTTATCTTTCTTCCGTTGACGGCGTCTGCCGCTTTAAGGGGCTTGCCGCCTGCAAACTGCAAACTTAAAAGACAAACCGCACCCTGCCCGCAGGCAACTACGATTCCGCCCTTATCGACTTTTATAACTTCGCCAATCTGCCCTTCGCCGTCGCAGGGAACTGCCTTTAAAAGGTTAATCTGCCCGTCGCCCATCGTGCAGAAAGCCGCAGGCGCAGGGCTGAAGGCGTTGATGAGATTTGCAACTTCCCTTCCCGACTTCGAAAAGTCTACCTTGCCGTCGGCTTTATTGATCTTTTTGCAAAACGTTGCCTTCGCTTCGTCCTGCAACAACAGCTGGGGTTCGCCTTGCTTTAATATTTCCACCGCTTCCACCGCCGCCATAGCCGATAGTGCAGAGAGTTCTTCGGAAAGTTCGCCATAGGTCTTATCGCCAATCTCACACCGTTTAACTAAAAGTATATCGCCGCAATCGAGCTTGAGTTCGGTACGCATAACGGTCACGCCCGTGTGCGTTTCCCCCGCAAGTATCGCCGACTGAATGGGGCTTGCACCCCTGAAAAGGGGCAAAAGCGACGCATGCAGATTATACACGCCCATAGGGAACGCCTTTAAAACGGGTTCGGTTAAAAGCTGACCGTAGGCGCAGGTTATCAAAAGGTCTGCACCGATGCCTTTAATCTCTTCCACGTTGTCACGGATTATTTCAAAGTCGTAGACCTTAATGCCCTTCCCCAAGGCAAACGCCTTTACGGGCGAAGGGGTGAGTATGCGCTTTCTGCCCACAGGTTTATCGGGTTGCGTTATAACGGCAACCACCTGTTCGCCGTTATCGATTAACGCCTTTAAGGGTGCAACGGCGTATTCGGGCGTGCCTGCGTAAGCTATCTTCATATTATTCCTCATCGGGCTTTTCTTCGTATAATTCGGTTGCCCTGTCGACGTAGAGTATGCCGTCAAGGTGGTCGAACTCATGGCACATGCAGCGAGCAAACAGGTCTACGCCCGTCACCGTGTGCTTTTTACCCTTTCTGTCACGGTACTCCGCCTTGACCTTTTCAGGGCGGGTGACAATACCGTACTTACCCTTAACCGAAAGGCAGCCTTCCGACCCCGTCTGTTCGCCTTTAGAGGCTAATATCTTGGGGTTAATCATCTCGAAATACCCCTCTTCCAAGTCGATTACGACCACCCTTTTGTTAATGCCTATCTGGGGTGCGGCAAGCCCTGCGCCGTTCTCTTTTTTGACGGTCTCTTTCATATCGTCCAAAAGAGCCCACAGCTCGCTATCGAACTTTCTTACTTCTTCACAATTCTTCCGAAGCCTTTCATCGCCTATCTGTACAACATATCTGTATGCCATATTTTTAACCTCATTATTAATTAAGATAAATTGACGGGATTTTCTTCAACGTACACCAACGCATCTGCGTTGGAAGCTGAAACCGCAATATCGTAAATATCCTTTAAATACTTGTCCGTCTTTAACCTTGCAAGCACCTGATAACGGACTTTGTTTTGAATTTTTTTAATAGGTGAGTGCATCTTGTTCAAGAATATGAACTCATTCGGATCTACCTTTCTGATCTCTTCGATTGCAAGGTAGACCTTCTTCAATGCGTCCAGCGCACTCTCGTCTTTGTCGGCTACGACCATAACACGGCAGATTAGCGAGTACGGCGGGAAGAGCGCAGCCTTTCGCATCTTGACTTCGTTTTCGAAAAAGCCCTTGTAGTCGTAGTTTATCGCATAGCGCAAAATGTAGTTTTCAGGCGAACAGGTCTGCAAGACCACCTTGCCCTTATCCCCTGCCCTGCCGCTTCTGCCTGCGACCTGGGTTATCAGCTGAAAGGTTCGCTCACCGCTCCTATAGTCGGAGAAATGCAAACTCATATCTGCGTCTAAAATACCGACTAAAGTTACCGAAGGGAAGTCGTGCCCCTTGGCAATCATCTGCGTTCCCACCAATATATCCGCCTGCTTTTCAGAAAAGCTCTTCAATATCTTATAGTGCCCGTCCTTGCCCGACACCGTGTCGTTATCCATACGAATGACCTTTGCGTCAGGGAACAGCTCCTTTAATTCGGCAACCACCCTTTGAGTACCCGTACCGCTGTAGCGCAGGTGCTTGCCCCCGCATTCGGGGCAGGCGGAGAGCATTCGGTACTTCGCACCGCAATAGTGACACTTTAAACAGTTCTCTTCGCTGTGGTAGGTCAGACTTACGTCGCAGTTTTCGCACCTTGCTACGTATCCGCAATCGGCACAAATTACCGTCTGGGAATACCCCCTGCGGTTTAAGAAGATTATCGCCTGATTGCCCGAAGACAGCGTTTGGTTAAGCTCTTCTTTTAACGCCCGTGAAAGGTTGGAAACGTTCCCCTTTTTAACTTCCCGGCGCATATCTGCGATAATGATTTCGGGTAGGGGCTTGCCGTTAATTCGCTCTGTAAGCGTAACCAAGCCGTACTTGCCTTCGCTTGCGGCGATATAGCTCTCCACCGACGGCGTTGCGCTGCCTAAAATAAGTTTACAGCCGTTATATTCGGCACGGAGCGTTGCGATGTCTATGGTTGAATATCTCGGTGCCGTCTCCGACCGATAGGACGAATCGTGTTCTTCGTCGATTATGATAGCACCTATGTTTTCAAGGGGGGCAAAGATTGCAGAGCGTGCGCCGATGGCTATTTTAGCTTCGCCCGAACGCAGTCGCCACCACTCGTCAAAACGCTCCCCTGCGGAAAGTCCGCTGTGCATAATTGCCGCTTCCGACCCGAAGCGTGCACGAAGCTGTGAGAGCATTTGGGGGGTTAGCGAAATTTCAGGCACTAAAAATATTGCCGTCTTACCCTTCTTTAATTGGTCTGCAATTATGTTTAAATAAATCTCCGTCTTGCCGCTGCCCGTTACGCCGTGTATGAGCTGAACGCATTTATCCGAATTTTCTATATACTCCAAAGCCGCAGACTGGGCAGGCGTCAACACCTTTTTCTCGAAAGTTGCGCCTTCGCCCGTCATAGGAGTGCGGTTGCGTTTAATTTTATAGACTTCGGCAATGCCCTTATCGACCAAGGCGTTGACCGCAGCCCTGCCGCATTTATTGCACAAAGCGGTGTAGTCGGCGTCGCCTTGCGTTAAAATTTGCGCCGCTTCCGCCTGCTTTTTGGCGGATTTACCGATTAGAGACGGGTCACCACAGAGACGTATGAGCTTTTGATAGACTTCGCTCACCTTGCCGAGCCGCATTTCCGAAGGGAGAAAGAGCCGAAGTGACGCCGCTTTAGGCACCCTGTACCTTAAGGCGATTTTCTCCATAAGCGCAAAACATTCGGGCACTAATGCGGGGAGTTCGTCATAGAGAGAGATTATGGGTTTAATTTTTTGCGCAGCAAAGGTGGGGGTTGCGCTTACGCCTATCACAAACCCTTCAATAATCCTGCCGCCGAACGGCACTTTAACCCTGCAACCCGCACAGGTTTCATCGGGGCAGGAGTACTCAAACACCCTGTCCACCTGCGAGTGGGCAATGTCTACGATTACCTTTGCATACATAGCGTTTAATTTAATAATTTTGCCCACCCAAAACGGGTGGGCGCACTAAACTCTTTTGGAATTTTCTTAATTTTAGCCTTAATCAGTCCTTAACGGAAATAATTTTGCCGTCTTCAATCTCTTCGCAAGCAAGCGCAATTTCCTTGAGCTTTGAAGGGTTTTCGTTAAAGTTGCTTACGGCGCCCCTTTCAATGAGCTGACGTGCACGTTTGGAGACGACAACGCAGAGCTCGTAGCGTGATGCGCTGTGTCCTTCGTGGGAAAGTTTGTTTAAAAGTGTATCTACTGCAGGTTGATTAATCATTAATCTTGTTCTCCTTCTTCTAATATTTTAACCACTTCGCCGACTGCTTTTGTCAAGTCGTCGTTAATTATCGTATAATCGTATAAGGGAGCTTTGGAAAGCTCATAGTCAGCCCTGTCAAGGCGCTTTGCTATGATGTCTTCCCCTTCCGTTCCCCTGCCACGGAGCCTTGAATACAACGTCTCCTTATCGGGGGGAGCTATCATAACCAACACGGCTTCAGGCATACTCTCTTTGACGCTCAATGCGCCGTTTACGTCTATCTCCAAGATGACGTCGCCCGTCGCAAGCTTTTCTTCAACAAACTTTTTGGGCGTGCCGTAATAGTTGTCAAAGTGCTGCGAATACTCCAAAAAACCGTTTTCGGCTATCATCTTTTCAAACCCCTTCTTGGTTAAAAAGAAATAGCTCTTGCCGTCAATCTCGCCCTCCCTTGGGCTGCGGGTTGTGCAAGATACCGAAAGGCATGCGTTCGGGCGGAGTTTTAACACTTCTTTTACTATCGTCCCCTTGCCGACCCCTGAAGGTCCGCTTAAGACTAATAACTTACCCTTACTCAACGTTTTGCACCTGTTCCCTGATTTTTTCTATCTCGTTCTTAAGCTCCAACCCTAACTTGGTTATAGCCAAATCGTTGGATTTTGAGCATATGGTATTGGTCTCCCTGTTGAACTCCTGAACCAAGAAGTCCAACTTCCTGCCCACCAAATCGGCTTTGGCAATCTCCCTGAATTGGGCTATGTGGGAGCCGAGCCTTGTAAGCTCTTCATCGATATTGCTCTTATCGGTAAAGACGGCAACTTCGGTTAAGAGCCTGCCTTCGTCGAAGTTAACGCCTTCCAGATTGTTTTTAATCTTCTCTTCAAGGCGTTTTGCATAGTCTGTCGCAACTAAAGGAGCCCTTTCACTTACCTTTCCTACGAGCTTTTCTACGGCGTCAACCCTTGAGAGCATATCCTTTGCAAGCTTTTCCCCTTCAGTCTTGCGCATATCGTTAAGTTTGTCCAACGCCATTGAAAGGGCGGACTTTGCACCCAAAGCCAACTGCTCGTCGCAGGAAATTTCTTCCTGCTTCAACACGTCCTGCTGGCGCATAAGCGCAGAGACGGTGAAGTCGTTTTCAAGTTCAGGGAAGGCTTCTTTAAGTTGAGTCGCCATATCCACCCACGCCTTTGCCGCCTGTAAATCGACTGAGAGCGCAGCACGCTTTTCCCTTTTATCGGTAAAGGTTATATATACGTCGGCGTGACCCCTTGTAAGCCTTTCCCTAACGACGCTTCTCAAAACGTCTTCGAAGGAAGCGAGCACTCTCGGGCATTTTAAGGACACGTCCAGATAGCGGTTGTTGACCGTCTTAATCTCGGCAACCACCTCTAATCCGTCCTGTTTATATTCGCCCCTGCCGTAACCGGTCATACTGAACATACGATATAGCCCTCTTCATAGATATTTACGCATTGTCTATTATACAGTATAACCGTTCAAATTTCAAGCCATTTATAAACTTTTCACTCAAATTTTAGCTTTAGCTAAATACGCTCTCTCCGTTACCCGTTTTAAAAGTCCGAACCGCACTCGTCGCACAGCCCCCTTTTTCGGGTAGTGACAACCCTGTAACTGTTCTTAAGGTCGGTTTCAAACAGCGATACGGGGCGGTTGGAAGATGCGATTACCCCGTAAGTATCCGCAAAGAAAGCCACGCCCCCTGCCGACATAACTATCGGCACGCCGTAGATATAGGCGTAAGAGCGGATGAGCTGCGGAGCCATACTGTTGGATAAATCTTCGCAGTGAACGCACACGACGTTACAACCGCAGCTCGACAAGATTTTAATGTGTTCGGGGAAGAGCAAATCGTTATCTATGCACACGCCTGCCCTGTAGCCGTGCAGACTGTACACGCCCACCGTTGCTCCGCTCTTATATTCTTCGCCGTCAAGGACGTATCTCATATCGGTTATGCCCAGAAGCTTGCCTTCGCTTGCGGCGGCGACCGATTTGCGCTTTAACCCCCTACTATCCGTGATGCAACCGCATAAAACTCCGCAACCGCACTTCGCCGAATAAGCCGCCATAGTCTGCAATTTATTGCTTTTGCCGTCTATTTCTTCACTGAAATCTACTCCGCCTAAAGCGGAAAAGCCGAAGAGAGCTATATCACATTTGGGTATAGGCAGGGCAAAACCGCCCTTTCTTTGAGTCACGACGCAGACTTTCATATACCTTACATATTATTTTAAACGGGCGAAAAAGGTTCTATTAATTTGTACTACGGCATACCCTTAAAGTATGAAAAAGAGCATTATTATTTTAGCCGTAGCACTAACGTCTTTAACCTTACTTCCCACCGCCGCCTGCCATACAAGCGAAGATACGCAGAGCAATAAATACGTTATCAACGCTTGCTACAACCAAGCGGAAGAAAACTTAACGGGTACTTGCACCTTAACCTATTTCAACCGCACCGACAACGAGATTGACGCCCTTTTGTTCAACCTGTGGGGCAACGCCTACAGGCAAAGCGCCAAGTACAAGCCCGTGTCTTCAGGCGACAGCAAGGCGTACTATGCAGGGGTGAACTACGGCGGAGAAAGCGTTCAGAGCGTAGAAGGGGGCAGCAGCTGGGAAGTGTGCGGAGAAGACGAAAATATACTCAAAGTACAGCTTAACCAGCCCATATACCCCGACCAAAGCGTAACGGTAACCATTAACTACACGCTCGACCTTGCAAGATTGAACCACCGTACGGGCATAACTTTAAATACGGTTAACCTTGGCAATTTCTACCCCGTTTTATGCGCTTACTGCGCCGAAGGCTTCATTCAGACCCCTTATTATTCTACGGGTGACCCGTTCGTCTCCGAATGTGCAAATTATGACGTAACTCTTTCGTTACCCCCCGAATATGCCGCAGCGACGAGCGGTAAAGAGATTGAACGAAGGGAAGAAAACGGGGGAATTACAGTGCGCTACACCCTTGAAAACGCAAGGGATTTTGCGGCGGTTCTCTCCAAAAATTTCAAGACCGTAACGCAAAACGTCAACGGCTGTGAAGTAACGGCGTACTACTGCGGCGACAGAGCGGTACAGACCGAGCTCAACGCCGTGTGCGAGAGTTTGGAGTACTTCTCTACCACCTTCGGCGCCTACGCCTATCCCACGCTTTCCATAGTATATACTCCGCTCAATTCAAGCGGAATGGAATATCCTGCGCTTGCGATGATTAATTCGGCTCTGACCGAGACGGACGCCGTCTACACCGCAGTACACGAAACGGCGCATCAGTGGTGGTACGCAATGGTGGGGAGCGATCAGGTTAAAAACGCCTGGCAGGACGAAGGGCTTGCGGAGTACTCCACCCTTGCCTTCTTTGAAACGCACACCGCCTACGGCTACACCCGTACGGGCATATTGGGCTCGGCGATAAAGGCGTACAGGGGCTACTATTCGGTATATAACCAAATTTTCGGCAAGAGCGATACGGCGATGACTCGGGCGTTGGACGAATACGAAGGCGAATACGAATACATAAATTTAACCTATAATAAAAGCCTTTTGATGTTTGAGAGCGTAAGGACTGCTATGGGAGATAAAAAATTCTTTTCCGCTTTAGCCGACTATTTTAAAAACAATAAATTCACCGTCGCCAAAGCGGAAGAGCTTATTGCAAGGCTCGACAAATATTACGACGTGGAAGGCATTATCTACAGCTATTTGGACGGCAAAGTTGTAATTTAGAAAAAAAGTTTTGTCATTCGGTTGCATTTACCTGTTTTTTGGGCTATACTGATAGCATAAGGAGATATTTAGATATGGACGGTTATCCATCTATAGTTAAAGACAAATAAAGCACCGCTTCCCCGATAATAACGGTATCCCGTGCGGAGGCGTTGCTTCCGCACGATTTTTTTTGAGGTGATACTATGGTTAAATACTTTTGCGCAGGTGAAAACGGGCTGGAGAGAAAGGACTCCTTTCTCCCTAACTGCTGGGTGGATATGGTGAGCCCCACCGACGACGAGGTTGAAGACGTTTCCAAGGAGACGGGCGTCCCCGAAGATATGATTAAAGCCGCACTCGACGAAGAAGAAATGGCTCGTACCGAGTTTGACGAAGGGTGTTCTATGTTCGTCGTCGACTGCCCTATAATTGAAGCGAGCGACGCAGGCGACTCCTACTCCACACTGCCCCTTGCGCTTATCTACAATAAGCACTGCATAATAACCGTATGCTTAAAGGGCAACCCCGTTTTAAAGGACTTTATTACAGGCAGAACGAAGGTCAACTGCAATCTGCCCGTATTCTTCATTCTGACCTTTATGATGAGCAATACGAAGCGTTTTTTGTACTGCCTTAAGCAGATCGACCGCCGCAGCCAAAGGGTGCAGACCGAGCTTGCAAACAACCTGAAAAACGACGACATACTTCAGCTTTTGGAGCTAGAGAATTCACTCGTATACTTCTCGACGTCGCTCAACTCAAACGCAAAAGTACACGATAAGCTCGCCAAAGTCGAAGCCGTTGCAAAGAACGAAGAATATCAGGATTTATACGACGATTTGACCATTGAATGTAATCAGGCAAACGAGATGTGTAAAATCTATAAGGATACGCTTTCGGTAACGATGGACGCATACGGCTCGGTAATCTCCAACAACGCCAACGATACGATGAAGAAGTTGACGATTATCACCATTCTTCTCGCTATCCCCACGATGATAGCAGGCTTCTGGGGAATGAATATGCCCGTTCCGTTCGACGTAAGCAGCGGCGAAACTTCGCCCGTATGGTTTTATGTGGTAGTCGGCGGCGCACTTGCAATTACGGTATGCGTTGCAATATTCATGCTCAAGAGAAGACCTTTGAAAAACAAGCCCAAAAGGCAACGCAAAAACAGGAAAAAGTAATATGCCCATCTTTAAGTACAAATGCCCGAACTGCAAAAAGGAGTTTGAAGAGCTGGTTAAGAGATTCACCGACGAAGTAATCTGCCCCGACTGTAAGACGAAAGCCGAAAGGGCGTACAGCGGTGAGATGTTCTCCGCCACAGGCAAAAAGACCGTCAAGTGCAGCGGAAACTGCAAGACCTGCGGCGGCTGCCATTAATAATTTAATAATGTTTAACACCTGTACCAAGCGTTAAGCTGTGTACAGGTTTTTTTATTTTTAATAATTCTTCCTTTATCAACGGCTTGCCGCCCAATATAATCACCGCTTCAGCGGTGGATTGCATCACGACTTTAGTCGTGGATTGAATCAAACTTCAGTTTGGATTTAATCACCGTCTCGGTGGATTTTTTCCGCCCAATGAATAAAACTTGTAAGCCTAGTCAATAACCCCCTTTGCCAAAACGCAAGGGGGGATTTTTATGGGCATAATTAAAACGGCTGTCAAGCTTATTATAACGCTGACGCTCTCCGCCCTTGTGCTGTGCGCAATCTGCGCCCTGCCCACAAGATTGCTGTTTTTAGGCGGCGAGAGCTACCGCTTTTACCTTGGCGATACTTCAATAAATTGCAGGGAAGTCTTTACCGACGGACGTTTAGCCCCGTTGACCAAACTGCTGCTTTCAGACATAAACGGCGAAAGCGCAACCTATGAAAGCCTGGATATAGACGGGTTTTTACAGTCCGTCAACGGTCAGGTGGTGTTTGTAGAAGAGATTGACGGCTCCGTTAATTACTACTGCAAGGCAGATTTACCCTATTCCATAGAGCTGTACGGGCAAGAGATTAATTTGCACATCTGTAAAAAAGCCGAAAGCGTGACCGTAGCTTCACCCATAATTTTCGGGGGATATTAACGCTAAACGGAATTTTTTCGCCTATGCGAATAATAAATAAACTCGCCGTCAATAACCATACGGCACAAATATAAAGGAGATTTAATTATGGACAACGAAAAGAGAACCAACAAGAGAAAAATTATTTTGCGCTATCTTATCTTGGCGGCTTGCATACTTGTGATTGCTTCGGTTACCGTCATAAGCGTCTGTGCGGCGAACAACTGGTTCCAGGTTAGCGTAACCGACACGGTAGATAAGGGCGACGATAACACGGGCGGTGACACCGGCGGCGATACGGGCGGCGACAGTAGCAACGGCGAAGAGACCCCCGATGATGATAAACCCACCGCTTCAGACACGAGCTGGACTTCGCCATTGGCCACTATAAACATCATAACCCCCTATGAGTTCGTTGAAGACGTAACTTTAAACAGTATGTGGCATTTCCACGAAGGGTTGGATTTTGCCGCTGCGGTAGGCACGCCGGTTGTGTGCTGCTATGACGGCGTAGTGGAAAGCATCGAAACGGGCGACACTTTAGACGGCAACAAAATCGTAATTAAGCATGCGGACGGCGTTAAGACCAGCTATACCTTTATAGACGTTAAGTCGGACTTAAAGACCGGCGACAGCGTTAAAAAGGGTGAAGTCATCGGCACCGTTTCAGAGCCTTCAGGCTGTGAGTGTATGCTGGAAGCCCACGTCCATTTCGAAGTAATCGAGAACGGAGAGTGCGCCGACCCGGACAAGTATTTAGACATTTCTATTAAGTAATTTCCGCCTTAAAAACAGAAATGTTAATTTCCTCGAAAAATTAAGATGTTTTGTAAATTTCAAACATTTGATTAAATGTAACTCTTTAAATTCACAAAAATATACCCAATAAACATATTATTATGTTGTAATCTAACATTTTTGCCTATTTAAAAATTTTTAAAAATGTTATTGACTTACACTTTTGCGGGTGATATACTGCAAGTGATTTCGAAAGGAGGTGCAGAAAAACACTTAAATATTTGAGTACGGCAAAGTACTTGAAAATTATATATGCCTTTCGGAATACTTTAATTCAAGGAGGCAGAAAACAGCCATGTTCGAAATTTATGAGGACATCATCAGGCTCGATAACAACGTAAATTCTTACGGAATTTCTCCCCTCGCTTACGTTGTACTCGACTGCGGAAGATGAAAAAACAAGACAACTGAATAGACGTTGCGGTGGCACACCAAGTGTCCACCGCACTTTTTTTGCAAAAGATAATTTATAAATTAATGCCGAGTCTGCAAAGTAATATAATTAATGCACTTGGCACTACGGTCTTGACTAAATCGGTACCATATGTCATAATATACTTGCATTGTCGGTGCGGTACGATGTTAAATTTTTAGTGGTTCACGTTAAATGGCTGATACCATAAGAGGAGATAATAATTGTCAAATAATTTTAATGATTTGGAAATTCGGGCAAAAGATATAATTAAAATTTGTCAAACCATGCTTGCAGATGAATCTTGTATAGATCCGAATAGATTTGTAGTTGGTGTTATATTACGAGAATTTACTGAAATATTAAATTCATTAATTTCAAACAAAAAATTATTGTTGCTTCATAAAAACCGCCCTATCGGGTGTTTATTTACTATTTCAGATTCTGCTGATTTTGATTTTAATAGGCAACTATTAAATAAGATAGTAGAATTTAATAAATTATGTAGCTTAATTGATGAATCACACAAAATATATAAAAATAATTAAGACACTAACATAGAACAAAAGTTAAGCCGCCGCAACTTTCGTTGCGGCGGCTTTTATAAAATAATTACCTATTAATTTTTAGATTGTATATATTCGTCGATTGCCTTTGCCGCAGTCTTGCCTGCACCCATCGCAAGGATAACCGTTGCGGCGCCCGTTACGGCGTCGCCGCCTGCGTAAACGCCTTCTTTAGTGGTCTTACCCGTCGCCTCTTCAACGATTATGCCGCCGTGTTTATTAACTTCCAAACCAGCCGTAGTATCCTTGATAAGGGGGTTGGGGCTGGTACCGATGGAGATAACCACGCAGTCTACGGGGAGAACTTCTTCGCTTCCGGGCACTTCCACAGGTCTGCGCCTGCCGCTTGCGTCGGGTTCGCCGAGCTCCATCTTGATGACCTTAATGCCCGTAACAAAGCCGTTTTTAGGGTCACGCCTGTCGTCGGGGTTGTTGTAGCCCAAAATCTCCACGGGGTTCTGCAAAAGGCGGAAATCTATTCCTTCTTCCATAGCGTGTTCGACCTCTTCCTTTCTTGCAGGGAGCTCTTCCAAACTACGCCTGTAGACAATATACACCTTCTCCGCACCGAGCCTTAACGCCGTCCTTGCCGCATCCATTGCAACGTTGCCGCCGCCGACAACCGCCACCTTCTGAGCCTTTAATATAGGCGTGGTGGGATTATCCTTGTAGGCCTTCATCAGGTTGTTTCTGGTTAAGAATTCGTTGGCGGAGTAAACGCCCTTCAAGCTCTCGCCGGGGATACCCATAAATCTGGGTAAGCCTGCGCCGCTGCCTACGAATACAGCTTCGTAGCCGTCCTCGAACAGCTCGTCAATGGTCAAGGTCTTGCCGATTACGACGTTGGTCTCCACGTCTACGCCGAGCTTTTTAAGCTCGTCCACTTCCTTCTGAACGATTTTCTTAGGCAGACGGAATTCGGGAATACCGTATACCAACACGCCGCCTGCAAGGTGAAGCGCTTCAAAAACGGTAACCTTATAGCCGAGCTTTGCGAGGTCGCCTGCGCAGGTCAAGCCCGAAGGACCCGAACCTACAACCGCAACCCTGTGACCGTTAGCTTTGGGAACCTCGGTTTCAGCCGTAGCATTATTGTTGTGGTAGTCTGCAACAAACCTCTCCAGCCTGCCTATACCTACGGGGTCGCCCTTAATGCCACGAACGCACTTGCTCTCGCACTGGGTCTCCTGAGGGCAGACCCTACCACAGACTGCGGGGAGAGAACTTGAAAGGGAGATGACCTTGTAAGCGCCTTCAAAATCGCCTTCCTTAATCTTGTCGATAAAGTCGGGAATGTGAATATTGACGGGGCAGCCCTGAATACAGGGAGCGTTTTTGCAGTGAAGGCATCTCTGCGCCTCGTCGATTGCCGTTTCTGCGGAGTAGCCCAGCGTTACCTCTTTAAAATTCCTTGCTCTTACAAGGGGTTCCTGTGAGGGCATAGGGTTCTTTTTTAAACTCATATTGGGTTTAGCCATAATTATTTAACCTCCTTTTTAAAGAGGTTGCACGCCTCTTCGTATGCGTGTCTTTCATAGTCACGGTACATCGTACCCCTCATCATAGCTTCGTCGAAATCTACCTCATAACCGTCGAAGTCGGGTCCGTCAACGCAGGCAAACTTAGTCTTGCCGCCTACGGTTAAGCGACAGCCGCCGCACATGCCCGTACCGTCAATCATAATGGGGTTCATTGAAACAACCGTCTTAACGCCGAAGGGCTTGCAGGTTGCAACGACGAATTTCATCATAACTACAGGTCCGATTGCGATAACCACGTCGTAGTTTTCACCGCTCTCCAACGCCGCCTTCAAAGGCTCGGTTACAAGCCCTTTCGTGCCGTAGCTGCCGTCGTCGGTCATAATGGTGAGTTTTGTCGAAGCCGCCGTAAACTCATCTTCCAAGATGACTAAATCCTTGTTTCTGAAGCCTACGATCGAGTGAACTTCCGCACCCAACTCGTGGAACTTTTCTGCTATGGGAAGAGCGATAGCACAGCCGACGCCGCCGCCGACTACGCACACCGTTTTCATACCTTCGGTCTCGGTTGCCTTACCCAAAGGCCCTACGAAGTCGGAGATATAGTCGCCTTCTTGCTTGTGATTGAGAAGCTCTGTAGTGCCGCCAACCACCTGAAAGATTATGCGGACGGTACCCCTTTCCAAATCGCAACCTGCGACGGTTAAGGGAATACGTTCGCCGTTCTCGTCTACCCTTAAGATGATAAACTGCCCTGCCTGTGCCTTACGGGCAACAAGAGGCGCCTCTATCTCCATAAGGGTAACAGTGGGGTTAAGTACTCTCTTTTTAACTATTTTATACATAATAACACCTCTGCATGATAATACAATATACGGTGATAATTATACAATATCAGATTTTATAAGTCAATTTACAAACTATAATTTTAAAAATTTTAATAATTTGGTAAATCTATGTTACGGTTAAAATAACGCCCTGCACGTTCCGTGCAGGGCGAAAAAGTTTATGGTTCTAAAATAAATGTTGTGGTCTAAGAAAAAGACCACAACATTTTTTCATA